>NZ_CAFI01000238.1 GCF_000239775.1 Bradyrhizobium sp. ORS 375
GGACACCAGCTTCGGGGTGTCAGGACGCTGCGACTTCGCGTCCGCAAGACATCGTTCGTCCGCGCCCCCGTGAGAGGACGCTGCGATCCTTGCGGCCACCGCATCCCCGCCTCGCGTGTCGTGACGATCGCGCGCTACGCCCCTTGCAGTGAGGCGGGTTGGGCAGGAGATAATCATCGTTTCCGATAAAGCGCAAGATATTTATTTTTTGAAGAAGCGGGCCGTGAGCTGACGCCGTGCCGCGGCGCAGGTTCGGCGTGTCTGTTTGGTGACCGCAGCGTTGAATCTTTTTCATTGCCCAGCGAATGCGGATGTAGATAATCTGAGATTGTGTTGCTTCGCCTTGCATCTTTTGTGTGCGGCGCGAACACATGTTACGCGACGACGAAGAGTTATCGATCAACGGCTCGGATCAACACGAGCTTCGCCAGAACAACATCATACAAGGGGAGGTGTGCATGACGAACGCTGTTGTCTCACGTCGTTCGCTGCTGGGTGTCGGCGCGGCCGCGGGGCTCTATGGATTGACGGGACTGGCCAGCTCTCCCGTCCTTGCCAAGGGCCCGTTCCTGAACACGCAGGCGCCGACCTTCTTCCGCTTCAAGCTCGGCGCGGCCGAGGCCACCATCATCTCGGACGGCATATTGCCGCTCGGCGATCCCCATGCGGCGTTCCTCGGAATTTCACCCGGCGATCTCGATGCGATGCTGACCAGCAACTTTCTGCCGGTCGGCGCGGCGACGCTGGAGCAGAACATCCTGGTGCTCAACACCGGCGACAAGATCATCATTTTCGACAACGGCATGGGCGTCTCGAAGCTGTTCGGCGACACCACCGGCAAGATGCTGATGACGTTGAAGCAGGCCGGCATCGAGGCCAAGGACGTCGATGCCCTGGTCATGACGCACGCCCATATCGACCATTGCGGCGGCGTGATCGGCCCCGACGGCAAGCCAAGCTTCCCCAATGCCGAGCTGTTCATTTCCGAGGCCGACTTCGCCTTCTGGACGGACGAGGCCAAGGTCGGCCCCAACTACAAGGCGTTCTACGAGCAGGCGGTGCGCAACCTCATGCCCGTCAAGGACCGCATCACCTTCTTCAAGGACGGCCAGGAGTTCCTGCCGGGCGTGCAGGCGATGTTCACGCCGGGTCACACGGTCGGGCACACCATTTTCCTGATCCAGTCGAGCAAGGACCAGCT
The DNA here is from genome assembly GCF_000239775.1 of Bradyrhizobium sp. ORS 375. Taxonomy (GTDB): domain Bacteria; phylum Pseudomonadota; class Alphaproteobacteria; order Rhizobiales; family Xanthobacteraceae; genus Bradyrhizobium. The sequence continues at coordinate 1,202 of NZ_CAFI01000238.1, forward strand.
GTGCTACATCGGCGACATCTCGCATCACCCGGTGCTCTTGATCGAGAAGCCGCTGATCGAGTTCGCCTACGACACCGATCCGAAGCAGGCCGCCAAGACCCGCGTCCGCGTGCTCGACATGCTCGCCGCCAACCGGACGCGGATTCTCGGCTATCACTTCCCGTGGCCGGGCATCGGACACATCGGCAAGGCCGGGGACGGCTTCCGCTACTTCCCGACGGCCGTACATACGATGGACGTGGCGCCGCTCTGACCGGCGGTTGACCGAACTCACCTCATGCGGCGGCCAGCGCATGCTGGCCACGCAGACGTGTTCTCTCGCCAGCGGGATGGACGGCCGATGCCGCCGCCGCTAGGTTCGCGTCTCGTCTCGTCGGGGAACATCATGCTCAAGCTCTATGTCGCGCCGGGCACCTGCGCGCTCGCCTCCCACATCGCGCTGGCCGAGACCGGCGCTGCCTACGCGGTCGAGAAGCTCAGCTTCAAGACCAACCAGCAGAACAGCCCCGAGTATCTTGCGGTCAATCCCAAGGGGCGGGTGCCGGCGCTGGTGACGGAGCAGGGCATCCTGACCGAGACCCCCGCGATGCTCGCCTATATCGCGCAGCGTTTCCCGCAGGCGCGGCTTGCACCGCTCGACGACATCTTCGCCTTCGCCGAGGTGCAGTCGTTCACCGCTTATCTCTGCTCGACGGTCCACATCGCCCACGCGCACAAGATGCGCGGCTATCGCTGGGCGACCGAGGAATCCTCCTTCGCCGACATGAAGAGGAAGGTGCCGGAGACAATGGGCGCCTGTTTCGCGCTGATCGAGGAGAAGATGCTGCGCGGTCCCTGGGTGATGGGTGAACAGTACACGATCGGCGATCCCTATCTGTTCACGATCGCGCAATGGCTGGAAGGCGACGGCGTCGACATCAATGCCTTCCCGAAGGTCGCCGCGCATTTCAAGCGCATGGCCGAACGGCCGGCCGTGCAGAAGGCGCTCGCCGAGGTCTCGGCCTGACGATCTCGTCCGCGGAATGCGCGCGCTGAACGGTGGCCGCATCGCCCGTTCATCTTCCTTTCGTTGCGCGTGGTGGTGCGCCGCCGAGCGCGCGCCCGGTCTCCAGCATCAGCGTGCGCAGCCAGATCGAGCCCGGCTCGACCTGGGCCCGCGTCGGATAGAACATGTATTGCTCGTCGATGCCGGGATCGAGCGGCGGCGTCACGGTTGCCAGCGACAACGGCCGCGCCAGTGCCGATATCAGGCGGCGCGGCACGAAGGCGACGAGATCGGTGCGCGCCGCGACATGCAGCGCCTCGATATAGCTCGGCACGACCAGCGCGATCCGCCGCTCCCAGCCCTTGCTGCGCAGCCAGTTGTCGATCAGGTCCTCGCTTTGGCCGCGCAGCACGACGGCGACATGCCGCGCCGACAGGAACGTCTCGCGCCTGGACAGACGTGAGCCGGCGGGATGACCGCGGCGCACTGCCAGCGCATCGCTGTCGGTGTAGAGCAGCTGGCGGTGAAAGCCTTTGAAGGCGTTGCCGATCGAGATCACCATGTCGATGGTGCGCGCGAACTCGGCATGGAAGATCGCAGGTCCTCGCCAGGGCACGACATCGATGCGCACATTGGGTGCGGCTCGAGTCACCTTGGCCATCAGGGACGGCATCAGCAGCTCGACTGCAAGATCGGGCATCATCAGCCGGAACTGGCGCTCGCTGCTGGCGGCGTCGAACACATCTGGCGTGAACAGGCCGCGCACCTGGTCCAGCGCCTGCGCCAGCGGCGCCTGCAGCGCAAGCGCCCGTGGGGTCAGCTCCATGCGCGCGCCCGTCCGCACCAGCAGGGGATCGCCGAGCAGATCGCGCAACCGCTGCAGCGCGTGGCTGGCCGCCGGCTGGGACAGGCCGATGCGCAACGCGGCCCGGCTGACGCTGCTTTCACGGAGCAGCGCGTCGAGCGCCACCAGCAGGTTGAGATCGAGCGCGGCTAAATTCATCAGGTGAATTGATATCATATTCCATATCGATTGGAAGAATGCGGAGTCGTGCCGCATGCTCCCTCGTGTCGCGCCAGATCGAGGAGACGATGTCATGACCGCCAGCGCCAACAAGCTATGGATGCAGGAACTGCTCGCGAAGGCCGCCGCCGGTGACCGCGCGGCCTATGTCGCGGCGATCGCCGACGACGTCACCATGGTGATCACAGGCCAATACTCGTGGTCACAGACGATCAGGGGAAAGGCTGCGCTGCTGCGCAATCTCCACGGCCACCTCGGCAGCCTGCTCGCGGAGGGACGCCGCACCATTCCGCTGCGCTTCATCGCCGAGGACGATGTCGTCGTCGTCGAAGGCAAGGGCGAGATGCGTACCAAAGCAGGGCAGGCCTACAACAACGACTATTGCCTGATCTTCCGGCTGCGCGAAGGGCGCATCGTCGAGATCCGCGAATATTGCGACTCGGCATTGACCGAAGCGGTGCTGGGACCCTTTCCGGCCTCGCTCAGGCGGGCCGGCTGATGCGCCATTGACCGAATGCGAGGGAGAAGCACCAGTGAGCACTGTGGAAGCCACCAGCCGTCACAACAAGCAGATCGTGCAGCACGTGTTCGATGCGCTGGCCAACAGCGACCCGCAGCCGCTGCTGGCGCATCTATCGGACGATTTCCGCTTCGTCATCATGGGCAGCGGATCGTGGTCGCGCAGCTTCGACGGCAAGGACACCGTCCTCGCCGAGTTGTTCGCACCGCTGCGGACGCGGCTCGGCCGCATCACCACGATTCCGCTGCGGCTGATCGCCGAAGGCGAATACGTGGTCGTCCAGGCCCACGGCCGCAACACGACCTCCGACGGCCGCGCCTACAACAACAGCTATTGCAACGTGCTCCGGCTGGCCGACGGCCGCATCACCGAATGGGTCGAGTACTGCGACACGCTGCTGATCGAGACCGTGCTGGGTCCGCCATCAGCCGTGACCTCCGGGAGTCGCTGAGACCATCGGAGGGAGGGGGGGGCCAAGCGGAACTTCGCCCGGAAGGCGAGGTTGGATCCGGAGTGAAAAAAAGGCCGCCGGCCCGGAACCCACCCGCTGCCGCGACGTTGCATGAGGCCGTGGCGCGCCTGCGGCCCATCCCCCTTGTTCTGAGCTCCTTGATGTCGCTGGCTGCCATTTCCGATGACCCATTTCGCGCCGTTGGCAGCGAGGGCATCCGCGAGAGATTGAAGGTCGCGACCTCTGCGGCCCACCACGCGCTGGACGAGCGCCTCGGCCGGTTCGACCTGACGACGACGGCGCATTATCGCCGCTTCCTGCAGGCGAGCGCGGCCGCTTTGCTGCCGCTGGAGCAGATGCTCGACCGCTGCGGCGCGGGTGCCGTGCTCGACGATTGGCCGCAGCGGCGGCGCTCGGATGCGATTCGCATCGATCTTGCCGATCTCGACGGTCACGACGTTCCGGTCGACGTGCCGGTGCCGACGCTGGATCGTCCCTCGGTCCTCGGCACGCTCTATGTCCTGGAGGGATCGCGGCTCGGAGCGGTCTATCTGCTGCGCATCGTGGCGGCCTCCGCTGATCCCCGCGTGCGGCGGGCGACACGCTATCTGCGTCATGGCGCGGGGCAGGGGCTGTGGCGCAGCTTCCTGTCACGACTCGCGGAAGAGCGGCTTGCGCCCGGCGAGGACGCCAGGGTGATTGCGAGTGCCCACGCCGCGTTCGCGATGTTTGCGACGGCGATGGCAGCAGCATGAACGAGCCCGTCAATCTCACCAATTGCGATCGCGAGCCGATCCATGTGCCCGGCCGCGTCCAGCCGTTCGGCTTCCTGCTGGCGCTGGTGTCCGACTTCACGATCTGCATGGCCTCGGAGAACGCGCCGGACTTTCTCGGCGGCGACCTGAGCTGGCTGCTGCACAAGCCGCTCGCGCTCGTCTTATCCGAGAGCGCCGCGACGGCGATCCGCGCGCGCGTGGACTATCTGAGCGGGCCCGATGCGGTCGAGCGCGTGTTCGGGGTCGATCTGCAGGGGCACGGCAAGCTGTTCGACCTCGCCATCCATTTTTCCAGCGCCTATCTGATTGTCGAGGCCGAGCCCAGCCTGATCGAGCCCGGCGTCAATTCGGGCGAGCTGGTGCGGCTGATGCTCGGCCGCATTCGCAAGACGACGGGAATGACGGACCTCGCGCAGGAGGCTGCGCGCCAGCTCAAGCTCTTGACCGGCTTTGACCGCGTGATGGTCTATCGCTTTCATCCGGATGGTTCGGGCGAGGTCATCGCGGAGACGGCGGGCTCCGGCCTCGAGCCCTTTCTCGGATTGCACTATCCCGCCTCCGATATTCCGCGGCAGGCGCGGCAGCTGTATCAACGCAACTGGCTGCGCATCATCGCCGACATCAACGCCGCGCCGTCGCCGGTGATGTCGAGCCCGACGCACAATGCCGGCCTGCTCGATTTGTCGATGAGCGTGCTGCGCGCGGTCTCGCCCGTTCACATCGAATATCTGCGCAACATGGGCGTCGCGGCGTCGATGTCGGTCTCGATCCTGCGCGACGGCAAACTGTGGGGGCTGTTCGCCTGCCACCATTATTCGCCGCGCCATCTGTCGTTCGAGAAGCGGACCGCGGCCGAGCTGTTCGGCCAGATGTATTCCTGGCTGCTCGAGGCGCGCGAGCGCGAGACCGACGTCGCCTATGAGAACCGCGCCCACCAGATCCAGGAGCGGCTGATCGAGCGCGCGGCGGCGCAGGCGCACAGCAAGCGCGCGATTCTGGAGTTCGTCGCCGACTATCGCGAGATGATCGAGTGCGACGGCCTTGCGGTATGGTCGGACGACGAGATCACGCTCGACGGGGAGACACCGACCGCGGAGGAGGTGCAGGACCTCATCGGCTTCATCAACCGGACGTCGCCGGGACGCATCTGCGCCAGCGCCGAGATCGCCAAGATCTACGCCGCCGGCGAGGCGTTCCGCGATCGTGCCGCGGGCTTCCTGGCGATCCCGATCTCGCGCACGCCGCGCGACTGCCTGATCTTCTTCCGCCGCGAGGTGCTGCGCTCGGTGAAGTGGGCGGGCGACCCCAACAAGACCTATGCCGAGGGGCCGCTCGGCGCCCGGCTGACGCCGCGCAAGAGCTTCGAGCTGTGGCAGCAGACGGTGGCCGGACAATCGAAGCCATGGACGACGGCTGACTTACGCATCGCCGAGAGCCTGCGCGTCACGCTTCTGGAAGTGATCCTGCAATTGTCCGAGCTCGCCGCGCGCGAGCGCCGCGGCGCGCAGGAGCGGCAGGAGCTGATGATCGCCGAGCTCAATCACCGTGTCCGCAACATCCTGAGTCTCGTGCGCGGCCTGGTCGCGCAGAGCAAGGACACGGCGACGTCGGTCGAGGAGTTCGCGTCCGTGCTCGGCGGCCGCATCCAGGCGCTGGCGCGGGCGCACGACCAGATCACCAATCTGAACTGGGCGCCCGTGGCGCTGCGCCATCTGCTGGAGTCGGAGGCGGGGGCCTATCTCGGCGCGCGGGCCGGGCGTGTCAGGATGGAAGGTCCAGATGTTGCGCTCGACCCGAAGGCGTTCGCGACGCTCGCGCTCGTCGTGCACGAGATGATGACCAACTCGGCGAAATATGGCGCGCTCGCCGATTCCACCGGACAGGTCCAGGTGATCTGGAGGCTCGATCCGGGATCGAGCCTCGTGATCGACTGGAAGGAAAGCGGCGGGCCACCGGTGCAGCCGCCGTCGCGGCGCGGCTTCGGCACCACGATCATCGAGCGCTCGGTGCCGTTCGATCTGAAGGGCGATGCCGAGATCCGCTTCGACCTGCTCGGCGTGCAGGCGCGCTTCGTGATCCCCGCCAATTTCGTGCAGATGGTCCCGGCGCTGACCGGCGCGCCGTCGCGTCATCAGGCCAAGGATGAGCAGATGCCGCAGCTCTCCGGCACCGCGCTCATCGTCGAGGACAATCTGATCATCGCGATGGGCGCCGAAGTGATCCTGCTCGAGCTCGGCGCACGCCATGTCGACACGGCCGCCTCAGTGAACCAGGCGCTCAAGTCGATCGAGCGCGCGGTGCCGAGCTTCGCCCTGCTCGACATCAACCTGGGCGCGGAGAGCAGCCTTCCCGTCGGGCACAGGTTGAAGGAGCTCGGCGTGCCCTTCATGTTCGCCACCGGCTATGGCGAGCGCGCGCCGATTCCGGAAGAGCTGTCGGCGGCGCCTGTGATTCAGAAGCCGTACACGCGCGAGCTGGTCGAGAGGGCGCTGTCGAAGATGATGAAGCAGGCTGCGCTGGGTCGCGATCCCGCTCGGTAGCTTGGTCATTGTCCGAACGCTTCGCAATACAATGAGCGCGATGGCCGTGCTGATGGCCGCAGCCACCTCGTCTGCCATTGTGCCAATCAACCTTGGCGCGGAGATTTGTCCGCGTGTAGTCGAAGGTTGAACGATTGCCTTCGTCGCGCATAGTTGCGGTCGATCATTGCGAGCGCGAGCTGCTTGCGATGGTTGGCGTGCATAATTTTCCTGTGCGCGCCGTCTCACATCCGCGTGTTGTCGCGATCGCGACGTCGCCGATGAAGCGCCGCATCTGCGGCTATTCCCGCTGTTGCTGCGACAAAACAGCCCGAAAAAATTAGAACGCATCCAAAGGACACCGTCGTTCTAACATTGTTTCGACAAATGGAACCTGAGCAGCCTTATTCCGAACGAAGTCATCGCCGAAACGGCGCATCGGGGGCGCGTTGAATCGTCGGAGGTCTGATGACGAATCGAACGGCGAGTTTGTTGCCGTGTGTTGCTGCCGCTGCGCTGGCGGGAGCGGCTGCGGTGGCAATCGAGTTTAAACCGGCATCGGCTGCTGACGAATGCCTTGCGAAGCCTGGGGGGACTCCGGCAGGGAAGCATTGGTTCTATCGCGTCGATCGTACGACGAAGAAGCAGTGCTGGTATCTGCGCGACGATGATCGCGCTTCGCAGGGCGCCTCGCTCGTCACCCGCAAGCTGGCCTCGCATCGGGATCGCACGACGCTGTCGTCGTCCGCGGCCGATGCGCGTGCGGAAATCCAATCGTCTCAATCCGCCGACGACATGAAGACCGCGCCTGCGGTCCCGAGCGCGGGCGCACGCGCGTCCGGCGTGTTCCCGCCGGTCGCCGCGTTTCCGGCCGTCGCGGCGCCGGCGGCAGCGCCGTCCAGCGCGATGGCTCCGGCAGGTCCTGAGCCGTTGAGCTCGGCGCCGGTGGTCGACACGGCGGAGGCCGTTGCGAGCGATTCCGCCGTTGCGACGCGTTGGCCGGATTCGTCCGGCACGCTGCAGACGCAGCCCGCGCCGCCGCCGCGTCCATCAACCATGACGCTCGCCGCGGCCTCGAGCGATGCAGCACCAGCCGAGACGGCCGCGTCCGTCATGGCATCGCCGGCGGTCGCCGACGTCGCTCCGCTCACCTCCGTGGGCGGCGTGCCGGACGATGCGGCGCGGACCCGGCTGTTCGCCTTCCTCGGCGCGGTCGCGGTGGCCGGTTTCTCCACGAGCGTGCTGCTGGCGCGGGCCCGAGCGAAACGGCAATTGCGCATCGAGCCGGCCGCGGCGCGGTACGTCTCGCGCTGGCCGACCGAGCCGGAGCTCGACCGCATGCACCTGCCGCCGGTGGACGACTTCCATCCGACGTCCGCGATGCGCCGCGAGCCGCAGCGCGCGGCGCAGCTGTCGGTGGTGCCGCGCGACGATGTGCGCTACGACGATCAATACGAGGTCGAGGACCTCCTGGCGCGCTATTCCGGACAGGGACGCCGCAGGTCGTAACGCCTCAGGCGGCGGTCATCTCGGAGCGGATCTCGGCGCGCAATTCGTCGATCAGCTTCAGGCCGCCCTTGGTTTCGACGTGCCAGAACGTCCAGCCGTTGCAGGCCGGCAGCCCCTGGGCGACCGCGCCGATGCGGTGGATCGAGCCGACCTTGTCGCCGAGCATGATGGCGCCATCGGCGCGCACCAGCGCGCCGTAACGCCGCTTGGAGTCGACGAGCTTGGCGCCGGGCGCGATCATGCCGCGCTCGATCAATTCAGAGAACGCCACCCGCGGCGCCTCGCGCGCCGTCATGAACGGTGCGAGCGTCTCCGCCGGGAGAGGCTCGACCGCCGCGATGCGTCGTTCTGCCGCTTCCGCATAGACCTTGTCACGCTCGAAGCCGATGTAGCGGCGCCCGAGGCGTTTTGCCACGGCGCCGGTCGTACCCGTCCCGTTGAACGGATCGATCACCAGATCGCCCTGCTTCGATGACGACAGCAGCACCCGGGCCAGCAGGCCTTCCGGCTTCTGCGTCGGATGAACCTTCTTGCCGTCGCCGTCCTTCAGCCGCTCCTCGCCGGTGCACAGCGGGATCAGCCAGTCCGAGCGCGCCTGCACGTCCTCGTTGGACGCCTTCAGCGCTTCGTAGTTGAAGGTGTAGCCCTTCGCCTTCTCGTCGCGCGCGGCCCAGATCATGGTCTCATGCGCGTTGGTGAACCGGCGGCCGCGGAAGTTCGGCATCGGATTCGACTTGCGCCAGACGATGTCGTTGAGGATCCAGAAGCCGAGATCCTGCATGATCGCGCCGACGCGGAAGATGTTGTGATAGGAGCCGATCACCCAGATCGTCGCGCTCGGCTTCATCGCGCGCCGCGCGGCGAGCAGCCAGGCGCGCGTGAAGTCGTCATACGCGGCGAACGAGGAGAACTTGTCCCAATCGTCGTTGACCGCATCGACCTGCGATTCGTCGGGACGTTTGAGCTCACCCTTGAGCTGCAGATTGTAGGGCGGATCTGCGAACACCAGGTCGACGGATGCGGCTGGCAGTTTCGACATCTCGGCGACGCAGTCGCCGACGATGATTCGGTGCTCTTCAAGAGCCTGGAATTTAGTGCGGGGCGCCCTTGCAGACGCCCCGCGACGCGACTCAACCATGACTCAAGAACTCTGACTCAGGCGACGCTGTCGGCGACGCGGGACCTAACAACCGACTGCCCACACATTGACCCGGCAAAGTAAAAATGGACTTAACCGGGAAAATTATTCGCATCTCAGCAAGCATGTTCATCACGCGCACCGGTGCGTCGCGAGGCCTTCGTTCATGCGTCGCGCTCGTGGTACAACGCAGCGATGCGAGTGGCTTTTCTCGTGCCTGCGGGCATCTGAGCAGGGCTGGCGGTCCGGGGCGTGCGCGCGGATTTTTTGCGCCACGCTAGGCAAAATTTGCCGGCCGGGTTATTGATTAACACAGTGGAAATTTTACCTGTTTGCCGCGTTGGGATTTTCGCGCAGAGCCGCGCAAGGACAGTGAGGAAAGGCCGCCATGCGTTACGATGATTTCCGTCGCAGCGACGACATCGACGACCGTCGCGACGAAGGCGGCGGGATGGGCGGCGGTATGGGTCTGCCGATCGGCGGCGGCGGGCTCGGCATCGGCACCATCATCGTGCTCGGCCTGATCGGCTACGCCTTCGGCATCGACCCGCGCATCCTGATCGGCGGCGCCGAGATGATCAGCCATGGCGGCGCGCCGTCCTATCAGACCGAGCGGCGCTCGGCGGGCAAGACCGGCGCGCCGAAGGACGAGATGGGCGACATGATCGCCGGCGTGCTCGGCGAGATCGACGATCGCTGGAGCGAGATCTTCCAGGCCTCGGGCCAGAATTACACCGGACCGAAGATCGTGCTGTTCCGCAACAGCACCAATGGCGGCCGCTGCGGCATGGCGCAGTCGGCGATGGGGCCGTTCTATTGTCCGCCTGACCGGCAGATCTTCCTCGACACGGGATTCTTCCGCGAGGTCGAGACCCGCTTCCGCGGCTGCTCGGGCAACGCCTGCAAGTTCACTGCGGCCTACATCATCGCGCATGAGGCTGGCCACCACGTCCAGAACCTGCTCGGCATCCTGCCGCGTGTGACGCGGATGCAGCAGCAGGTCGGCAGCAAGGCCGAAGCCAACGCGCTGCAGGTCAAGGTCGAGCTGCAGGCCGACTGCCTGTCCGGCGTCTGGGTCAATCGTGAGGAGAAGAAGCGTCCAGGCTTCCTCGAGGAGGGCGATATCGACGCTGCGCTGACGACGGCCTCCGCGATCGGCGACGACACTCTGCAGCGCAAGGCGACGGGCCGCGTGGTGCCGGATTCGTTCACCCATGGCTCGGCCGCGCAGCGCAAGCGCTGGTTCATGATCGGCTATCAGCAGGGCTCCGTGCAGGCCTGCAATACGTTCGCCGCGAACGCGCAGTTGTAAGGGCGGTGTTGAAATGGCGATCGACGAGAGCAAGAGCTTCATCCCCCTCAACATCGCGGTGCTCACGGTGTCCGACACGCGCTCGCTGGCCGACGACAAATCAGGCAACACCTTGGCCGATCGCCTGACCGCAGCGGGCCATAGGCTCGCGGCGCGCGACATCGTCACCGACGATGTCGAGAAGATTCGCGCCGTGGTGAAGGCATGGATCGCCGATCCCGGCGTCGACGTCGTCATCACCACCGGCGGCACCGGCTTCACCGGCCGCGACGTCACGCCGGAGGCGATCGAGCCGCTGTTCGAGAAGCGCATGGACGGCTTCTCGATCGCCTTCCATTTGCTGAGCCACGCCAAGATCGGCACGTCGACGATCCAGAGCCGGGCGACCGCCGGCGTGGCCGGCGCGACCTACATCTTCTGCCTGCCGGGCTCGCCGGGCGCCTGCCGCGACGGCTGGGACGGCATCCTTGCTGCCCAGCTCGACTACCGCACGCGGCCGTGCAATTTCGTCGAGATCATGCCGCGGCTCGACGAGCATCTGCGCCGGCCGAAGGCGCAGGGCGCAACGGCTTAGTGGGCGGTCGACTACGTCATTCCGGGGCGATCGTCAGACGCAGCCGCGTCTGACGATTGAACCCGGAATCGCTGGCTATGGCCGCGGGCAAGACAATCTCGGGATTCCGGGTTCAAGGCCTGCGGCCTTGCCCCGGAATGACCCCCGAGGGTGGGCCAGTGAGATGGGCAGGCACGACGCATGAGCTGCTTGCACCTCACGCCTCACTTCGCCGGGACGATCAAGAAGCCGCCGCCGCCTTCGATCGCCGCGCCGATGCTGGCGGCGATTATTCCCGCGCGGGCCGACCACTACTCGGTAGGTCTTGCCGGGCACAGCGCGCCAGCAGCGTGGCTACAGCTCGAGCCGCCACGTCTCGCCCATGAGCTGGACGCCGAACGACGCATGCGGTTCCTCGGCGATCTTGCGGAAGCCGGCGCGCGCATAGATGTCACGCGCCGCCGTCAGAATGCTCTGGGTCCACAGCTCGATCGTCTTGTAGTGGGTCTCGCGCGCGAAGCGGATGCATTGTTCGGTCAGGGCCCGTCCGACGCCGAGCCCGCGAGCCTTCTTCTCCACCAGCAGCAGCCGCAGCTTGGCGACATCGTCGCTGCCCTTGACCAGGAAGATCGAGCCCACCGGCTCGCCAGCGAGCTCCGCGATCCAGCAATGCTCGCGCGCCGGGTCATAGTTGCGGATGAATAGCGCGCCGATCTCCGCGACCAGCGCTTCGAAGCCGGCGTTCCAGCCATATTCCTCGGCGTAGACGGCGCCATGCCGCGCGATCACCCAGCCGATGTCGCCGGGGCGATGGCTGCGCAGCAGCACCGGCGAGCGTTGCGGCTGCGCCGGCTCCAGCGCGGTCTCGATGGTCGCCATCGCCCCGACCAGCCGATCGCGAAGCTCCGGCGCGAGCGGCGCGAGCATGGCCGCGATCTCCCTCTGCGAACTGCGGTCGAGCTTGGCGAAAGCCTGCCGTCCCTTTGCCGTGAGGCTGAGCTGCTGCTGCCGGCGATCGGAGGGCAGGGGCGTGCGGCTGATCAGGCCCTTTTCGTCGAAGCTCTGGACGATGCGGCTGAGATAGCCGGCATCGAGGCCGAGCGAGACGCCGATCTCCTTGGCCGAAATTGCCTCGTGCTGGGCGAGCTCATACAGCACGCGTGCTTCCGCGAGCGAGAACGGACTGTCCAGCAGATGCTGGTCGAGCGCGCCGAGCTTGCGCGTGTAGAAGCGGTTGAAGGCGCGGACGGCCGCGACCTGGCTGTCGGACGGAGCAGGGATCATGGGGGCACCTCGTATGCTTGCCAATATCAACCAATCTGTTGACTTTGGCAAGTATATCCGGGCTACACCATCACGATCCGGCTGCGCAGCATGGTGCGGGAGGAACGGCCGAGCTGGCGCAGCAGCCGGGTTTCCGCGCGCTTGACGTCCGGCCTGTAGCCGCCGACCTGCCGGTAGTGCTCCCTTGCGATCAGCAGGCCCTGGTCGCCGAGCGGTCCGATCAGGGCGCGGGTCACCGACCGCAGCCGGTCGCGCAGACTGACGGCGGCGTAGGGCGAGCGGGCGTAGCGGAAAACGCCGGCGAGCGGACGTCCGGCCGCGCCGACGCTCTGGACGAATTGCATGGTCTCGTCGATCCAGCCCGGATCGAGCACTGCGCCCGCCGGCAGGAACATCAGCCAGGGCGCCCGCGCCTTGGCCGCGCCGGCGGCGAGCGCCGCGGCGTGGGAGCCTTCGAACTTCATGAAATGGCAGCCGGCGACATCGGCGACCCGCTCGATCACGCTGGAATCCGGGGAGCGGTCGACGAGCAGAACCTCGGTGACCACGCCCGCCGCGGCGCCCGGCACCAGCGCGGACAAGGTCGCTACAGCAGTCTGCTCGACGCCCTCGGTCGGGATGATCACGCTCAGCATGAACCTGGCATCTTCGTTGACGGTGCCTCCGGTTCCCTTGTTATCATCTTGTCATACCCAAAACAGCCCGCTGCACTGCGGAATTTTGCGGCAGGGAGCGTGAGCCGCACCGTGCGGGCGGCTTGCGTTCGGGCAACGCACGACGGGCTGGCAGGGTGTCTCCAGCCCGCGCTTTTCTCCGCCGCTCAGTCGCCGGCCTGGGCCGGCGTTGTCCCGCCCGTGCTGTTCGGCCAGACCCAGTCCCGGATCTCCGGCATGTCCTCGCCATGCGTGCGGATGTAGCGGGCGTGCTCGATCAGCGCGTCGCGGAATTTCTGCTTCACATGCGCGGCCGAGACGCTGAGCCCAGGCACGCGCTCGATCGCCTCGATCGCGAGATGGAAGCGATCGAGCTCGTTGAGCACGACCATGTCGAACGGCGTCGTCGTCGTGCCTTCCTCGATGAAGCCGCGGACATGCATGCCGGCATGGTTGGTGCGGCTGTAGGTCAGCCGGTGGATCAGATACGGATAGCCGTGATAGGCGAAGATGACCGGCTTATCGGTCGTGAACAGGCTGTCGAAGTCGCGATCGCTGAGGCCGTGCGGATGCTCGGTGTCAGGCTGCAGGGTCATCAGGTCGACGACGTTGACGACGCGGATTTTCAGGTCCGGCAACTCCCTGCGCAGGAGATCGACGGCCGCGAGCGTCTCCAGGGTGGGAACGTCGCCGGCGCAGGCCATGACGACATCGGGCCCCTCGTCGGCGGGCTCGGTGCCCGCCCACGACCAGATGCCGATGCCGGCGTCGCAATGAACGGCGGCCTGCTTCATCGACAGGAATTGCGGCGCAGGCTGCTTGCCGGCAACGATGACGTTGATGCGGTTGTAGGTGCGCAGGCAGTGATCGGCGATCCACAACAGCGTGTTGGCGTCCGGCGGAAAGTAGATGCGGACGATGTCGGCCTTCTTGTTCGCGACGAGGTCGACGAAGCCGGGGTCCTGGTGACTGAACCCGTTATGGTCCTGCCGCCAGACATGGGATGTCAGCAGATAGTTCAGTGACGCGATGGGGCGGCGCCACGGCAGCTCGCGCGACACCTTCAGCCATTTGGCGTGCTGGTTGAACATCGAATCCACGATGTGGATGAAGGCCTCGTAGCAGGAGAACAGGCCGTGTCGGCCGGTGAGCAGATAGCCTTCCAGCCAGCCCTGGCAGAGATGCTCGCTCAACACCTCCATGACGCGGCCGTCATGCGCGAGATGCACGTCGTAGGGCTCGATGCCTTCCATCCACACGCGCTCGGTGACGTCGAACACGGCGTCGAGCCTGTTCGAGGCGGTCTCGTCGGGGCCCATGATGCGGAAGTTTCTGGTGTCGGCATTCAGCCTGACGACCTCGCGCAGGAATTTTCCGAGCTCGCGGGTGGCTTCCGTGATGGTCTCGCCAGGTGAGCGCACCTCGACGGCGAAGGCGCGATAGTCGGGCAGCTTCAGCTCGCGCTTCAGCAGCCCGCCATTGGCATGCGGATTGGCGCCCATGCGCCGCGTCCCCTTCGGTGCCAAGGCCTGCAGCTCCGGCACGAGACGGCCCTGCGCATCGAACAGCGTCTCCGGCTGATAGCTCTTCATCCAGGCTTCGAGCAAAGCGAGGTGCTCCGGCTTTGCCCGCGGGTTCGATATCGGCACCTGATGTGCGCGCCAGAAACCTTCGACCTTGAGGCCGTCGACCTCCTTCGGTCCGGTCCAGCCTTTCGGACTGCGCAGCACGATCATCGGCCAGCGCGGCCGCTGGACCACCGCATCCGGCTGCCGCGCGTTCTGCTGGATCGAGCGGATGCTGGCCAGCGCGACATCGAGCGCGTCCGCCATCTGCCGGTGCATCGCTTTGGGCTCGTCACCTTCGACGAACAGCGGCGCATAGCCATAGCCTTCGAACAGGCATTTGAGCTCGGCGTCGCCCATGCGGCCCAGCACGGTGGGATTGGCGATCT
>NZ_CAFI01000237.1 GCF_000239775.1 Bradyrhizobium sp. ORS 375
CCGGCATCCAGCGCCGCACTGATCCAGCGCAGGCGCGGGTCGAACGACCAGGACGGCTGCGAGGCGAGATCGATGGCCGTGATCTCGGCGACAGCCGTGTCCGCCAGCAGTCGGCGCAACAAGGCCGCGCCGATGAAGCCGGCAGCGCCGGTGATGAGGATGCGCATCGCGGCTTACGCCGGCGCCGCAGTGGACGCGCGCACCACCTGCTGATGGATGCGGCCGAACGGGCCCGGGCTGCCGTCGGCGAAGCGGGCGTCCATGGTGACGTGCTCGCCAAAGCGCAGGAACGCCGTCCGCGCCTCCCCCCGGTCGATCATCTCGATCGCCCTGACCTCGGCGAGGCAGCTCGATCCGGCGGCGCGGTCGGCGTTGGAGACCGTGCCCGAGCCGATGATCGTGCCGGCGCTCAGCCGGCGCGTCCGCGCGGCATGGGCGATCAGCTGCGGAAACGAGAACGCCATCTCGCCGCCCGACGCCGCGCCGATCCGCTCGCCGTTGCGCTGGACGTGCAGCGCCATGGCGATGCGGCCGTCGTGCCAGTCGGCGCCGAGTTCGTCGGGCGTGACCGCGATCGGCGCGAAGCTGGTCGACGGCTTGGCCTGCAGGAAACCGAAGCCGGTGCGCACCTCGCGCGCGCCGAGCGCGCGCAGGCTCCAATCATTGATCTGCACCAGCAGCCTGATCCGCTGCGCGGCCTGCTCGGCCGTGACCGCCATCGGGACCTCGTCGACGATCACGCCAAACTCGCCCTCGCAATCGATACCGTCGGCTTCGGACACGAACGGGACGTCGACATGCGGGCCGAGAAAGTCGTCGCTGGCCCCCTGATACATCACCGGGATCGTCTCGAAATCAGGGATCGGCGGCTTGCTGAAGGCGACATCCATCAGGTGTCCGTGGTTGAGAAACGCCGAGCCGTCCAACCATTGCGGCGCGCGAGGCAGCGGCGCGGCACAGCGCGTTGGATCGAACGCGAACACGTCCGATGCCGCGCCCGTCTCGAGCCGGCCGGCGAGATCGCGCAGCGGCGCCTCGACCTCGCCCCAGCGCTGCAGCGCGCTGGCGAGATCCGGCACGATCGCAGCGGCGCTGACGGCGCGCGCCTGATCCCTGGAGACGACGACGAGGCGGCCGTCGAGGCTGCCGTTCTGATAGGTTGCGAGCTTCATCGGTCGGCCTTCAGTGGTCGGCTTTGCCAGGATTGGCGTCGGGACCGAATTTGCCGTCGACCAGAATGAACAGCATCCGGCACGGCTTGTCGCTGCGATTGGCCCACGCATGGTTGGTGCCGCGCTGGATCACGACGTCGCCGGCTTTCAGATCGGCCGTGCCCTTGTCGAGCACCAGCGTGATCTCGCCGGAGATCACGATGCCGTAGTCGATCGTCTCGGTGCGATGCATCAACGGGTGCGGCGATTCCTTCGTCACCGTCGAAGCGTGCGGATCACCGATCTGCCCGAACGCGGCCTGCATGCGCTCCGCGCCGTGACGGAGGAAGTCCTCGGTATCCGGCGGAATGTCGACGAAGCGGATGCGACTGCCGTGTGTCGGCGGCGGCAGCCGCAGCGGGCCGATGGTCGGGTCCGGGCCATTATCGATCGGCGCGGGCGTCGCCGACGTGCTCCACACCTCGTGGAAGAAGGTGCCTGGAATCGCCGCGAGCTCGGTCACGGTCGGCAGCGCGCCATCGGACGAGATCACGGCGGCGCCCTCGGCGTCATGTCCGGTGACGACGCGGCGGATCTGCGGAAGGGTCATGCAACAGGTCTCCTGGTCAGGCGATTTCGAGGGTGGTCGTGGTCGCGGCGCCACGCGCGGCGAACACGCGCGAGAACATCACGACCGCGGCGGACGAGATGACGACGGCGCCCAGCCCGAGCGCGGGATAGCCGAACAGCTGCACCAGCGTGCCGCCGAGGATCGGGCCGATCGCGGCGCCGATCATCAGCATCGCCGGCGTGCCGGCGAGCGCGCGCGCCGTCGGGTCGAGCCGCGACAGCAGGCCGAAGGCGAAGGTGTGAGTGAAGATCATCACCGCGGCGAAGACCGCCGTCGGCGCGGCGTAGGCGATGAAGCCCGAGCCGAAGGTGATGGTCACCGCGATCAGCGCCTGGCAGACCGGCCCGGCCAGCAGCACATGGCGCGCCGGAAGCCGCGTCTCCAGAACGGCCGCGAGCGGCGCCGGCAGCAGGTTGACGAAGCCCAGCGCGATCAGCACGCCGGTGACCGCCTCCGTGCCGAAGCCGCGATCGACGCCGATGCGCTCGATGAAGCTGAAGAGCATCGCCTGCGTCAGCGCCATCAGGCTGATGCCGGCAATGCCGAACCAGACGGCGCGCGGCAGATGGCTGACCTCGGCGATGAGATCCTCGTCGCTGCGGACGACGCCCCGGGGAAATGCGACCGCCGACGCCAGCGCAGCGACCGCCATGACGCCGGCGAACACGGTGAACAGCGCCGGCCCGCCGAAGCTCGCGAGCAGATTGGGCGTCGCGCCGAGGAAGAGGATCGCGAACACCCCGAGCGCCATCCCGACGATCGCGAACAGCCGGTGCGGGTTGGCGCTGCGCGCGATGGTGCCATGGGTGAAGCTCAGCCCGCAGGCTGCGGTCGCGCCGGCCATCGCGTGCAGCAGGGCGAGCAGCGCGAACTCCGATGTCCGGCTGGCGGCCAGGAACACCAGCGCCGCTGCGGCGTATCCCGCGACCGCGGCCAGACGGGCGTTCAAGCGGTTGAACCGCGGTGCAAAGACCAGGCTGCTGAGCACGGCGCCGACCAGGAACAGGGTGGCCAGAAGTCCCGCCTGCTGCGGGCTGAACCTGTAGCGCTCGATCAGGGTGCCCACCCAGACCGGCAGCGCCACGAGGTCGACCATCCCGGCGCAATGCGCGGCCATCAGGGCGATGCGCCCGCGCCAACTCTCCGTCGTCACCGTCATTGCTTCCTCCCCTTGGTATCTGTTTTTGCTGTTTGTTGCGTGCTCAGATCGGCTGCGTCAGCCCGATGATGGAGTCGCGCATGATCCTGGCGTGCTCGGCCTTGTCGCCGTTCTCCATCTCGATGCGGCAGAGCTGCGCGGAGTTCTCGATCACCATGCGGCAGCGCTCCCAGCGCCGCGCATGGAAGCGGTCGAAGGCGTCCTGCAATGTCGCTGCCCGCGCCAGCTCCTCGGCCAGCACGATGCCGCTCTCGATGCCGATGCCTGCACCGGAGGCGAGATGCGGCGTGGTCGCGGCAACGGTGTCGCCGATCAGGATGACGCGCCCTCGATTCCACGGCGCCGGCACCAGCAGGTTCGCGAGCGGCCGGTAGTCGATCGCCGCGTCCGCGCTGAACAGGTGCGGCCGCAAGCCGGCAAGCACGGGATCGCTGAACGGCGCCAGCATGTCCGCGACCATTTGCGGCCAGGCCGCGCGCTCGACCTGCTGCTTGTCCGGACGCGCCTCGGTGACGAACATGTACATATGGCTCGGCGACACCGGATTGACGCCGACCTTGACCGCACCGCCCAGCCACATCCGCGGACGCACGATGTCGTCGGGCCGCGGCAGCACCGCGCGCCACACCACCTGCCCGATATATTGCGGTGGCTTGACCTCGGGAAACAGCAGCGCTCGCGTCTTCGAATGCACGCCGTCGGCGACCACGACGAGATCATAACGCCCTGTCGTGCCATCGGTGAAGGCGACCTCGACGACGTCATCGTGCTGCGTGATCTGAGTATAGCTGCAGCCGACCCGCACGCTGACGCCGGCCGCGCGCGTCGCATCGGCGAGGATGCGGCCGAGCTCGGGACGCATGATGCCGCCGCCGCCGGGCACATCCGACCCTACCGGCTTCGGCGTCGGAATCTCGCCGATCCGATGACCTGCTGGCGTGACCAGCTCGACGCCATCAGACGTGTAGCCACGCCGCTCGAACTCGGCGAGCACGCCGATCTGATCGAGCGCTCGCAAGCTCGGGCCACTGACGGTGATCCCGGCGCCCTCCGGCCGCCAGTTCGGATCGAGCTCGACGAGATCGACCGCGATGCCTGCCTTGCCCATCTGGATCGATGCGGCCATGCCGGAAAATCCGCCGCCGATCGTCAGCACCCTGCTCACCACTGCCATGGCGCCCCCCCTTCGTTTGAACCGCCGTTGCCGACGCGTGTTATTTGTTCACGAACAGCTCGCCATCGACATCGACAACGAGCTCGAGTCTTATCAGCCGCTCGCCGCGGCACGGGCCCTGCACGCACAGCCCGCTGTCGGGCATGAACTCGGCGCCATGCGCATGACAGACGACACGCGTGCCCGCGGCGTTGAGATAGGCATCCCTGCGCCAAGCCATCGGCGCACCCTGGACATGCGGACAGGCATTACGCCAGGCATGAAGCTGTCCCTGCCACCGCACGACGAACAGGCTGTCCTGTCCCTCGTCGTCAGGATCGAAGCCGCGCGATTGCCCCTCGCCAATATCGTCCGCGCGGCACAGACGAACCCAGCCTGCCGGCGCGCGCTCACGCGTAGTCGCCATTCTCGGGAATTCCGGGGCCGGGATACCACTTCTTGCGCATCTTCAGCAGGAAGGTCTGCGAGTTGTCGGCCGAGGCCGTAGCCTCGCGCGGCTGCCAGCTCGCATCGTGCTGGTCCATGTCGGCATCC
Organism: Bradyrhizobium sp. ORS 375; assembly: GCF_000239775.1. Taxonomy (GTDB): domain Bacteria; phylum Pseudomonadota; class Alphaproteobacteria; order Rhizobiales; family Xanthobacteraceae; genus Bradyrhizobium. The sequence goes on from NZ_CAFI01000237.1 coordinate 4,650, forward strand.
ATCTCGATGTGGCAGCCGAACGGGCTGTTGAAGTACCAGAACCAGTTCGAGCCGAGGATGTGACGGCCGGGGCCCCAGAACGCCTGATAGCCCTTCTCGACGAAGCGATAGCCGTTGGTGATCATTTCCGACGGCCCGCCGAAATGGAAGGTGAAGTGCTCGACGCCATGCATGTGCGGCGGCGCGCCGATCAGGAAGTGGGTGTGATGATCGAGCGAGCCGGCGGGCTGCAAAAAGGGCCCCGTGCCGGTGAAGCGATCGGTGCAGCGGAAGCCGAGCCGATTGACGTAGAAGGCTTCCGCCTTCATCACGTCGGGCACGAAATATACGACATGCGACAGCGAGCGCGGCCGGATCACGCTGCCCGGCGGCGGCACGCCGAGGCTGTTGACCGGCCTGAACACCACACCGCCCGGCGCATTCGAGATCTCGCCAGGGAGTACGAACGGCCGCCGCGCCGTGAGCTGAAAGCCGATCACGAAGCCGCAATCGTCGATCGACTCGACCGAGCCGTCCGGCAGACGCCGGACCTCGCGGTCGCGCCGCAGCTCGGCTGCGATCGCGCCCAACGTCGCCTCGTCGGCGACGCCCATCACGGTCTTGCGCAACCGGCAACCCGGCACGGGTCCGGGCGGCAGCGCCGGATCATCCTGCCGCGCGATCACGACAGCGGTCCCGTCCATCGCCTCGAAGCGGCCGCCGCGATCCGAGACGTCGACCGCCGTCAGGCCGTAATCGACCAGGAAGCGCGCCGCGCCCCTGACATCGTCGACAGCGAAGACCAGGCTTTCCAGACCGACAATTTTCATGGCTTTTCCCTCCGCCTGCCGCTCAGGCGACCCGTCCGTTCAACGTCTCGGCCACCCAATCCGCGATGTAGTGGCCGGCATTGATGCTGTTGTCGAAGCTCGCATGCTGGGCGCCGCCTTCGCGATCGGTGAAGACCTTCAGCTCGCGCCTGGGCGAGTTGACCAGTTGCTCATAGGTGCGCTCCGCCCAATGCAACGGGATCTGCGAGTCCCTCGCGCCATGCGTCACCAGGAACGGCACCTTGATGCGGTCGAGAATGCCGTCGAGATGAACCTGCTCGGCGATGCGCATGAAGTCATCCTGGTCTTTCGCTCCCCACACCCAGCGCACATGCGCCCAGTAATGCGGGACCGGAAAGTTGCCTTCCTTCTGCAGCCGCTTGTTCTGCACGTCGCGCCAATCGTGATTGGCGCCCCAGGCGACCCCGCAGGCGAAGCGCGGCTCGAACGCCACCGCGCGCGGGCAGTAGTAGCCGCCGAGCGAGACGCCCTCGAGGCCAATGCGCCTGCCATCCACGTCGCTGCGGGTCTCCAGCCAGTCGACGACGCGCGAGGCCCAGTGCTCGCTGTCGTAGCGCGCCGTGAGCCCCTGCAGCCGCAGCGCCTCGCCCGAGCCCGGCTGGTCGATGATCAATGAGGACACGCCGCGCTTGGCCAGCCACGCCGGCAGCCCCACGCGGTATTTCATCTCCTTGGTCGAGTCCAAGCCGTTGACCTGCACCAGCAGCGGCGCCGGTCCATCGCAGCCTTCCGCGCGCACCAGGAGACCGGCAATGTGGCTGCCTTCATAGGGAATCTCGACGCGCGCGCAGTTCTCCCGCGCCAGCGCAACCCCCTTGGCGAAGGTGTCGAGGCACTTGCGGTACAGCGCCAGCCGGCCGGGCGCGTCATGCGCTTGCAGCCGCTCGCAGGTAATCAGATAGCTCGCCGCGCGACCATACTTCTCGCCCGCCGAGAGCAGCCGGCCTTTCGCCTCGTCCTCGGCGGCGAGCTCACAGAGCTTGTCTGCCATCCGCGCCCAGGTCTCGCGAAACGCCTGGGTGCCGCTGGCATCGGGCTGCCGCGCGGCGTCCTGCAGCGGCGCGCACATCTCCTCGATCTCGCCGATCCTGGCGCCCATCTCGATCGCCAGATCGACCGACAGATTCCAGACGTAGTTGGTTGGAAAATACTTGAACATGCTGCACTCGCGACGCGCGGCCCCGCCGCACGTCCCCTCGACGTTTCTTCCCGAGGTCTGGCTTAGCTCCGTTTGACCATTTCGAAAAATTGATTATCAAGATCTTTCGTATTGATCCTCTGAATACCTCCCGCGGGGTCCGTCGATGCGGTTCAACAACAAGTTCGATCTCAATCTGCTGGTCGCGCTCGACCATCTGCTGCACCTGCGCAGCGTCAGCGGCGCGGCCGCGCGCATGAACATGACGCAGTCGGCGATGAGCAACGCCCTGCTCCGTCTGCGCACCTATTTCGACGACGAGCTGCTGGTGAAGATCGGCCGCAAGATGGAGCTCACGCCGCGGGCGGAGGTGCTCAAGGACTCGATTAGGGACCTTCTCGTGCGGGTCGATTGGGCGATCGCCTCGTCCTCGGAGTTCGACCCGGCGCAATCCGACCGCTGCTTCAAGATCCTGGCCTCGGACTACACGATGGTGACGCTGATCCCGCGGCTGCTGGCGCGCAGCGAAGCTCTCGCCCCCGGAATCCGCTTCGATTTCCTGCAACAGGTGCAGCGGCCGGAGCGCGCGCTGGAGCGCGGCGATGTCGACCTGCTGATCATTCCCGAGGAGTTCAGCTCCAAGCTGCATCCGTCGGAGGTCATCTTCGAGGACGACTTTTGCGTGATCGCGTGGAGCAAGGGAAAATACGGCAGGGGCAAGCTGTCACGGCAAGACTTCGCCAAGGCGTCGCATGTCGTGATGCGGCCGGCGATCGCGGCGCAGTCGCTCGAGAGCCAC
>NZ_CAFI01000236.1 GCF_000239775.1 Bradyrhizobium sp. ORS 375
CGCGCGATCCGCGAGACCGGTGCCGTGAAAGGGCTTGCGCACATCACCGGCGGCGGCTTCACCGACAACATTCCGCGCGTTCTGCCGAAGCATCTCGGCGTCTCGATCGACCTGACGCATCTGCCGGTGCTGCCGGTGTTCAAATGGCTGGCCGAGCAGGGCGGCATCGCCGAGCGCGAGCTCTTGCGCACCTTCAATTGCGGGATCGGCATGATCGTGATCGTCAAGGCCGACGCGGTCGAGGCCGTCACCGAGGTGTTCAAGGCCAATGGCGAGCATGTCGCGCGGCTCGGCGAGGTCGTCGCCGCCGCGGGCGAGGAGCGCGTGATCTACACCGGCGCCCTCGATCTGGCGCTGTGAGACGGGCAAGCCGATGAAGCGCCGCGTCGCGATCCTGATTTCCGGCCGTGGATCCAACATGGCCGCGCTGATCCGCGCGGCGGCGGCACCGGATTTCCCGGCCGAGATCGCGGTGGTGATCTCCAACCGCGCCGATGCCGCCGGCCTGCAGAAGGCGGCGGAGAGCGGCGTCGCCGTCGAGGTCATCGAAAGCAAGCCGTTCGGCAAGGACCGCGCGGGCTTCGAGGCGAAGCTGCAGGCGGCGCTCGATGCGCGCGGCATCGAGCTGATCTGCCTGGCCGGCTTCATGCGGCTGTTCACCGCCGAGTTCGTGCAACGCTGGTATGGCCGGATGCTGAATATCCATCCCTCGCTGCTGCCGTCGTTTCCCGGCCTCGATCCGCACGGCCAGGCGCTGCGTGCCGGCGTCAAGCTGTCCGGTGCGACGGTGCATTTCGTCATCCCGGAAACGGATGCGGGTCCGATCGTGATGCAGGGCGCCGTCGTGGTCAGGGACGACGATACGCCGGACGCGCTGTCGGAGCGCATTCTCGGCGTCGAGCACCGCATCTATCCTGAAGCGCTGAAGCTGCTGGCGAGGGATCAGGTGCGGCTGGAAGGCGATCTCTGCCGGACGAAGGCTGCGGAGCAGGCGGACCAGGTGATGATCTGGCCGATGGTCTCGTAGTTGCTCTAAGTTTCGTCTGTTGGACTCCAACTAATATGGTTCTCTCCGCACAGACGGTCGTGCGTAGCTTAATCCAGCCTGCTGTCGGACAAAAAAATCCCCGGCAGGGCCGGGGGCACATCAAGGGCTGACGAAGTCTAATCATCCGCGCGGCGTTGGTGTTGCGCGAACTTCGTTGTCGAGAACGGCGCGGTCAACACGCCGTGCGCCGGGGCGCCTCAAGAGAGCTTGAGGTTCTCAGCCGACGTCTTCCCGCGGCTTTCCACCAGATCGTATTCGATCGCCTGGTTCTCGTTGAGCGTGGTGAGTCCTGCACGCTCGACGGCCGAGATGTGGACGAACACGTCCTTGTCTCCGCCGGTCGGTTTGATGAAGCCATACCCCTTGGTCGGGTTGAACCATTTCACGCTGCCTTTGTGGGTCGGCATCGCTGTCTCCTCGTCTAGACGAAAAAAAGACGCGGCCACGCTCATCGCGTGCCACGCCACAAACGGGCTTCCCGGGATCTGCTCTATTTCCGTAGCTACGAAACGCACAGTCGAACGGCCAATCCGATTGTGCCGGAGATTGCAACACGATTTTCCGGCGATATCAAGTTTGGCAAACTGATGAGAACGCGTCGCGGAGTCGCGGACGCGAGCGCTGCTGCAGCTGCGAGGCTGTGGCGGTGGAACCACAAGGCCCTGCAGTGCGGCGGCGCGGCGGCAATCCTGATTGACCGGAGCAGGGAACTCAGGGCAAATCGTCGCAGAATGTTTTAAGCGTATTTGAACGAGGCGGGCGGGCATCGATGCGCGGGGCATGCCGATCAGGAAGAGGTGAGCGGTCGCGCAGCCGTGCCGTCGCGATCCTGCTCGTCTCAGCGGGCGGGGCTGTTGCGTCCCCCTCTAATGCCGCCGAGCCAGTCACCCTGCCGAGCATCACAGCGAGCCCGACGCCAACGCCGTCACCCAGCCCCGTTCCGGGCGCGATCAGTTCCGATCTCTCGTCCGGCCGCTCGGCGCTCGATCTCGGGTCGCAGTTCCTGCAGCGGCTGGGTCGTGAAGCGACCTCTGGCGGCGGCCGATTGTTGCGCAGCAATCCTGGCGGCGGCGGCGCGTCGGAGGCAACCGAGCAGCCGCGTTATCGCAGCTGGGGCGAAGCCTATGGTGTGGCGGCGCGGTCCGATGCGCAAGGCGATTTCGTCGGCGACAAGAGAACGACGTGGGGTGGTGTCGCCGGTATCGGCATGCGCCTGGCGCCCGGCGTCAACGTCGGCCTGTCGGTTGATCAGAGCCGGACCCTGGTCGACGTGCCGCTGGCGCTGCAGTCGGCGACGCTGGATCTGACGCAGCTCGGCTTCAACGCCTCGGTCGACCACGGACCCTGGACCTGGGCGTTGGCCATCGTGCATGGCGCGGGCGGCATCAATGCGCGCCGCGACACCGTTCTCGGAGCTACGCGCTCAGTCTATGGGGCTCATCTCACGGGCGTGCTGACCGAGCTCGACTATTACTGGAGCCTCGGGGAGAGTCGCGTGGTTCCGAAGCTCGCCTTCGAATATGTCCGCGCCAGCACCGCGGCGTTCCAGGAAACCGGCGGTCTCGATCCGCTGTCGGTCAGCGGCACCTCGCTCGAGCGCGGCCGTGTTCTGGCGGGCGCCGAGATCGGTCGCTATTTCATCGTCGACGGCAAGATCCTCGACGTCTCGGCCTACGGCAAGTTCGTCGACAATTTCACGCAAAATCTCGGCGCCGTGACCGTCAGCCTCGGCGCACAGAGCATCACGCTTCAGGGACTCGGCGAAGGGCGCTATGGCGCCGATACCGGTGCGGCGCTGTCGTTGTCGCTCAGCAGCACGGCGCGCCTCTACTTGAACTACGACGCCAAGCTCCGCTCCGCGCTGCAGTCGCATCAGGGCACGTTTGGCGTCGAGCTGAAATGGTAGCCGATCAGACCGGCTTGGGCGCGACGTAGCCGCCGAAACCGACCACGTCTCGCGAGTTGCTCATCAGCGGCACCAGATCCAACGGATGGATGAACTCGTCGCGGAAGCAGGCATGAATCTTCGCATCGAAGATGTGCTTCAGCCACTCGATCACGACCTTGTGCCGGTCGGAGTTGCGGAACTCCTTGTGATAGGTCAGCCACAGATCCATGTGGTAGTTGACGCCGAGATCGACCGGAACCAGCGGTGCGCCCAGCGCGATCACCGACGTCGGCAGGAATCCGACCCCCGCGCCGCGCTCGACGGCGTATAGCACGGCGACGCTCGAATTGGTGGAGATGCCGACGATGCCCTCGAGTGAATCCAGTCCGAGGATGCGCGCATAGCCGCTCTCGTCGAGCTGCACGCCGTGCTGCTTGATAATGCGATGGTTCCTGAGGTCCGCCAGCGATGACGGCACGCCATGAGCATCACGATAGGCTTCAGAGACGAAGCCGAAGATGTGCAGCCGACCGAGCTTGGTGACGATCACGTCCGGGTTGGTCGGCCGTTCGAACTGTATCGAGATGTCCGCCTCGAGGCGCGAGACGTCCGCCTGTTGCATCGCGCAGCTCAGGTCGACCGTGATCTTGCGGTAGGTGCGCTGGAAATCGATCAGCCGCGGCAGGATCCAGAAATTGCCCGGGCCTTCCGTCACCGCCACGCGCACCGATCCGCGCGCCTCGGTCGAGAGCGCGGCGCGACGGAAGATGTTGAAGCTCAGCCGTTCCATCTGCTCGACGTCGAACAACAGCGCGCGCCCTTCGTCGCTGAGCGACAGCCCGGACTGATCGCGGAGGAAGAGCTTGCATCCGAGCTCGTGCTCGAGACGGTCGATCTTGCGCATCAGAGTGGTGCCGGTGAGGCCAAGAACATCTGCGGCGTTCCTGAAGCTCTGGTGCCGCGTACAAAGCAGAAATGCTCTTAAATCTTCCCATGAAGCATTAAGCGTTTCGTCAGATTTCCCGCGCTGCGTAGATGCAGCACCCCGATGCAAATGTTGCCGCATACACTCAAGCCCCGACTAGTATGATGACGTCATCAAAGCCAAGCTGGAAACATAGATGCAGAAACAGCAGCGCGGAAGTACTGAATTTTCAGATCGACATCAGCTCGACGCATTGCCGCGGACTCATCTGATCACGGCGCAAGCCGTGACACCCGAACGGCTCGGAGAGCTCGCTTCGCTGGCGCGGCGGGAAATTCCGGGCGTGCGCGCGTCCGAGCACGAGCTTGCCGAATTCTTGCGGTACGATCCAGAGTCAATCTTCGTGCTCTGCCACGGCAGCAGGCTGCTGGGCGGCGTCGCGTTCCTTTATTTGAACTCGGCCGGTCTCGATGCGCTGCTTCTGGATGATTTCAATTTGAACGATCCGCCGCGCAGATACCTGGCACGGCCCGATGAAGAAGCGTCCGCGATCTATGTCTGGGCGCTGGTGGCGCAGGGGCGCGGCGCGATCGGGCTCGGCAATGTCGCGGAAGCGCTGCGCGGACCGCGATACCGGGCCGCCGATTATTACGCGCAACCCTCGAGCTCCGAAGGGCGGGCCTTTCTCGGCGCGCTGGGCTTCACGCCTCTCGCAAGCTTTCAGCCGGATCTCTGGTGGTATCAGCGACCGTGGAACCGGCTGCCCGAGATGATCGCCCCCCCGATTCAATCAACGACAAATTTAGTAAAAGGGAGTCTTGCAGATGCACGGCATTAGTTCAGCCCGGATGGCGAAATCGAATCCACGCGCGATCACGGTGCGCATCGCGCGCGATCCGAACGATCTGATGCTCGTGACCGCAATCCGCTCGGCAGTGTATCTGACTGAGCAGGATTGCCCGATGGAGGAGGAGTTCGACGGCAACGATCTCGTCGCGGCGCACTTCATAGGCTTCGTCGGCAAGGAGCCGGCCGGATGCGTGCGCGTGCGCTTCTTCGGCGAGTTCGCCAAGGTCGAGCGGCTCGCGGTCCGCCACCAGTATCGCCGGTCGCGGCTGTCGTTCAAGCTGGTGCGCGAGGCGCTCGATTACTGCAGGCGCAAGGGCTTCAAGAAGGCCTATGGACATGCGCAGGATCGCCTGGTCGACTTCTGGGCGCATTTCGGCGCCAAGCCGCTTGGCCACAATCGCAAGCTCACCTTCTCCGACTTCTCCTACACGGAGATGGTGCTGGATCTCGAGCCGTGCGACGACGCGATTACGCTCGACAGCGATCCCTACATGATCATCCGTCCCGAGGGCGACTGGGATCGGCCCGGCGTGCTCGACCTTTCGGCCGGCCGGCCGGCGTCCTCGCCCCTGCGTGACTTTGCTGCAGCCAGGCCATGATGTCGAACCGCGATCTGTTCGGCGGCAGCGAGACGGATCCGCCGGTCCTGATGTGCGCCGACCTGCAGTGCGAGTATCTTGCTGAGGGACGCAAGCATCTGATCGCCGACGGCGACGTCATCATGGCCCGCTGCCGGCAGCTGATCGCGCTCTGGCGTGACAATCTCTGGCCGGTCGTCCATCTCAAGCGGATCGCGCAGGCGGCCTGGTTCAACCCGGCCTCCAACCTGACGAACTGGCTCGACGACTTCAAGCCGAGGCCCGGCGAGATCGCCTTCGAGCATCCGCTGCCGTCGGCTTACAGCTCGGCGCGGTTCGCCGACTACATGTCGAACATGCGCAGCATTCGCTGCGTCGTGCTCGGCTTCTCGCTCGACGAGACCATTCTGTGCACGGTCGTCGACGGGTTCCATCGCAGTCATCGCTATCAGGTGATCGGGGATGCGGTGGCCTGCCGCAAGGCGTGTGCCGGCGACGCCGCCTCGTATAAACAGGTCGTGACCCGGGTGATCGGCAATTTCGCGGGCGTCGTCGATAGCGCCGAACTGATCGGCGCCAGCGGTCGGCTCGCGGTGTGAGCACGGCCGCGGCCGTCGGCTCACCGTGCGGCAAGCCGTTCGGCCAGCTCGATCAACATGCGCCGGTCTGACGGAGCGATGATCTTGTTGAATGCAACCACAAGGCGAAGAGCCTCCACGACGTGCAAATCAACAGGATTTTCGCTCAGCAGCCGCAGCAGCTTCTGTTCTGGCGGTTCGCAATCGTCTTTGCTCACGCGGCAGCTCCAGGAACGAGAACGCGATATGACCCGAGAGGAAGAGCTCAGACAGCTGGCGAGCAGCCTCCAGGCGGCCATTGCGAAAGCGCGCCAGCTCGACTTGCCGACCAGCGCCTACATCCTCTCGTTGGCCTTGGTCGAGGTGTCCCAGACAATAGAGGCAGAGTTGAGGGGGCAGGCCGGCTCCGAATGACGTTCGCAGCTTGGGCGCTCCGCGGCGAACCGACAATCAACTGGGTCAACTCACGGGATGACGTGCTGCTCATGCTTTGCACGTGATACGCGTAGTTCTGCTGATCAGATAGTTCCGCCGGGCAACAGTCTGTCCTGATTTTAGTATCGGAGGTAATTAGTTGCCGTAATGACGGTCAGGGCCTGTCGACCCTGACCACGCGGCCCTTGTCGATGGCCAGCGCGAGCTTGCCGTGCTTCAGGGCCAGCGCGGCCTCGCCGAACAGCTCGCGGCGCCAGCCCTGCAGCGCGGCGACGTCGGCGTGGTCGTCGGCGGCGATCTGCTCGAGATCGTCGACGGTGGCGATCACCTTGCTGGCGACGGCGTGACGCTCCGAGGTCATGCGCAGCAGGACCTTCAGCAGTTCGACGATCGCAGCCCCGTTCGAATTGTTGCGCGGCTTTTCCAGCTTGGGCAGCGCGGCGAGATCGCGGGCGAGGCCGCGCTGCACGGCGGCGACGATGTCGGAACCCCATTTGGAGCGCTCGAACCCCTTGGGCAGCGAGCGCAGATTGCCGAGCTTCTCGATCGTCGTCGGGGCGTGCGTGGCGATGTCGCCGACCGCGTCGTCCTTCATCACGCGGCTGCGCGGCACGTCACGGCTCTGCGCTTCCTGCTCGCGCCAGGCGGCGACCTCGATCAGAACAGCCAGTTCCTTCGGCTTGCGGACGCGGGTCTTCAGCCGTTCCCAGGCACGCTCCGGGTGGAAGTCGTAGGTCTTGGGCGAGGTCAGGATCTCCATCTCCTCGCTGACCCAGTCGCTGCGCCCGCGCTTCTTCAGATCGGCATCGAGCGCGGCGAACACGTCGCGCAGATGGGTGACGTCGGCCTCGGCGTAGTGCGCCTGCTCCTTCGTCAGCGGCCGGCGCGACCAGTCGGTGAAGCGGTGGGTCTTGTCGGGGCGGTGACCGGTGATGCGTTCGACCAGCTGGTCGTAGGCGATGCTGTCGCCGTACCCCAGCACCATCGCGGCGACCTGGGTATCGAAGATCGGGTGCGGCACGATGCCGGCGCGGTGCCAGATGATCTCGATGTCCTGGCGGGCGGCGTGGAAGACCTTCAGGACCTTCTCATTGCCCATCAGCTCGAAGAAGGCCTTCAGATCGATCCCTTCCGCGAGCGCGTCGATCACCACAGCCTCGTCGGCGCTCGCCATCTGCACGACGCAGAGCAGGGGGTAGTAGGTGGTCTCGCGCAGGAACTCGGTATCGACGGTGATGACCGGGTGTTTTGCGAGGCGGTCGCAGGCGGCCGCGAGATCCGCGGTGGTGGTGATCAAGTCCATGAACGATCCATGACGAGGCACTTACGCCGTCGTCCGAAAACGCTGACAAGTCAAGGGTGTCGGCAAAGGGTACGGGACGAAATTCGTCCCCGCTTGTCGGCCCAAACCGGCCGGAACGCAAGCGCCGGTGTCTCAGCTGATCGCTCTATGGTTGACGGTGCCGGCCAGATGGCCGGTCCGCATAGGCCGCTCAGTGATGCCGGACGCGGCCCGAGGGCCGGCGCGCGGACGGAACGGCGAGCACGATCAGGCACAGCGCGATCATCGCCAGACCCATGAATTCGAACACCAGCGCGTCCACCTTCGCGACCTCCCCGACATGTTGGCTCAACTTGTCGGGGCTGCGTTGATCGTTTCTTAAGGACCGCGGCGCTGTCCGGGCGATGGTGGACGGGGAGTTAAGATCGCGTGTCAGGTGCCGCAGAAGGTCTGCAGCACGCGCTCCTCGGGCTGCGGCGGCTCGGCATAAGCAGCCTTGTCGGGCTGGTCCTCATAGGGCTTTGCCAGCACCGCATGCAGCTCCTCGAATGGGGCGTAGTCGTTGTTCTCGACCGCGGCGGTGATCATCGCCTCGATGCGATGGTTGCGCGGAATGAAGGCTGGATTGACCCCGCGCATCGCCTCACGCCGCTCGGCCGGCGTCTGCGGTTCCGCCGCCAGCCGCTGCTGCCAGCGCTTCGCCCATTCATCGAAACCTGCGGGATCCTCGAACAGGGCACGGACCTCGCCGAGATCGCCGCTGCCCGCCGCGTCGCTGAGCCTGCGAAAGGTCAGGGTGAAATCCGCCTTGGCCTCGGCCATGGCGTCGAACAGCGCCTGCGCCAGCGGCTGGTCGCCGTCCGCCTGTGTGAACAGGCCGAGCTTGCGGCGCAGCCCTGCCTGATGCGCTTCCGTGAACTGGGAGGCAAAGCCGTCGAGCGCGGCCTCGGCCTGCTTGATCGCCTGGTCCTTGTCGGCATCGAACAGCGGCAACAGGCATTCGGCCAGCCGCGTCAGGTTCCACAGCGCGATGCGCGGCTGGTTGGCGAAGGCGTAGCGGCCGAACTCGTCGATCGAGGAGAACACCTGCTTGGGGTCGTAGGCGTCCATGAAGGCGCAGGGGCCGTAATCGATGGTTTCACCGGACACGGAGGTGTTGTCGGTGTTCATGACCCCATGAATGAAGCCGACCAGCAGCCAGTCGGCGATCAGCCTTGCCTGCCGGCTGATGACCGCGTCGAGCAGGGCGTGATAGGGCCGCTCGGTGCCGGCCAGCTCCGGATAATGCCGGCCGATGACGTGGTCGGCGAGCCGGCGCACCGCCTCGACGTCCTGGCGCGCGGCGAAATACTGGAACGTGCCGACCCGGATGTGGCTGGTCGCGACCCGCGTCAGGACGGCGCCGGGTAGCGCGAGGCCGCGATAGACCTGCTCGCCGGTGACGACTGCGGCCAGCGAGCGCGTCGTCGGAATGCGAAGGGCCGCCATCGCCTCGCTGACGATGTATTCGCGCAGCACGGGCCCGAGCGCCGCCCGGCCGTCGCCGCGGCGGGAGAACGGGGTCGGGCCGGAGCCCTTGAGCTGGATGTCGCGGCGGACGCCGTTCCTGTCGACGACCTCGCCGAGCAGCACCGCCCGGCCGTCGCCGAGCTGCGGCACGAAGTGCCCGAACTGGTGGCCGGCATAGGCCATCGCGAGCGGCTCGGCGCCCTCCGGCACAGTCTTGCCGGCCAGGATCTCGGCGCCTTCAGGCGTCTCCAGCTCGGCGGGATTGAGGCCCAGCTCCTCGGCCAGCGGCCGGTTCAGCTTGATCAGGCGGGGTGCTGCGACGGGCGTCGGCGCCACCCGGGCAAAGAAATTGTCCGGCAGGGTGGCGTAGGAGTTCTGGAAGGGGAAATGCACGGTCATACCTCCCAAGATAAGCGCGAGAACGCCGCTTTTCGAGCCCAAACGGCGGCCAGATGAGCGTTTCAGCGCCAGCTCAATTCGGCGGCAGCTGCAGCGGTTGCAATGGCAGCGGCGGCCGTCCGGCCCGTGAGGCGGAAAAGGCGTTCCTGCGGTTGCCGCGCCGGGGCGGCTCGGCTAAACCCTGCGCGCATTCGGCCATGCGCCCTTCACGGCTGCGCCGATTCCCTTTTCCTCACGCCGACCATTCAGGACGACCATGCATCGCTACCGGACCCATACCTGCGGCGCGCTCCGCGACAGCAACATCGGAGAGACGGTCCGGCTGTCCGGCTGGTGCCATCGCATCCGCGACCATGGCGGCGTGCTGTTCGTCGACCTGCGCGACCATTACGGCATCACCCAATGCGTCGTCGATCCCGACTCCAAGGCGTTCAGCCTGGCCGAGAAGCTGCGCTCCGAGTGGGTCGTGCGCATGGAAGGCAAGGTCCGCCGTCGCCCCGAGGGCACCGAGAACCCGGAGCTGCCGACCGGCCAGGTCGAGCTCTACGTCGCCGACATTGAGGTGCTGGGCCCCGCGGCCGAGCTGCCGCTGCCGGTGTTCGGTGAGCAGGACTACCCCGAGGACATCCGGCTGAAGTACCGCTTCCTCGACCTGCGCCGCGACAGGCTGCACCAGAACATCATGACCCGCGGCGCGATCATCGATTCCATGCGCCGGCGCATGACGGAGCAGGGCTTCTTCGAATTCCAGACGCCGATCCTGACCGCGTCCTCGCCGGAGGGCGCGCGCGACTTCCTGGTGCCGTCGCGCATCCACCCCGGCAAGTTCTACGCGCTGCCGCAGGCGCCGCAGCAGTACAAGCAGCTGCTGATGATGAGCGGCTTCGACCGCTACTTCCAGATCGCGCCGTGCTTCCGCGACGAGGACCCGCGCGCCGACCGTCTGCCCGGCGAGTTCTATCAGCTCGACGTCGAGATGAGCTTCGTCGAGCAGGAGGACGTGTTCGCGGCGATGGAGCCGGTCATCACCGGCGTGTTCGAGGATTTTGCCAAGGGCAAGCCGGTCACCAAGGGCTGGCCGCGCATTCCGTTCGCCGAAGCGCTGCGCAAATACGGCACCGACAAGCCCGACCTGCGCAATCCGCTTGAGATGCAGGACGTCTCCGAGCATTTCCGCGGCTCGGGCTTCAAGGTGTTCGCGCGCATGCTCGAGGACCCCAAAAACCAGGTCTGGGCGATCCCCGCACCGGGCGGCGGCAGCCGTGCGTTCTGCGACCGCATGAACTCGTGGGCGCAAGGCGAAGGCCAGCCCGGCCTCGGCTACATCATGTGGCGCAAGACCCTTCCTGTTGGACTCGTCGACGCGAAACTATTCGACAAATTGCCGCAAGAGAAGCAGGCCGAATACTTCGAGAAGCATGGGATTCTCGAAGGTGCTGGCCCACTCGCTAACAATATTGGACCGGAACGAACCGAAGCTATTCGGCAAGCCTTGAATCTCAAAGATGGCGATGCCGCCTTCTTCGTCGCCGGCGATCCCGACAAGTTCTGGAAGTTCGCGGGCCTTGCCCGCACCAAGGTCGGCGAGGAATTGAACCTGATCGACAAGGACCGCTTCGCGCTGGCCTGGATCGTCGACTTCCCGATGTACGAGTACAACGAGGACGACAAGAAGGTCGACTTCTCGCACAACCCGTTCTCGATGCCGCAGGGCGGCCTCGAGGCGCTGCAGACGAAGGACCCGCTGACCATCAAGGCGTTCCAGTACGACATCGCCTGCAACGGCTACGAGATCGCCTCCGGCGGCATCCGCAACCACAAGCCGGAAGCGATGGTGAAGGCGTTCGAGATTGCGGGCTATGGCGAGCAGGAGGTGGTCGACCGCTTCGGCGGCATGTACCGCGCCTTCCAATACGGCGCCCCGCCGCATGGCGGCATGGCCGCCGGCGTCGACCGCATCGTGATGCTGCTCTGTGGCACCACCAATCTGCGCGAGATCTCGCTGTTCCCGATGAACCAGCAGGCCATGGACCTCCTGATGGGCGCGCCCTCGGAAGCCTCGACCAAGCAGCTCCGCGAGCTGCACATCAGGACCAACCTGCCGAACAAGTAGGTCGCGACAGCGACTGCGTGTAGCCCGGATGAGCGCAGCGACATCCGGGCTACGAACGATCGAGATAAGGCGGGCAAAGCCGCCGCGGCTCATTCATCCCCGTGACTCCACCGAGTAGGTCCGCTCTCGTCACGGTTCCGTCGCCAGAACGTCCGCTTTGGTCAGTCGAATTCTCCCGCTGGGATGCGGGAGGAGGGACATGGCGTCGACCCGCCGCGGGTGTGCAACGGGCCAGGACAATGAGGCCCATAAGGTCGCCCATG
>NZ_CAFI01000235.1 GCF_000239775.1 Bradyrhizobium sp. ORS 375
TGCCCTCGGGATCATCATCGCCAGAGGACGTGACGCCAGCGTCGGGGCGCCAGGACCACGCGTCTTCACGTCCGCAACCGGCTGTTCGTCGGCGAGCATTACACCCGCTGCAGCACGCCTGCGGCCACCGCATCACCGGCCCCACGTCTCGTGACGATCGCGAAGCGCCCCTCTCGCGGGCCGGGATGGCCGGAGATAAGCATGAATTCCGAAAAATAGCAATAGGATTATTTTTTACAGAAGCGACCGGCGGCCGTCGGTCGCGGGTGATGTGAGTATCGACGTCGGCAAACATCATACGTCCAGAGGATTTGGCACGTCTTCGACGCCAATGGTTCGGCTCGGTCCATGAGATTGCGGACATAAGCTATCAGCGCCGAACCTGGCTCGCACCGCCGATCGGAAGCCAGCACTGGTGCTATGTCGAGTTTTGCTACTCATATCCTGATGCTGATCAGCTTCAATTTGCGCGGGACTGCGGATATCTGATTTCCCAAGAATTCAATCTCCTGTCCGCGACAGATGAAGCGATCCGCTCCCCTAGAGCGCAAGATCGCTCATGAGAGCAACCAAGTGGGCATATGGGCAGGCAGGTCGTTGCGCATCCCATGACGATTGCCGAATCCCCGCGATGTCCGCAA
>NZ_CAFI01000234.1 GCF_000239775.1 Bradyrhizobium sp. ORS 375
GCTGTTCGTCTCGATCCACGCCGATGCCCTGCCGCGCGGCGAGGGCAATGCCCAGGGCGCAACGATCTATACGCTGTCCGACAAGGCCTCGGACGTGGAGGCGGAGCGGCTGGCCGAGGCCGAGAACCGCGCCGACCAGATCGGCGGGGTCAATCTCACCGAGGAGCCGGCGGATGTCGCGGACATCCTGTTCGACCTGGCCCGGCGCGAAACGCGTACGTTTTCCAACAGGTTCGCCCGCCTGCTGATGAACGACATGAAGACGGCCGTGCATATGCACAAGCGGCCGCTGAAATCGGCTGGTTTCCGGGTGCTGAAGGCGCCCGATGTTCCGTCGGTCCTGGTCGAGCTCGGCTATGTCTCCAACAAGGGCGACATGGGGAACCTGTTGTCCGACGCGTGGCGGGCGCGCAGCGCGGACGCGATGGCGCGGGCAATCGACGCGTTCCTGGCCAAACGGGTCGCCAATGTCGGCGGCGAGAAGCCCGACAAGCCTGCCGCGCCGCGTGCAAAGCCCTAGTTTGGCCACAGCAACCGCCGTATAAACGGGCCGCGAGGCACCCGGAATCACGTGATGATTCCTTCTCTGCAGACTTGTGATAGGCTTGACCGCTGATAGGCTTGACCATGCGGTCTTCTGCATGGATTGCGTGGCATTGACGCCAACCGCGTGATTTGGCGGCAGCCCCTTCGACGGGCGCGGCATCCAAGCCGAGAGATGAACGAGAGTTGGAACGGATATTTGCCGATGCGCTTTCTGGTGCGGTTTCTGGGATTCCTGTTCGCGGCCGGTACCGTTGTCTTCCTCGTCGGCGTCGCGGCGGCAGCCGGCCTGATCTGGCACTTCTCCAAGGACCTTCCCGACTACTCCCAGCTGCAGGACTACGAGCCGCCGGTGATGACCCGCGTTCACGCGGTCGACGGCTCGCTGGTCGGCGAATATGCCAGGGAGCGCCGGCTGTATCTGCCGATCCAGGCGGTTCCCAAGCTCGTGATCAACGCCTTCCTCGCCGCCGAGGACAAGAACTTCTACGAGCACGGCGGCATCGATTTCACCGGCATGGCGCGCGCCGCGGTGGTCTACGCCCAGAACTTCGGCTCGAACAGGCGTCCGCAGGGCGCCTCCACGATCACCCAGCAGGTCGCCAAGAACTTCCTGCTGACCAACGAGGTCTCGTTCGCGCGCAAGATCAAGGAAGCGCTGCTGGCGATGCGCATCGAGCGCACCTACTCGAAGGACAAGATCCTCGAGCTGTATCTGAACGAGATCTATCTCGGCTCCGGCGCCTACGGCATCGCCGCTGCGTCGCTGGTCTATTTCGACAAGTCGGTGAACGAGCTCACCGTCGCCGAGGCGTCCTATCTCGCTGCGCTGCCGAAGATGCCCGGCAGCCTGCATCCGATTCGCAATCGCGACCGCGCCATCGAGCGCCGCAACTATGTCGTCGACCGTCTGTTGGAGAACGGCTGGATCAAGCAGGCCGACGCCGATAAGGCGCGCAAGGATCCGCTGACGATCGCGTCGCGCAACACTGGCGCGCACATCTTCGCCGGCGAATATTTCGCCGAGGAGGTGCGGCGCGACATCTTCGAGCGTTACGGCGAGAAGAAGCTCTACGAGGGCGGTCTGTCGGTGCGCACGACGCTCGACCCGAAGATCCAGGTGATGGCGCGCAAGGCCATGGTCGCCGGCCTCGTCCGGTATGATCAGGAGCAGGGCTACCGCGGAGCCGTCTCCAAGCTCGATATTTCCGGAGACTGGGGACTCAAGCTCGCCGAGATCAAATCGCTCTCCGACATCTCGCCGTGGCGGATGGCCGTGGTGCTGGAGACCAGCGACCAGTCGGCCCGCATCGGCTTCCAGCCGCCGCGCGAGCTCGGCGGCGCCGTCAGCAAGGAACGGCAGACTGGCCTGATCACGCTCGACGGTGTGAAGTGGGCGCGTGCGGCGACCGGCAACGGCCGCGGCAAGGTGCCGACGTCGGTCGCCCAGGTGCTGCAGCCGGGCGACGTGATCTATGCCGATCCGCTGTTCAAGGAAGGCAACCCGGTCGAGGGCCAGTATCGCCTCGAGCAGCTGCCCGAGGTGTCCGGCGCGATGGTGGCGATGGATCCGAACACCGGGCGCGTGCTGGCGATGGTCGGCGGCTTCTCGTTCGACCAGAGCCAGTTCAACCGCGCGACGCAGGCCTACCGGCAGCCCGGATCGTCGTTCAAGCCGATCGTCTATTCCTCGGCGCTCGACAACGGCTACACGCCGTCGACTCAGGTCGTCGACGCGCCGATCGAAATCGACCAGGGGCAGGGCGGCCAGGTCTGGCGTCCCGACAACTTCTCCAACGGCAAATATCTCGGACCGACGACTCTGCGCAACGCGCTGCGGCTGTCGCTGAACACGGTGACGGTGCGGCTCGCGCAGGACGTCGGCATGCCCTTGATCTCGGAATATGCACGCCGCTTCGGCGTCTATGACGAGCTGCCGAACTACCTGTCCTACGCACTCGGCGCGGGCGAGACCACGGCGATGCGCATGGTCACGGCGTACTCGATGATCGCCAATGGCGGCCGCCGGGTGAAGCCGACCCTGATCGACCGCATCCAGGATCGCTACGGCCACACCATCTTCAAGCACGACGCCCGCGAATGCCGCGGCTGCGACGCGCCGGACGGCTGGAAGAACCAGAGCGAACCGCAACTGGTCGACCGGCGCGAGCAGGTGCTGGATACGATGACCGCCTACCAGATCACCTCGATGCTCGAGGGCGTGGTGCAGGCGGGTACGGCGACCGTGCTCAAGGAGGTGGGCAAGCCGATCGCCGGCAAGACCGGAACCACCAACGAGGCCAAGGACGCCTGGTTTGTCGGCTTCTCGCCCGACCTCGCGGTCGCGATCTATATGGGCTACGACAAGCCGCGTCCGCTGGGTAAGGGCAACGCCGCGACCGGCGGCCATCTGGCGGCGCCGATCGCGAAGGACTTCATGAAGCTCGCGCTGGCCGACAAGCCGGCCACGCCGTTCAAGATCCCCGCCGGCATCAAGCTGGTCCGCGTCGACGCCAAGACCGGCATGCGGGCGAGCCCGGGCGATGGTGGCCGCACGATCATGGAGGCGTTCAAGCCGGGTACGGCGCCGCCGGACAACTACTCGGTGATCGGCGTGGCCGATGCCGACGGACGCATGATGCCATCGCAGAGCGGCGGCCAGCCTGATGCCGGCAGCTTCATCATCCGTCCGGGCACGGGCAGCCTGTATTAGGCCCCATGAAACTCCGGGCGATGCGGTGCATGGCGATTGCGCTTTGCACCGCGCACCGCTACATCCCCCAGGAGAGATGATTGCCGCGGTATTTCGTGCCGCGGCTTGAAGAGAGCGACATGCGCGCCGAAATCGAAAAAATCGTAGAAGAGATAAAGCAGTCGGTCGGGCTGCTGAGGAGGCATCTTTGACGTCGAGACATCGACGGCAAGGCTGGCCGAGCTGAACAAGCTCGCCGAAGATCCCAACCTCTGGAATGATCCCCAAAAAGCTCAGCGCCTGATGCAGGAGCGGACCTCGCTGGAGGATTCGCTGACCGGCATCGGCAAGGTCGAGCGCGAGCTCAGCGACAACATCGAGATGATCGAGCTCGGCGAGGCCGAGGACGATGCGGGCGTGGTCACGGAAGCCGAGAACGCGCTCAAGGAGCTGAAGAAGGAGGTCGCGCGGCGCGAGCTCGAGGCTCTGCTATCCGGCGAGGCCGACAAGTTCGACACCTATCTCGAGGTTCACGCCGGCGCCGGCGGCACCGAAAGCCAGGACTGGGCCTCCATGCTGCTGCGCATGTACACGCGCTGGGCCGAGACCCACGGCTTCAAGGTCGAGTTCCTCGAAGAATCGCTCGGCGAAGAAGCTGGCATCAAGTCGGCGACCATCCAGATCTCCGGCCACAATGCCTATGGCTGGCTGAAGACCGAAGCTGGCGTGCATCGTCTGGTGCGCATCTCGCCGTTCGATTCGAACGCGCGCCGCCACACCTCGTTCTCGTCGGTGCAGATCTTCCCGGTGATCGACGACTCGATCAAGATCGACATCAAGGAGTCGGACGTCCGCGTCGACACGATGCGGTCGGGCGGCGCCGGCGGTCAGCACGTCAACAAGACCGAATCGGCGGTTCGGCTGACGCACATCCCGACCGGCGTTGCGGTGGTCTGCCAGGCCGGCCGGTCGCAGCACAAGAATCGCGCCCAGGCCTGGGACATGCTGCGGGCACGCCTCTACGAGATCGAGCTGAAGAAGCGCGAGGAGAAGGCGGCAGCCGATCAGGCCGCCAAGACCGAGATCGGCTGGGGCCACCAGATCCGCTCCTACGTGCTGCAGCCCTATCAGATGGTCAAGGATCTGCGCACGGGCGTGCAGACCTCCGACACATCGGGCGTGCTCAACGGCGATCTCGACGAGTTCATGGCCGCCACCTTGGCGCAGCGCGCCTTCGGCACCACGCCGGGCGCCGTGATCGAGGACGTGGACTAGGCGGTGGCGCGCGTCGCCTTCATCGGGCTCGGCCGCATGGGCCATGGCATGGCCGGTCGTTATCTCGACGCCGGCCATTCCGTCGCGGTGTGGAATCGCAGCAAGGCGAAGGCCGACGACCTGATCGGCAGGGGCGCGCGCTGGTCGACATCGCCGGCCGATGCGGCGATCGATGCCGATGCAGTCGTCACCATGGTCGCCGATGACGAAGCGTCGCGCGCGGTGTGGCTCGGCCCCGATGGCGCTGCGGCAACGATGCGGGTCGGAACGATCGCCATCGAGTGCTCCACGGTCTCGCGCGATCATGCGCTGCGGCTGTCGCGCGAGCTGAATGCGCGCGGCGTGATCTATCTGGATTGTCCGGTGACCGGGCTGCCCGATGCGGCCGCCAATGGCAAGCTGACCCTGCTGGTCGGCGCCGACGCTGCCGACCTCGAGCGTGCACGGCCTTATCTGACGCCGATCGGTTCGACCATCCGGCACTTCGGTCCGGTGGGAGCCGGCACGGTGTACAAGCTGATCAACAACCTGCTCGGCGCGATGCAGATCGCGGGTCTCGCCGAGGGGCTTGCGATCGCCGAGCAGGCCGGGCTCGACATGACCCTGGTGCTGGAGGCGATCCAGAGCGGCGTGGCGGCAAGCCCGCAAGTTCTCCGGCATGCGCCGCGGATGATCGCGCGCAACTTTGCCGACGCCAGCTTCACCTCCGCGCTGCGCCACAAGGATGCAGCCTATGCGCTGCGGCTCGCCGAGGAACTGCTCGGTGAACGTCCCGTGATGGCCGAAGCCGCGGTCGAAGCCTATGCCCGCGCGAAGGCCGCGATGCCCGACGAGGACGAGGGCCGGATGATCGAGCTGGTCTCGCGTCCGAAGGACTGACCGTCGCGCTCGATGTTCCGCTCGCCCGAAAGCGGGTGGACAGTTTGCCGCCGCCGCTGCAACGATCTCGCACACTTCGAACAGCGGCTGATGGTGATGGCATCTCCCAACGACAGGATGGATCTCCGCGACTGGTCGCTGCTCGGCCTGTTGTCGGTGGTTTGGAGCGGCTCGTTCATCTTCAATAGTCTGGCTTTGAAGGAGCTGCCACCGCTCACGCTGGTGCTCTTGCGCATTGCGCTGGCGGCCGCGATTCTGCTGCCGGTCTTGCGCCTGAGCGGGCTCGGTTTGCCCAAGGGGATCGTGGGCTGGCGGCCCTATTTCGCGGTTGCGCTGTTCAACAATGTCGTGCCGTTCTGCCTGATTGTGATCGGCCAGACCTACATCACGTCGGGTCTCGCCGCGGTTCTCAATGCGACCACGCCGCTGTTCACGATCGCGGTGATGGCCGCCGCGGGAGAGGAAGGGCTCTCGGTGCGCCGCGTCGCCGGCCTGATCGTGGGCCTCGTCGGCGTCGTGATCCTGCGGGGCGGGTCGGGCATGGATGGCGCTGGGGGCGGCTATGGGATTCTGTTCGGGCTCGCTGCATCGCTCAGCTATGGCGTCGCCGCCTTGCTGGTGCGGCGTCACCTCGCGAACTCGCCTCCGCTCGCGACCGCGACCTTCCAGTTGTCCGCGTCGAGCGTGATGATGCTCGTCGTCGCAGGACTCGTCGACCAGCCGTGGCGCCTGCCGATGCCCGGGCTTCAGACCTGGCTCGCGATCTCGGCCCTCGCGGCGCTGTCGACGGCCTTCGCCTACATCGTGTTCTTTCAGGTTCTGCGCCGTTCCGGCGCAACCAATGTGACCCTGGTGACGCTGCTGATCCCGCTGACGACGATCCTGCTCGGATTTCTGGTGCTCGGCGAGACCATTTCGTTGCGGGAGATCCTTGGTGCGCTGGTGATCGGGAGTGCGCTGCTGGTAATCGACGGACGCATCTTCGCTATCCTGCGCGTCGCTCCGCGCGCGTCCTGACCATTCGCTGGTCGTGGGATGACGCGGCGGCATCAATCATGGCCTCCTACTTCGTTCCGAACATCCGGTCTCCCGCGTCGCCAAGGCCAGGCACGATATAGGCGTGGTCGTTCAGCTTCTCGTCGATCGCCGCGGTCCAGATCGGAATGTCCGGATGTTCTGCGCTGAATCTCGCGATGCCCTCGGGCGCCGCGAGCAGGCAGACGAAGCGGATGTCCCGGGCGCCGCGTGCCTTGAGCAGCTCGGCGGCCGCGCAGGCGGAATTGCCGGTCGCCAGCATCGGGTCCATCAGGATGACGGTGCGGTCGGACAGATCCTGCGGGGCCTTGAAGTAGTACTCCACGGCCTGCAGCGTGTTGGGGTCGCGATACAGCCCGATATGGGCGATGCGCGCCGACGGCATCAGTGCCAGCATGCCGTCGAGGAAGCCGACGCCGGCGCGCAGGATCGGCGCCAAGGTGAGCTTCTTGCCGGCGATCTTCGGCGCTTTCATCGCGGCGATCGGCGTCTCGATGTCGACCAGCTCGATCGGCAGGTCGCGCGTGACCTCATAGGCCAGGAGCATGCCGATCTCGTTGAGCAGCTCGCGAAAGCCCTTGGTGGAGCGGTCGCGCTCGCGCATCAAAGTGAGCTTGTGCTGGACCAGCGGGTGATCGACGACGTGGACGTGGCTGTTGGTCATGGCGATTGAGTCTGGCAGATCTCGTGTTGTGGATCGGGGCTGATGCGCATCACGGCAGCACCTCGCGGCGGTCGGCCAGCATGGCCTCGGCCTGGCTTCGTCGCTCCGACAGAAGGCCCGCGCTGGAGTCCTGGATCAGATTGAGCAGCACCTGCGCGTCGCTGAGCCGCGGCACGGTCACGTAGTCGGCGCCGGCATCGTAGAGATCCTTCACATCGGCAAGCAGATCCGCAGTGGCGACGATCTTGGCGGTCGCGTTGATGCTGCGGACGTGCCGTACCAGCTTCTCGTTGTTGGCGCCCTTGAGCAGCGAGTCCGGGATGCTGAGGATGATCAGCTCGGCCTGGCCAACCCCGGCATGCACCAGCGTATCGACATTGCTGATGTCGCCATAGGTCACCTGGATGCCGCGGTCAGACAGCGTGCGGAACACCACCGGATTGAAGTCGACCACGCCGATCTGTTCCAGCAGCGCCGGCTGGTTGCGCTCGATCTCGCTGAGCAGCGCGCTCGCCGTGCGGAAGAAACCGAGCAGCACGATCGGCCGGCCGGCGGCGTGGCCGCCCTCGTGCCCGGCCTCGCCATCCTTGCTTGCATCGAGGTCGTTCAGGCCGACCCTCTTCAAGAGCGGAATCGTCCGGCGCACGATCGGATCGGACCGCACGATGACGAAGGTCGAGAGCACCGCCAGCAGCACGAAGGCGAACGACGCCGCGCTCGAGGTGCCGGTCTTCAGATGCCCGGCGGCGGCCCCGGTCTGGATCACGACCAGCGAGAACTCGCTGATCTGGGCGAGGTTGAGCGCCGGCAGCAGGCTCGCGCGCAGGCCCTGCCGCATCATGTAGAGCGGCGTGAAGGTCGTGACGAGCCGGCTCGCCACCGTGAACAGCGCGATCACCAGCGCCAGCCCGACCACCGACATGGTGGGGATCGGGATGGTCATGCCAAGCGCGACGAAGAACAGCGTGATGAAGAAATCGCGCAGGGTCGTGACCTTGGCTGTGACGTCGAGCGCGTAAGGAAAGGTCGACAGCGACACGCCGGCGATCAGCGAGCCCATCTCGCGCGACAAATGCAGCCGCTCGGCGATCTCGCCGATCAGGAAGCACCAGGCGAGCGCGCCGAGCAGGATCAGCTCCGGGGTCCGCGCAATGCGGTGAAACACCGGCGGCAGCACGTAGCGGCTGAGCAGCAGCGCAATCGCGACCAGCGCGGCGGCGCGGGCGAACGACAGCAGGATGACGCCGAAATGCAGATCGTCGAGGCTCGGCTGCACCGCCAGGAACAGAATCGCGAACACGTCCTGCAGCACCAGCACGCCGAGCGTGATGCGGCCGGGCAAGGTGTCGAGCTCGCGCTTCTCGTACAGCACCTTGACGATGATCACGGTCGAGGACAGCGCGCAGGCGACGCAGAGATAGAGGGCGTCATAGCTCTCGGCGCCCATCCGCATGCCGATGGCGACGAAGAACAGGATCCCGAGCGCCGCGCCGCCGAGCAGCTGCACGCCGCCGGCGATGAGAATCACCGGGCCGGCGCGGATGATCTTCTTCAGGTCGATCTCGAGCCCGATCATGAACAGCATGAAGATCAGGCCGAGCTCGGAAATCACCGAGATCGATTCCTGGGACTTGACCCAACCGGTGCCGAACGGGCCAATGGCGAAGCCCGCGACCAGATATGCGAGAATCGAGGGCTGGCGCCATTTGTGCGCCGCCAGTCCAAGCACCCACGCAAACAGGATGCAGAGCGTGATGTCGCCGATCAGTTCATGCATGAAGCAACCCCCGAGGGGGCAACTTATGTCGCGTCGCCGCACAAGGAAACCCGCAATCTGTCACATCGCGGCCGCGGCCGTCGGGCTGCTGCTCGCCAGCGCCGAGATGCGGGCCGCCGACAGCGTGACCACGAGCTTCGCGAGCTCGCTGACTGCGGTTCCGGCGGAGACGCCCACCGTTGCCGGTGCCGTCTATGTGCCCGTCTATTCGAGCGTCACGATGGCGCCGGGCCGGGTGCAGGCCGATTTCTCCGTCACCTTGAGCATCCACAATGCCTCCGAGCAGCGGCCGCTGATTCTCCGGCGCATCAACTATTACGACACGGCCGGCGCGCTGGTCGAAGCCCATCTGTCCGCGCCCGTCGCGCTGAAGCCGTTCGCGACCATCGAGATCTTCGTGCCGACCAAGGACACCCGCGGCGGCACCGGCGCCAATTTCGTCATCGACTGGGCGGCGACGGGCGAGATCGCCGAGCCCGTGGTCGAGGCGCTGATGGTCGGCGGCATCGGCGCCGGACATTACGCCTTCATCTCGCAGGGCCGCCCGATCAGGTCGAGCGGCGGCCGGCCGTAGCCTGTGATCGCAACAGACGAGGCCGGGAGCGTCTCGCGCGGACAAAGCATGCGTGAATGTGAGCATCGGCTTTGAGCAGGGAATGTGAACGGGCCATGATCGGACACGCGCGAATCTCGCCGCAACGCCGATGGCGCCCGGAATGATGCGGCAGATCGGCCCTCGGTAACGAGGGCGCGGGGAATGCCGGGTGAAGGCCTCACCCATGGCCCGCCTGCAGAAAAGAAAGCAGGCGGCAGTCACCACAGGTTCAGCCGATCGACCCGGCATTCCCTGCGCGGCTGGTTTTAACGGCTTATACGCGATCTCCCCGGGGACCGGCTGTCTTGCCCCCGTCATCCGCGCCGTGCGTCAGCTCCGGCGACGACTTGACCTCAGCGTCGGGAGGTCAGGACCACGCGACTTCGCCGTCCGCGACCCACGATGCCCGTCGTGCACCGCCGCCGCGTCCACCGCATCCCGCCCCAACGTCCGTGACGACGCGTACGCCCCTCGCAGCGAGGCAGGATGCGCGGATCATACACCAATTCTGGAAAAGCGAAAGAGAAAAATCCGCCGCCGCCTCGGTCTCGCCCGCATCCGGAACCGGTCTCACGTATTGCCGAACGGGGAGTCGGCTTGGCACCCAGCGCCACATCTTTCCGCAGATCCCGCGCGCTGACGTCACGCTTGTGACAGTTGGGTGGCTCCGACGGCTGCCTCGGGCGGCCCCGGCAATGGCTTTCCGCCTTGTATGATGCTATGAGGAAAGAGAGATTCCCGCTGACGGAGCCGTCGTCTCCGCGCTCACGTTTGCACAGGGACGGATCACCGGATGAGCATCGAACGCGCGAGCATCGGAAACGGCGGACGATTGATCTGGGGTGGCGGCGCCGTAGCGGCGCTCGTGGTCGTTGGCCTGGTCGTCGCATTTGCGCAGAGCTTCGGTCTCGACCTCTCGATCTTCAGGCGTGACTGGACCACTGCGAGCCAGGATGGCGCGGCGGCACCGGCCCCTTCGGCAGCTGGTGCGCCCGCTGCTCCGCCGCGCGCTCCGGCGGGCGAGCCGGGTGCGGCAGACAAGGGCGGTGCGAGCCAGGCCGCGGCGGCGCTCGCGTCAGCCCAGCAGCAGGCCAGCGGGCTGGCTGCGCTGCTGGCGCCGGTCGCGCCCCCGGCATCCC
>NZ_CAFI01000233.1 GCF_000239775.1 Bradyrhizobium sp. ORS 375
CGACGAGGATGAGGGTCCGCGGCAGATTCGCCGTGGTCCCGGTGGTGCCGCGCGTCCGGCGCCCCCGCCGAAGACCACGCACAAGCCCGGCCCGCAGAAGCAGCGCGGCCGCCTGACGGTCGTCACGGCGCTCACCGCCGACGACGTCCGCGAGCGCTCGATCGCCTCGTTCCGCCGCCGCACCCAGCGCCTGAAGGGCCACGCCGCGAACGAGCAGAAGGAAAAGCTGATCCGCGAGGTGACGATTCCCGAGGCGATCACGATCCAGGAGCTCGCCAACCGCATGTCGGAGCGTGCCGTCGACGTGATCCGTCTGCTGATGCGCCAGGGCGCGATGCACAAGATCACCGACGTGATCGATGCCGACACCGCGCAGCTGATCGCCGAAGAGCTCGGCCACACCGTCAAGCGCGTTGCCGCCTCGGACGTGGAAGAAGGCCTGTTCGACGTCGTCGACGATTCCACCGACACCGAGCCGCGCTCGCCGGTCGTGACCGTCATGGGTCACGTCGACCACGGCAAGACCTCGCTGCTCGACGCGCTGCGCCACGCCAACGTGGTGTCCGGCGAAGCCGGCGGCATCACCCAGCACATCGGTGCCTATCAGGTGACCGCGCCGGATTCCGGCAAGAAGATCACCTTCATCGACACGCCCGGCCACGCCGCGTTCACCGCGATGCGCGCTCGCGGCGCCAAGGTCACCGACATCGTCGTGCTGGTGGTCGCGGCCGATGACGGCGTGATGCCGCAGACGATCGAGGCGATCAACCACGCCAAGGCGGCGAAGGTGCCGATGATCGTGGCGATCAACAAGATCGACAAGCCCGACGCCCGTCCCGAGCGCGTCCGCACCGAGCTGCTGCAGCACGAAGTGCAGGTCGAGTCCCTGGGTGGTGAGGTCGTCGACGTCGAGGTGTCCGCCAAGAACAAGACCAATCTCGACCGCCTGCTCGAGATGATCGCGCTGCAGGCCGACATCCTCGACCTGAAAACCAATTCGGATCGTCCGGCCGAGGGCACCGTGATCGAAGCCAAGCTCGATCGCGGCCGTGGTCCGGTCGCCACCGTGCTGGTCCAGCGCGGCACGCTTCGCGTCGGTGACATCATCGTCGCCGGCGCCGAGATGGGCCGCGTCCGCGCGCTGATCTCCGACCAGGGCGAGACCCTGCAGGAGGCCGGCCCGTCGGTCCCGGTCGAGGTGCTCGGCTTCAACGGTCCGCCGGAAGCCGGCGATCGTCTCGCCGTGGTCGAGAACGAAGCCCGTGCACGCCAGGTCACCAGCTATCGCGCTCACCAGAAGCGCGAGAACGCCGCTGCCTCGATCTCCGGCATGCGCGGCTCGCTCGAGCAGATGATGTCGCAATTGAAGACCGCGGGCCGCAAGGAATTCCCGCTGGTCATCAAGGCCGACGTGCAGGGCTCGCTGGAAGCCATTCTCGGCTCGCTGGAGAAGCTCGGCACCGAAGAGGTCGCCGCCCGCATCCTGCATGCCGGCGTCGGCGGCATCAGCGAATCCGACGTGACGCTCGCGGAAGGCTTCAACGCCGCGATCATCGGCTTCTCGGTCCGAGCCAACAAGGAAGCGGCCGCGCTCGCCAAGCGCAACGGAATCGAGATCCGCTACTACAATATCATCTACGACCTCGTGGATGACGTGAAGAAGGCGATGAGCGGTCTGCTTGCGCCGACGCTGCGCGAGACCATGCTCGGCAATGCGCAGATCCTGGAGGTGTTCAACATCTCCAAGGTCGGCAAGGTCGCCGGCTGCCGCGTCACCGACGGCACCGTCGAGCGCGGCGCCAATGTCCGCCTGATCCGCGACAACGTCGTGGTTCACGAGGGCAAGCTGTCGACGCTGAAGCGCTTCAAGGACGAAGTGAAGGAAGTGCAGGCCGGCCAGGAATGCGGCATGGCCTTCGAGAACTACGGCGACATGCGTGTCGGCGACGTCATCGAGTGTTATCGCGTGGAGACCATTCAGCGCTCGCTGTAAGTCCGAATCCTACAGAGCGCGCTGTCATTCGAGTGAGCAGCGATTCCGTGCACATGCGGAATCGCTGCATCTCTTGAACTTAACCAAGCGCCGTTGAACTCAATCAGAATGATCTTCCCGCCCGTGCTCACGCCGGGTGACGATCTATTGGATATTAAACAATGCCTCGCCAACACCAGAGGGGAAGCGCCGCTTCCGGCGGCTCGCAGCGCCAGCTGCGGGTGGCCGAGACCGTGCGTCACGCTGTCGCCGACATTCTCAGCCAGGGTAGCGCGCACGATCCGGACCTGGAGGGACACATCATTACGGTGCCCGAAGTCCGCATGTCGCCCGATCTCAAGCTTGCAACGATCTACATCATGCCGCTCGGCGGACGCGACACCGACGTCGTGCTCGCGGCGCTGGAGCGCAACAAGAAGTTCCTGCGCGGCGAGGTCGCGCGGCGCGTTAACCTGAAATTTGCACCTGACGTCCGCTTCCGCGTCGACGAGCGATTCGACGAAGCGGAACGGATCGAGAAATTACTAAGAACACCTGCGGTGCAGAGAGACCTCAATTCGGATTCGGAAGAGAGCTGATGACCATTCAACCCGAAACCGGCACTGTCGATACGCCCCACGCCGATACGACCGCCGTCACCATCAAAAAAAATCACGCCGCCGACGGACGTCCGCGCGACAACAATGATCCGCGCA
>NZ_CAFI01000232.1 GCF_000239775.1 Bradyrhizobium sp. ORS 375
TGTCGGGGCGGGACGGGTCACCAGCACGGCCATGTGCTATGCTCCCGTCGAATACGGATCGGCCGGGCTGCAACGGCGTGGTGATTGCACCTGGCGACCTCGTGGTGTTAGGCGGTTTCGCGCACACATAATGACCAAAGGGTTGAGATTGGGTAACGACTCGCAAACGCTCGTGCTCGGCATCGAAACCACCTGCGACGAGACCGCCGCAGCCGTGGTCTCCCGTGATTCGGACGGCAAGGGGACAATCCTTTCGAATGTGGTGCGCTCGCAGACCGACGAGCACGCCATCTATGGCGGCGTGGTTCCCGAGATCGCTGCGCGCGCCCATGTCGACATGCTCGATCATCTCATCGACGCCGCCATGCGCGAAGCGGGCATCGACTACGCCGCGCTCGACGGTGTCGCCGCGGCGGCCGGTCCCGGCCTGATCGGCGGCGTCATCGTCGGGCTCACCACGGCCAAGGCGATCGCTCTGGTGCATGACACGCCGCTGATTGCGGTCAACCATCTCGAGGCGCATGCGCTGACGCCGCGCCTCACCGATGCAATCGACTTTCCCTACTGCCTGTTCCTT
This sequence comes from Bradyrhizobium sp. ORS 375, assembly GCF_000239775.1. Taxonomy (GTDB): domain Bacteria; phylum Pseudomonadota; class Alphaproteobacteria; order Rhizobiales; family Xanthobacteraceae; genus Bradyrhizobium. The sequence continues at coordinate 578 of NZ_CAFI01000232.1, forward strand.
GCCTCCGGCGGTCACACCCAGATCGTCGCCGTCGCCAGCGTCGGCGATTATGTGCGGCTCGGCACCACGGTCGACGACGCGATGGGCGAGGCGTTCGACAAGGTGGCGAAGATGCTCGGACTGCCCTATCCCGGCGGGCCGCAGGTCGAGCAGGCCGCGCGCAATGGCGACGCCCAGCGCTTTGCGTTTCCGCGTCCGATGCAGGGCCGCAGCGATGCCAATTTCTCCCTGTCCGGCCTGAAGACCGCCGTGCGCAACGAGATCGGCCGGCTAGAAAGCGTCAGCGAGCAGGACACCGCCGATCTCTGCGCCAGCTTCCAGGCCGCGGTGCTGGAGTCGACCGCCGATCGTCTGCGCGTCGGCCTCGATCTGTTCAAGCAGCGGTTCGGCGCGCCCACCGCGCTGGTCGCGGCCGGCGGCGTGGCCGCCAACCAGGCGATCCGTGGCGCTCTCGATGACGTCGCGACAAAGGCCGGCACGCGGCTGATCATGCCGCCGCCGGCGCTGTGCACCGACAATGGCGCGATGATCGCCTGGGCCGGACTGGAGCGCCTCGCGCTCGGCATGACCGACAGCATGGACGCCGCGCCGCGCGCCCGCTGGCTCTTGGATGCGAATGCGCAGGTGCCGGGCAAGTTCGCGAACACCCGCGCGGGGTTTTGACGACATGGCTGGAGTGCTCCCCCACGCGTCGCTCGTGCGCGAGGTACTCTCAAGCCTCTCCCCGTGCGCGGGGAGAGGCCGAATCGCATCGCCAGATGCGATTCGGGTGAGGGGGGCTCTCCGCACGGTCGGTGGGTGGGGCTGCCTCTCCCAGCGCGAGCGAAGCTCGTCGCGGCCCCGTAAGGACGGGGAGAGGTGGAACTGAGACCGCCCGTGTCGACCCGCTTCCAAACCATTTCCGTCATCGGCGCCGGTGCCTGGGGCACTGCGCTCGCCGCCGTCGCCGCGCGCGCCGGCCGTGACGTCACGCTCCACGCACGCGACGCCGA
>NZ_CAFI01000231.1 GCF_000239775.1 Bradyrhizobium sp. ORS 375
CCGGCCTTGGGCGGCATCACGGCCGGCGGTGCACCGTCCTGCACCACGAGATCGCCGGGCGAGAGTTCGGCGCGGCTGAGCGCCTGGCTCAGCTCGGAGAGACCGGCGCGCAGCCGCGCGGCGGTCGCGGGACGCTCGGCCCACATCCGCACCGAGGTCCGCTCGGCGTTGAAGGCGATCAGCGCATGGACAGGCCCGGCCGGCTCAACATCCAGCGAGAAGCGCGCGCGCCAGGTGCGCCTGGCGGCGTCCGGCGCCTGCGGGCCGCCGTCGCGCGAGATCTCGAACTGCGCCATCGCCGTGCCCTGCGGTGTGGCGAAGGGGATCTCGAAATTCCAGCGCGGCTGCGTGGCATCGGTGCGCGGGGCTGACGCATCCGGGCGATCCGGCAGCGAGGCGACCTGCAGCAGGGTCTGGCGCGACAGCGCCTGATCGGTCTCGTCGAGCAGGCGATGGGCGATCGCCGGCAGCGGCGTATCCTGAGTGAGCGACGGCGTCGCCACGTGCTGCGGCACCGGCGCGCCGCCGCGGAATGGCGGCGGTGGCGTGTTGGTGCGGACGACGACCTCGCCGCGGCCATTACGGCCGGGAACGAGGCCGGCGGCGCGCGGGATCTGCTGCTGCGCCTCCTGCAGCACAGCCAGCACCGCGCCTGGAGTCAGCGACTGCGCCTTGGCGCCTGTGAGGCTCTCGATCAGGGCCGAGCCGGTGAAGCCGGCGGAGGCTGCGTCGGGCCGCCCCATGCCGGAAGACCAAGGCTGCGGCGGCAGCTCGATCTCGATGTCCGGCACCAGCGAGGGCGCGGTGTTCTGCTGTTGCGCGGCGGCGGCGCGGCCGGCCTCGGAGAGCACAGAGGCGTAGGAGGCGCCGGACGGCGGCGTCGAAGCGGTCGTGCCGGGATCGACCGTCTGCAGCACCGACGCCAGCGTCTGGCGCAGCACGATCAGGGCGGCCTTCAGGTCCGACGGCGCCGATGCCGTGCTGCCCTTGGCGAGCGAGGTTTCGAGGAACAGGCCGGAGTTCTGGACGGCGGTCTGAACGTCGTCGGCTGTCAGCGCCGCTGATAGCGGGGTCTGCTGCGCCAGCACCTGGGCGACAGCGGCGCGTAGCGCGGGGGGCAGGTTCGGCGAGTCGGCGACAGCCTGGAGATCTGCGAACAACTGGCCCTGGCTGCCCTGGCGGGTCGCCGCCTCCTCGCTGGCCATCGAGACCGCGAGCCGCTCCAGCCCGGTCAACGGGTCCGGCGGTGGGGCCAAGGTCGGCGCGAGGCGGCCGGTGACATCGACCACGGTGGCGGCGGGCGTCGGGGTGCCGCTCGTGCCGGAAGCTGTGCCCTGCCCGACGATCGCGAGCTGCAGGCCCTGCGCGGTCTGCGACACCGCGACCTGCACCGACTGGCCGGCCTGCAGCGGCAGCTCAGTGGCAAGCTCCAGCGACAGGTTTCCGATCGCGACCTGGACCAGATTCTCGGCGAGCACCTGCTGCACCCTGGCGCTGATCAGCGCACCGGCCTGCAGGGTGGTGCCCGACGTCACGTTCGGCGTCGCGCCGGACGCCGCGGTTCCCACGCTGCGGACGGCGCTCACAGATGGCGGCGGGGTGACACTCTGGACCATGCGCGTACTCGGGTTACGCGCGGGAGACTAGACCTTCGCCCTAAACCCGGCGTTAACCGGCCTCAGGCCGTCGGGTCGACCGCCCCGAGGATGCGCACCGCGGCGACATAGTCGACCTGCCGGGCGGCGCGGCGGCTCATGGCCTCCTCGTCCGCGCCCCATTGCTCGACATTCCAGTCCTCATCGACATTGGCGGCGGCCCAGACCTGGTCGGCGTCGCGGATGCCGTGGGCCAGCGCCAAAGCGAGCAGCGCCGATCCGGTGACGGTGGTTACCACATGCGCCGCCGCCACCGCCCAGGGACCGGTCGGCAGTGCGTCCCGAGCCGCCTGCACGGCGGCGTCCGGCTGGGTCACATGCATGATGCCCTCGGACAGGATGAAATGCGCGCCGAGGCTGTCGCGCGCCCAGTCCAGCACCGGGTCCCAATGCACGGCCTCGCGAGAGACCAGTTCTTCCGGATGACCGGCGCGGTAAAACAGCAGGTCGGACTGGAGGTATCTGGCCATGTCCTCGCGGACGTCGTCGACGCGGTCGACCACCGACTGCACCACGCTATTGGCAAAGCGCGTCAGCGGCATCGTCGCGGGATCGATGGTCTCGCCCTGCGCCCCCCACTCCGCGGCCACCGCCTCGGCCAACTCCTGGACAGGAACGACGACGACGCGCCCCGACGGCGTGCGGATCGGCCGGCCGTCGAGGGTGACGTGATGGCCGCCCTCGGTCTCCGCCGTCCCGGCCGCCTTGTAGAAGCGCTTGCGCTGCGGCGCGCGCATCGCCTGCCGCGCCGCCTCCTGCGGATCGGGCTTGCCCTGGCCGACCACCTCGTCAAACAGCTCACGCATATGAATTCAGGCCCTCTCGCGGGGAAGATCACACAGGATCCGTTGTTTGCGCGGTAGATAAGCCTTGATCGACCAAAATGCGAGCTGCCGATGCGTCTCCTGTTCTCCGCCCTCCTCCTGCTCGGCAGCGCCGTGCCCGCAGCCGCCGGCTTCCGGACCCCGGAATCCCTGGTGCGCAACGTCTATGCGCATTACGGCCAGGGAACGCCGGAGCTCTCCGGCGGACTGCCGCGCACGACCGAGGTGGCGGCGCAGTTCTTTGATGCAAGCCTCGCAAAGGCCTGGTCGGCGCCGCGGCGCGAGCCGTACGACTTCCTGGTGCAGAGCCCGCGCTGGAAGCTGGGACCTGTCGCGATTTCCATCCTGCGCAGGCAGTTCGACAAAACCTATGTCGCGGCCAGCTTCGACAACCTGGGCCGCCGCATCTCGCTGAACTTCATCGTCGCCAAGGGCCCGGACGGCTGGGTGATCCTCGACGTCGAAACCCCGCACGATTCGCTCTCGCTGTTCCTGGAGCAGTTCAGGAATTGAGGCTCGGCGGGATCGACTCTCCCCCGTTAGATGGAAGCCCCATCAAGGAGGATGGCCATGACCGTGGCAGAGATCATTCGTCGCGCGATCGCACTCAGTGAGCCGGATGGCGAGATCACGTTTGAGGAGCTGAACGGCCTGTTCGGTCCGGGCAGGCCGCCCGAGGACGTCGAAGACGTCTTTATCGCGCTTCGTGACGCGGGCATTCGGCTGGTCGAGCAGAGGAGCTGATTCCACCCCGCCTCACTCCTCCGGCGCGTTCTCGATCGGGTCGAAGCGGTCGTGCTCGAGGCCGAGCAGGTTCCAGGACTGCAGCATGTGCGGCGGCAGCGGCGCGGTCGCGTCGATGAACCCGCCGCGCGGATGCGGAATGACGATGCGGCGCGCCAGCAGATGCAGCCGATTCTGCAGGCCGCCGGGCAGCGACCAGTTCTCGATGTTGAAGTACTTGGGATCGCCGACGATCGGATGGCCGATATGGGCCATGTGCGCGCGCAGCTGATGGGTGCGCCCCGTCACCGGCTTGAGCGAGACCCAGGCGAGCTTGTTCGCCGACGCTTCGACGACGGCGTAGTAGGTCACGGCGTGGCTGGCGCCCTCGTCACCATGCGCGGCGACGCGCATGATGGTGTCGTCCTCGCCCTCGTCCTTGGCGAGATAGGTCGAGATGCGGCCCTGCTTCGGCTTCGGGACACCCGCCACCAGCGCCCAATAGATCTTGCGCGCCGAGCGGCTGCGGAAGGCGCCGGTCAAATGCGTCGCGGCGAAGCGCGTCTTGGCAATCAGCAGACAGCCGGAGGTCTCGCGGTCGATGCGGTGCACGAGCCGCGGCTTCTGGCCCTTGGAATCGCGCATCACCTCCAGCATCTGATCGATGTGGCGCGTCATGCCGGATCCGCCCTGCACCGCGAGCCCCGCGGGCTTGTTGAGGACGAGCACGTCGTCGTCCTCGTACAAGGTCATCGCCTTCAGGCTTTCGAGCGTCTTGCGCTCGCCCTCGGTGAGGCCGGCGCGCTCCTTCGGCGCGTCCAGCTTGAGCGGCGGAATGCGCACGCTCTGGCCCTCCTCCAGGCGGTCCTTGGAGTCGGCGCGCTTGCCGTCGACGCGCAGCTCGCCTTTGCGGACGATGCGCTGGATGTGGGAGAACGACAGGCCGGGAAAGCGCGCCTCGAGGAAACGATCGACGCGCATGTTGTTCTCGTCGGCGGTCACGACGACGGTCTGCACCTTGGTCGGCAACACTGCCGTCTCCGGCTCGACCTTTTTCGGCGGCGGCGCGGCGGGCGGCTTGCGCTCGGGCCGCTCCGCGCCGACCCGTGCAGGCTTGCCGGCACCGGCGCGCTTGCCGCGCGGCTCGAACGTCTCGCGGCGATCCTCACGTTCGGAACGGGGCGCCCGGACACGATCGCCCTTT
>NZ_CAFI01000230.1 GCF_000239775.1 Bradyrhizobium sp. ORS 375
ATTGCCGGCCATCGAGTTGACGCTGTCGGTGAGATCCTTCCACGTACCGGCAACGCCCGGCACGTTTGCCTGGCCACCCAACCGTCCCTCGGTGCCGACCTCGCGCGCGACGCGCGTCACCTCGCCCGCGAAGCGGTTGAGCTGATCGACCATCGTGTTCAAGGTTTCCTTCAGGCTCAGGATCTCGCCGCGCACGTCGACCGTGATCTTGCGTGACAGGTCGCCGCCGGCGATGGCGGTGGCCACCTCGGCGATGTTGCGGACCTGCGCCGTCAGGTTGCCGGCCATCGAGTTGACGCTGTCGGTCAAGTCCTTCCATGTGCCGGCGACGCCGGGCACCTCGGCCTGGCCGCCAAGCTTGCCGTCGGTGCCGACCTCGCGCGCCACGCGCGTCACTTCGCCGGCGAAGGCGTTGAGCTGATCCACCATCGTGTTCAGCGTTTCCTTCAACTGAAGGATCTCGCCCGACACGTTCACCGTGATCTTCTTCGACAGGTCGCCCTTGGCCACGGCGGTCGCGACCTCGGCGATGTTGCGCACCTGACCAGTCAGGTTCGAGGCCATCGAGTTGACGCTGTCGGTGAGATCCTTCCAGGTGCCGGCGACGCCGCGCACCATCGCCTGGCCGCCGAGCTTGCCCTCGGTGCCGACCTCGCGGGCGACGCGGGTGACTTCGCCGGCGAAGGCGTTGAGCTGGTCGACCATCGTATTGATTGTGTCCTTCAACTCCAAAATCTCGCCGCGCACGTCGACGGTGATCTTCTTCGACAAGTCGCCGTTGGCGACGGCCGTGGTCACCTCCGCGATATTGCGGACCTGCGCAGTCAAGTTCGACGCCATCGAGTTGACGCTCTCGGTGAGGTCCTTCCAGGTGCCGGCGACGCCGAGCACATTGGCCTGGCCGCCGAGCCGTCCCTCGGTGCCGACCTCGCGGGCGACGCGGGTGACTTCGCCGGCGAAGGCGTTGAGCTGATCCACCATCGTGTTCAGCGTTTCCTTCAGCTGAAGGATCTCGCCCGACACGTTCACCGTGATCTTCTTCGACAGATCTCCGCTCGCGATTGCGGTCGCGACGTCGGCGATGTTGCGGACTTGTGCCGTCAGGTTCGAGGCCATGAAGTTGACGTTGTCAGTCAGGTCCTTCCACGTGCCGGCGACGCCCGGCACCTGGGCCTGACCGCCGAGCTTGCCCTCGGTGCCGACCTCGCGGGCGACGCGCGTGACTTCCGAAGCAAAGGCGTTGAGCTGGTCGACCATCGTGTTGATGGTGTCCTTCAGCTCGAGGATCTCGCCACGCACGTCGACCGTGATCTTGCGCGACAGGTCGCCGCGCGCCACGGCTGTGGTCACGTTGGCAATGTTGCGGACCTGGGCGGTGAGATTGCCGCACATCGCGTTGACGGAATCCGTTAGGTCCTTCCAGGTGCCGGCAACGCCCGGCACGATCGCCTGGCCGCCGAGCTTGCCGTCGGTGCCGACCTCGCGCGCGACGCGCGTCACCTCCGAGGCGAACGAGCGCAGCTGGTCGACCATGGTATTGATCGCTTCCTTCAGCTGCAGGATCTCACCGCGAACGTCGACCGTGATCTTCTTTGACAAATCCCCGTTGGCGACGGCGATCGTCACCTCGGCGATGTTGCGGACCTGGCCGGTGAGATTGTTGGCCATCGAGTTGACGCTCTCGGTCAGGTCCTTCCAGACGCCGGTCACCTCGGGAACCTGCGCCTGGCCGCCGAGCTTGCCTTCAGTGCCGACTTCGCGCGCGACGCGCGTGACTTCGGAGGTGAAGACGCTGAGCTGCTTGATCATCGTATTGACGATGGTCGCCGACTGGAGGAATTCGCCGCCCAGGGGGCGGCCGTCGATGTCGAGCTTAACGGTCTGCAGCAGGTCGCCCTGAGCCACCGCCGCGACGGCGCGGGTCACCTCGCGGGTCGGCCAGAGCAGATCGTCGATCAACGTGTTGATGGAACCTTCCATGTCGGCCCAGGATCCGCTGGCGATGCCGAACCTGACCCGCTGCCGCGTCTTGCCTTCGCGCCCAACAACCTGGCCGACACGCTCCAACTGCTGGGCCATGCGCTCGTTGGCTGCGATGATCTCGTTGAACGTGTCGGCAATCTTGCCGTCGATGCCCAGGTAGTCGCCGCCCATGCGCACCGAGAAATCGCCAGAGCGCATCGCCTGAAGAGCACGCAGCAGGTCCTGGCTTACGTCCGCCGCGCCCGTGCCATTGCCGTTACGATGGGAACCTTGCCGCATCGGCAGCGGGCTCTCAGCAGTGTCGAGATCGCTCATCAAGTTCCCCCGAGTCGTAACGACTACAAGATTCCGAGTCTCAATAAGGTCGCGGCATAGAAGCCGCGGCAACCCATCAAATCAAGCCGCATGCAGCGTCGCCAACCGAATGGAACCGCCTGGAGCTGGCACAAGCGGCTCAACTCGATCTGCCCGCATTGGTTCCAAATTAGTTTCGGGCGTCGTGATCCTTGCGCCATCGGTTGGAACCAGCGGAGTCGCCGTTGCGTGTGCTACAGCGGGCTCGTTCCGGAAGGAGAGGCTGATGAGACCACAAGTCGCGTTGAGCTTGGCGAGCGTCCTGATCGCCATGCCGTCGGCAGTGCCGGCTCAGTCCGGCGGGCCGAGCCGACCAGGATCGGTGGTCGGCGACCCTGCCGCAAGTTCCGCCAATCCGCGCTCGGCTCCCCCCGGGGGCGCCCCCGGGCAAAATCCAAGCGGAAGCGGCGCGTCGTCCTCGGGCGGTCGCGACGACAATGGCGGTCAGGGCCGCGATAAGATGCCCGAAAGCAATGGCGGCGTCAGATCTCCAGCGCAGCAGGATCAGAACCGGCGCTGCGTGGCGGCTCCTGATCGGGAGCAAGGAATGGCGAGTTGTCGCGCGCTTTGCGGTCCGCGGCGAAACAGTTCGGAGATCCCTTGTCCGAACCACATTAATATCGCGTAACCCTGTTGCGGCTGCTCGGTACGGCTCCCAACTCATTTGCATGAAACAGTCAGACATCTTCAGAGAGAACGCCGACAACTGCCTGCATCTTGCAGAGCGAGCCGAGAGTGATCCGGCATCTCGTCGCTATACGCGCATGGCCCAGGGCTGGCGCGCACTCGCGCTCGAACAGGACTGGCTCGACGGTGAAATGACGCCTGTATCAGCTCGAATGGCAGGCTCACTCCGGGACTAAGCGTCGATCATGGAGGACGCGGGATGACTCCACGTATTGTATTGATTGCCTTGCTGACAGCGTTCAGCGTCGCCTCGGCGGCGGCGGCTTTCACCACCATCCGCCAAGTTCACACCGAGGCCTATGTGCTTCCGCAACCCGTCACCCGCATCTAGTCGGCTGCGCCCGGTCATGGCTGTCCGGAGCCTCCGGCCGCGCCGTAGACCTGGCCATTGGCATAACTCGCGTCCGCTGCGGCCAGCTGGACATAGATCGATCCCAGCTCCGCCGGTTGCCCCGGACGGCCGAGCGGCGTCTGTCCGCCGAACTTCTGCAACTTCTCCATGGTGGCGCCGCCGGACACTTGGAGCGGCGTCCAGATGGGCCCCGGCGCGACAGCGTTGACACGGATGCCCTTCGGGCCGAGCTGCTTGGCCAGCGACTTGACGTAGTTCATCGTTGCGGCCTTCGTCTGCGCGTAGTCGTACAGGTCCGGCGAGGGATCATAGGCCTGTTCGGACGACGTGCCGATGATGGCCGAGCCGGGCTTGAGGTGGGGCAGGGCGGCCTTGATGATCCAGAACGGCGCGTAGATGTTGGTCTTCATCGTCGCGTCGAAATCCTCCGACGACACGTCGAGGATGGAGGGGCGCGTCTGCTGTCGCGCGGCGTTGTTGACGACGATGTCGAGGCCGCCGAGCGCCTCGACGGCCTTCTGCACGAGGTCCTGACAGAAGCGCTCATCGCGCAGATCGCCTGGGATGGCGGCCGCCTTGCGCCCTTCGGCCTGGATCAGGGCGATCACCTCCTGTGCATCCGGCTCTTCGGTCGGATAATAGTTGATGGCCACGTCGGCGCCTTCGCGGGCAAAGGCGATCGCCGCGGCGCGTCCCATGCCGGAGTCGCCGCCGGTGATCAGCGCCTTCCGGCCGGCGAGGCGGCCGGATCCCTTGTAGCTGGTCTCGCCGTGATCGGGACGGGGCGACATCTTGCTGGCGAGGCCGGGCCATGGCTGCGATTGCTGCTCGAAGGGCGGCTTCGGGTAATTCTGGGTCGGGTCGGTCAGCTGCTCGGGTGTGGAAGCTACGGCCGTCGTATCTCGTCCTTTCGCTGCGGCTGAGGTGAGCGAGGCCGCTGCAAATGTCGCCGTGCCGCCGACCATCTGACGGCGGGATATCGAAGCGTTGTGGTCGTCGGCCATGCGGTCTCTCCTGTGATGGTCGCAACCAACAAGCCACCGCGGCGAACGTTTCGTCAGGAAGTCGCGAAATGAGCCGCCTCCTGCGGGTCCGGCGCCCCACTGTTGCGGCGCTTTGGCTCACCAGGCGGTTCCGGGGAACGAAAGCTGGCGGCGTGCGTCGTCCGACGATGCGACAGCCGATGTCTTGCGAACCGGCTGGAACAATGCGGCCGCGATCGGCCGAGCAGAGCTCAGGCAGGACAGATGCCGTTTTATCACTTTGATCTGACGAACAGCGAAACGCTGGCGGGCGAGCGCTACGTCGAGCTTCCCGGCGACGTCGAGGCAATGGACTCGGCCGACGTGATCGCACGCCAGTTGATCCAGGATCATCCCGAATTGCGTCACCAGGACTATGCGGTTCTGGTGACCAACGAGGAGGGCGACGAGATCTGCCGCGTGCCGCTCGACGTGCTGCATTGATATCAACCGAAGGAGTGTCCGATGGATCGTGAGAGCCAGGGAATTGTCCGAACAGGACGCGGCGAGGAGCAGCCGGCCGACAAGGAGCGCGCGCAGCGTGCACACCAGACGACGACCACGACCTCGCCGTCCCACGAGGCCACGCGGCACCCGGAGGAGGGCGCCGAATCGAAATGATCGGGGCGCTGAGCTTTGGGTCCTGAAAGAAGGAGGACGACATGTCCATGACGAATACGGCGATGCTCGAACAGAGCGAATATGGCAATCTGATCGGCAGCGACAAGGTCGAGGGCACGGCGGTCTATGGCGCCGACGGCAACAGGATCGGCACGATCGAGCGCGTGATGATCGACAAGCTGAGCGGCCGCGTCTCCTATGCGGTGCTCGCCTTCGGCGGCTTTCTCGGGCTCGGCAACGACCATTATCCGCTGCCCTGGCCGTCGCTGAAATACGACACGCAGCTCGGCGGCTACGTGACGGCCGTGACCCAGGATCAGCTCCGCGGCGCCCCGAAATATGCCGACGAGCGCGAGTGGGACTGGGGCGATCTCGCGACCGGACGCAAGGTCGACGATTACTACGGCGTCCAGCTGTCCTGACGCGGACTTGATTGGCCGCGGGCCAAGACTCGCACCAACACTCGCGCCGAGACCCGCACCAAGGATATGCGCGCGGCGGTCAGGCCGCCGGCGTGTGCACGCTGCTGTCGGCCTGGCCCGTCGCCATCATGCTGCGCCGGCTCGACAGCCAGATCGGGATTTCCCGATAGCAGGTGCCTTTCTCGTTCATCTCGGCGATCGTCCACCGGCTTGGGTGGCGCTCCTTGCCGACGAAGACCCAGTCGTCGGCTGCAGGCGGCGGCTCGTTCGGCCGCGTCCTCAGCCATGCCGAACGGGCTCCCTTCGGGAGACGGTCCTGCTTCATCTGATAGAGATCATACACTGGCGAACGCATGACGCTACTCGTCCTCAAGCAACCGCAAGTTTCGATAACCGCAAGTCTCGACATCCTCAGCGTGTCGCGTGGTCGCGGCGAAATTGTGGGAGCGCCGCGTCCAGGCTGTGCAAAAACGCGATCGAGCCTGAGGCGGCGAGCACCTGTCAACTCGGTCGCGCGGCGTGCGCAGCGCTGTGGAAGAGGCGACGCGCGGGGTGATGTCCAAGACCCCGCGAGCCGGGAGGACGCCAATCGCGTCCGGCAATGAAGAGCCCGCCGCCCTGCCTCGGCGGGCCGATCCAATCAGAAGAAGGCGTAGCTGAGATCAAGCCCGTAGCTGGCGTGAAGCATGAAGCCGAACGCCGTGGCGGCGCACAGCATCAGCACGGTCCGCAGCTTCTCGGAGTCGATGCGGGTCTCTTCGAGATGGGTCGGGAGAGCCTTGGTGAGCGTTGTCATTTTGGACCTCTGTACGCGAAACGAAGACGGAGAGTGAGTGATGCAAGTATATTCAAGGTTGTTAGAGCCCGTTC
>NZ_CAFI01000229.1 GCF_000239775.1 Bradyrhizobium sp. ORS 375
TATATGGTTGGGGCGGAGTTCCCATCAGGCGGTCGGACATCGTCGGATCGCGCGCGCTGAAAGTCGCTCGCGCATCATGTGAGACTGCTATGCTGCATCGCCCCCAACAGGAGATTGCCGCTCATGATGATACGCACGCTCGTTGCCGCGCTGGCCGGGTTGGCCGTTGCGCTGCCCACCATTGCTTACGCCGAGGATGCGCCGGTCGAGCAGCAGCTGGTCGACGCCATGAACAAGGTGTTCGGCGTGCACGCCGGCTTCCGCGCCAATCACGCCAAGGGCGTGGTGGTCGAGGGCAGGTTCAAGCCGTCAGCCGATGCGGCGACCTTGAGCAAGGCGTCGCTGTTCAGCGGCGGTGAGATCCCGGTGACGGTGCGGTTCTCGGATTCCACGGGGGTGCCGAACCTGCCGGACGGCTCGGGCGACGCCAATCCGCACGGCATGGCGGTGAAGTTTCATCTCGCCGATGGCAGCGACATGGACCTCGTGATCAACTCGCTGAAGTTCTTCCCCGTCTCGACCGCGGCCGAGCTGCGCGACCTGTTCCTGGCGATCGCCGACAGCGGGCCGAATGCGGCCAAGCCGACCCGGCTCGAGCAGTTCATCGGCAGCCATCCCACCGTGCCGGCGGCGCTCGGCACCATCGCGACGCCGGACAGCTTCGCCAACGAGGCCTATTTCGGCGTCAACGCCTTCGTGCTCGTCAACAAGCAGGGCGCCAAGCAGGCGGTGCGCTGGCAGATGCTGCCGGAGAAGGTGGTGCATCTCGACAAGGACGACGCCGCCAAACGCGCGCCGGACTTCTTGATGACCGAGCTGCCGGCGCGGCTGAAGCAGGGCCCCGTGACGTTCCGCTTCATGGCGCAGCTCGCGGCCGCCGGCGACGACACCAGGGATCCGGCGAAGGCGTGGCCCGACGATCGCAAGCTCGTCGAGCTCGGCGTTGTCACGATCGACAAGGCGGTCGCCGACAGCGACGCCGCGCAGAAGAAGCTCTTGTTCCTGCCCGGCCAGCTCACCGACGGCATCGAGGCGTCGGACGATCCGATGATCGACATCCGCAACGGCGCCTACGCGATCTCGTTCTCGCGACGCAATCCGTGAGATGTCCCTCCGCGGCGCGCATGTGAGGTCGTGCGCGCCGCGTCGATGACAGGGTCGCAAATGTGGACGCTTTGCGGACGTCTTTGCGAGCGTCCGCCACGAATTCGTTGAGCCATCGCCATATTCGATCGCATTGCGGCGCGGCTGCGCCATCATTTGTCCCGATCGATGGCGCCGCATGATCGGCGAGATCGGCGCGAAGCGTTGCCGATGAGCGTCGTCGGATGCGGCGCGTGTCGCGCCGATGGCACACCGATCCGATCGCGACTGCGACGCCCGATGTAGCAACCAAAGCGAGTAGTTGCTCCGCGCCGGCCGTTGGCGCTTCGCCGCGGATTAGCAAATCGGCCTATGACAAAGGATGCATCCGCATCTCGCGCACTCGCCTTCGGCGACTAATGATCGCTGCAGCCTGCATCGCCCCGCGCACTCTGCGACGCAATCGTGTCGGGCATCGCTTGTTTCCGCCTGAATTCTGCATCTTCGCTGCAACACTCGAAACGGAATTGTTAACGGCGCATCGCCGCGATCCGCATTCCCCAGCAATGACATTTTTCAATTCAGATCGCGACACAATCTGACCCTCCTGATGCGGCCGTCGTTTGTTGCGGCACGTGTTCAGGAGTTATGAGTTCGATGCGTCGCGTATTTGGCGTGTGTCTTTGCCTATCGACTTTCGCAGGTAGTACGACATCGGTCTGGGCGACTGATCTCGCCCTGCCTCCCCCGCTCCCGCCGCCCGACGTGTTCGCCTACAGGTGGAGTGGCTGCCACGCCGGCGCCAACGCCGGCATGGCATGGTCGCGCCAGCAGCAGACCTGGAGCCAGGTCGCCAATGCCGGCGCTGCGCCGGTTCAGCCTGCGCCACAGCCGGTCGGCAACGCCAACAACCCGCCCGTGGTGAAGCCGCCGGTGATTGCAAACCCGCCGCCCAACCCGCCGCCGCCGAACAACCCCGGCGGGAACAATGGCGGAGGCAAGCCGCCCTACAACAAGCCGCCGCACCACGGCGGCGGCTGGTGGAAGCCGGGCAAGCCTGATCACGGCAAGGATCACGACTGGGCGTATCACAAGCCGCCGTACAAGCATGATCACGACAAGTACGATCACGGCAAGTACGAGCATGGCAAGTACGAGCACGAAAAGTACGAGCACGGCGACCATCATTGGCCGCAGGTCGGGTCGAAAGGTGGCGACAAGCCGTCGTGGCCGTGGCAAACGCCGTACAAGGACAAGTACGACAACGACAAGAACGTCAAATACAGCGACAACTGGTTCGGCAAGCATCACGACGACGACCATGACAAGTCGGGCGGCTGGTCGCAGCTGCATTCGAACGGCTATTCCGACCGCCTTTCCTGGCTGAGCCACGATAAGAACGACCACAAGGACGACGACAAGAAGGGCGGCAGCTGGGGCGGCAAGAAGAATGATGGCGACGACAAGCCCGCGACGTTCGGCTGGTCGAAGCAGCCGGCGAAGGACGGGCACGACAGCTACGCCTGGCTGAAGCCGGATCATCGCGACGACGACAAGCACGGCGGCTACGGCTGGGGCGGCAAGCCGCGCGACGATGACGACAAGGGCGGCTATGGCAAGCCCGACAAGGATCATTGGCAGCAGCACGGCGGCAACTATCATCACGGCGGATGGCCGTATCACCCGGGCAAGCCCGGCTGGCCGCCGAAGAATCCACCGCCGAAGGACGGCGGCGGACAACCGAAGCCGCCGCCGCAGGGCAACAACAACCCGCCGCCGCAGAACCCGCCGCCCGCCGGGGGGGGCAACGTCGTGCCGCTGCCGGTCGCTGCCGTGCAGATCCCGACCGCCGTCTCCAGCAATGGCAGCGACGTCGTCGGCGGCCTGCAGCTCGGCTGCGACTATCAGCTCGACCGTTTCGTCGTCGGCATCCAGGCGATGGCCGATCTCGGCATCATCAACGGATCCAGCGCGCTGGGGCCGCAGCTCACGCTCAACACGTCGACGCGCAATCTCTACACGGCCACGGTTCGCGCCGGCTATCTCGTGACGCCCGAGATCCTCGCCTATGTCCGCGGCGGCGCGGCGTGGACGCGGACCAGCGTCGCGGTCGTCAACAACGCCACCGGCCAGTCGGCCATGGCCGCGTTCAACCGCAGTGGCTGGACGGTCGGCGCCGGCGTCGAATGGATGTTTGCCCGCAACTGGTCGGCCTTCGCCGAATACGACTATGCCGATTTCGGCACCGTGACCGGCGTGGTGCCGGGAGCGGCGGCGATCACCGGCGGGCCGAACGTGGTCAGCCAGAGGACCCAGCTCCACACGGCGCTGATCGGTGTGAACTACCGCTTCGAGATGCTCTCGCGCGCCGGCCGCTGAGGCCTGCAAGGCGCCGCACCTGCAACACGACAAGGCCGCCTGGTTCGTCCAGGCGGCCTTTCGTGTTTGATCGCGTTTGCGGCGGGCTAGGCGACGCGCCGCTCGGGCGTCACGAGGCAGGACCGGACGCAGGCCTGCGCCAGAATGTCGGTCGGATCCAGCATTCGCTGCTTCAGCTCGCCCTGCACCGCGGCGAGCGCCAGCGGAATTTCGGTGCAGGCCATCGCCACATGTGAGCAGCCCTTGGCGACCAGCGCCTGCGCCTGCCGGCTCAGAATCGTGGTCGCGGCATCCACGTCGCCGGCCTTGACCAGACGGATCGCGCGCATCACCTCGGCCTGTCCGGCGCCATCGGGCATGGCGCAGGCGTAGCCGCGCTTGGCGAGGCGGCGCTGATAGATGCCGGCGCGGACGGTGCCATCGGTCGCGAGCACGCCGATCGTGGTACCCTTGAGGCCGCGCGCAGCCAGCGCATCGGCCAGCGCATCGACGATGTGGAGAATCGGCACGCGCGTCCGCGCCTGCAGCGCGCCGTGCCAATGATGCGCGGTGTTGCAGGGAATGGCGATGCAGGTCGCGCCGGAGCGCTCGAGCCGGTCCAGCGCGTCAAGCATCGCGGGGAGGGGATCGCGGCCCTGGTCGAGGATCGCGGCGGTGCGGTCCGGCACCGACGTGGCCGAGCACACCACCATCTCGATGTGGTCCTGGTCGCAGGCGGCCGGCGTGTTCCGGATCACCTTGCCCATGAAATCCACCGTCGCCATCGGACCCATGCCGCCGAGAACGCCAAGCATCATCGTCTCAATTCCTCCCTGTCCCGCTCTCCATGAACACGCCACTCGGCGTGTTCATGGTCCGGTGTGCAGTGCCGCCGGCTTTCGAGCCTCATCATGCGGGATCGGCCGCGCCGGATCCAATGCCGAGACCGACACCGCCATTCCGATTCGTCATAGTTTCGCCGGCGAGCTGCCGGGCAGCGGCCCAGACCCGCTCGACAACCGGACGAGTGCGCCGGACGCTGCGATAGAGCCGGATGTCGAGCGGGATCTCCGGCCCGAGCAGGATCAGCGAGCCCTCGTCGAGATCGCGGGCGATCAGGCTGCGCGGCAGCCAGGCGAGTCCGTGGCCCTCCAGCGCCATGAAGCGGAGCGCGTCGGCCATCGCGTTCTCGTTGGTATGCGCCACCTGCACCGGCGGCGCGCCTTTGGCCTGTGCGAATTGCGCCTGCGCAAAAGTGGCGAGCCGTCCCAGGAACGAACTCGTGGCATAGCTGAGCAGTGGCAAGGGAACGGTGTCGTCCTCGCCAGCGGCAAGCCGCGGGCTGCGCGCCGCGACCAGGCTGTCGGTGCCGACTACGAGATGCGGATAGAGCTCCGGCTCCAGCGGAATCGGCACGTTCGGATGATGGAAGGTGAGCAGGAAATCGTAGCTTCCTTCGACGATCGCCTGCAGGCAGCTGTGGAAATCATCGGGCAGCAGCCGGCTGCCGACCTGTCCGACGTGCTGCTCGATGCTGCGAAACCAGCGCGGGAAGAAGCGCAGCGACAGCGTATGCAGCGCGGCGACCGACACCATCTGCGTGCTTGGCCGCATGTTGGCCTGCAGCGACACGCGGCTGGCATGCAACATACGTACGGTCTCCTCGGCGGTCTCGAGAAACATCCGGCCCTCGACGGTCAGCGTCGTCGGATAGCTGGAGCGGTCGATCAGCGACACGCCGAGCCAAAGCTCGAGCGCCTGAATGCGGCGGCTGAAGGCGGACTGCGTGACGTGGCGCTCTTCGGCGGCACGGGAGAAGCTGCGCGTGCGCGCGAGGCTGAGAAAGTCCTCGAGCCATTTCAATTCCATGATCCGACCTCGCTTCCCCCTGCGCCGGGGCTCGACGGAGGACGGGCGCATCGGCGGCATGCCCGGTTGCAGTGCTTGAATTCATGCAAACTCGGAATGACGGGTGCGCACATAGCATTGGAACGTTGCCACGTCCTGAACAAAACATCCCTCCCATCGGGCCGTGAGCTGCGACGCACCGTCGCCGCGCGGCCTGCAACGACGACAT
This sequence comes from Bradyrhizobium sp. ORS 375, assembly GCF_000239775.1. Lineage (GTDB taxonomy): Bacteria > Pseudomonadota > Alphaproteobacteria > Rhizobiales > Xanthobacteraceae > Bradyrhizobium. Next base: position 5,519 of record NZ_CAFI01000229.1, read on the forward strand.
TCGGGGAGACGGCGTGCGTAAGGAGCATGATCTGCTGGGGGACCGCGAGGTGCCCCCGGAAGCCTATTATGGCGTGCATACGCTGCGGGCAGTCGAAAACTTCCGCATCACCGGGATCGCGATCTCCAGCTATCCGCAGCTCATCAACGCGCTCGCCGCGATCAAGCAGGCGGCGGCGCTGGCCAACATGGAGCTCGACCTGCTCGACGAGATCAGGGGACAGGCGATCGTCGCGGCCTGCAAGGAGATCCGCGCCGGCAAGCTGCATGAGCACTTTCTGGTCGATGCCATCCAGGGCGGTGCCGGCACCTCCACCAACATGAATGCCAATGAGGTGATCGCCAACCGGGCGCTGGAGCTGCTCGGCCACGCCAAGGGCGACTATGGCCGGCTGCATCCCAATGAGCACGTCAACATGAGCCAGTCGACCAACGACGTGTATCCCACGGCGTTGAAGATCGCGACCTGCAGGGGCCTGCGCGATCTCGCGGCCGCGATGGAGATCCTGCGTCTGGCCTTCGCGCGCAAGGCCGACGAATTCAGGGACGTACTCAAGATGGGCCGTACCCAGCTGCAGGATGCGGTGCCGATGACGCTGGGTCAGGAATTCCACACCTATGCGGTCATGCTCGGCGAGGATCAGCAGCGCCTGCACGAGGCCGCGCTCCTGATCCAGGAGATCAACATGGGGGCGACCGCGATCGGTACCGGCATCGCCTCGCATCCGGCCTATGCCCGCATCGTCTGCAAGCATCTGATCGCGATCACCGGCCTGCCGCTGATGACGTCGCCGGATCTCGTCGAGGCGACGCAGGATTGCGGCGCCTTCGTGCAGGTCTCGGGCGTGCTGAAGCGCATCGCCGTGAAGATCTCGAAGATCTGCAACGACCTCCGGCTGCTGTCGAGCGGGCCGCGCGCGGGCTTCAACGAGATCAACCTGCCGGCGGTGCAGGCCGGATCCTCGATCATGCCGGGCAAGGTCAATCCAGTGATTCCGGAGGTGGTGAACCAGGTCGCCTTCGAGGTGATCGGCAACGATCTGACGGTGACACTCGCGGCCGAAGCGGGCCAGCTGCAGCTGAACGCGTTCGAGCCGATCATCGCGCACAGCCTGTTCAAGAGCACCAGCCATCTGCGCCACGCCTGCCTCACGCTGGAGGAGCGCTGCGTCAACGGCATCACCGCCAACCGCGACCGGCTGCTGGCCGATGTCGAGAACTCGATCGGTCTCGTGACCGCGCTCAATCCTTATATCGGCTACGCCGCCGCGACCGCCGTCGCGATCGAGGCCCATGCCAGCGGTCGCGGCGTTGCCGAGCTGGTGCGCGAGCGCGGCCTGCTCTCCGACGAGAAGCTCGCCGAGGTTCTCAAGCCCGAAAACCTCACCCGGCCGCAGAGCATCATCGCTCCTGCCGGCGATGAGGACGCGATACCACCATCCCTGCGGGATCGCCGCAAGGACTGCGCGATGGACGGCCTGCGGCCGCTCACGACGAAGCTGAACTAAGAAGAACCAAGGGGGATGAAGACGACCATGACAAGCGCCGCAGATGGCTCCACCATGCATTCCAAACGCTTGACCCATGCGCTGATCGTCAGCCTGCTGCTCGGCATCGTGACGGGCTATGTCTGCCATTCCATGGCAACGACTCCGGAGATGGCCCAGACCATCGCCGGCTATTTCTCGATCATCACCGACGTGTTCCTGCGGCTCATCAAGATGATCATTGCGCCGCTGGTGTTCGCGACCATCGCCTCCGGCATCACCAGCCTCGGCGCGGAGGGCCGCGCCGTCGGACGCATCGCCGCGCGGTCGATGGGCTGGTTCGTCTCCGCATCCGTGGTCTCGCTGGGCCTGGGCATGATCTTCGCAAACCTGTTCGCGCCGGGGCATGATCTGATGCTGCCGCTGCCTCGCGCCGATGCGTCGACCAATCTGCAGACAGCCGGCATCAACCTGAAGGACTTCATCACCCACGTCGTGCCGACCAGCGCCGCGCAGGCGATGGCGACCAACGAGGTGCTGCAGATCCTGGTCTTCTCGGTGTTCTTCGGCCTCGCGCTGAGCCGGCTCAGGACCGGCTATGCCCGGACGCTCGCAACCTCGATCGACGAGCTCGTCCTCGTCATGCTGCAGATCACCAGCTTCGTGATGCGCTTCGCGCCGTTGGGCGTGTTCGCCGCGATCGCCGCCGTCGTGACCACGCAGGGCCTCGGCGTGCTCGTGACCTATGGCAAATTCATCGCCACGTTCTATCTCAGCCTTCTCGTGCTCTGGACGGTGCTGATCCTCGCCGGCCTGGTTGCGCTGGGCACACCGGTGTTCCGCCTCATCAGGCTGCTGCGCGAGCCGATGCTGCTGGCGTTCTCCACCGCGAGCAGCGAGGCGGCCTATCCCAAGATGATCGAGCAGCTGACGAGATTCGGCGTGAAGGGCCGTATCACCAGCTTCGTGCTGCCGCTCGGCTACTCTTTCAACCTCGACGGCTCGATGATGTACCAGGCCTTCGCCGCCTTGTTCATCGCCCAGGCCTATGGCATCGAGCTCGGCATCATGCAGCAGGTTGCGCTGCTGCTGGTGATGATGGTCACCAGCAAGGGCATTGCCGGCGTGCCGCGCGCCTCATTGGTCGTGGTCGCCGCCACGCTGCCGATGTTCAACCTGCCGATCGGTGGCATTCTGCTGATCATGGGCATCGATCAGATTCTCGACATGGGGCGCACGATGACCAACGTCATCGGCAACGGCATCGCCACGGCGGCGGTCGCAAGATGGGAAGGCGAGCTGGATACCGTCGAACGCACGGTGCTCGAACAGGCTGTCACCGCTGACGTCGCGGTGGCCGGCTGAGGCTCACGGACGGATCTCGTCGGTGCCCGGGGCCCCGCTCATCAGCGGGGCCCGATTCGTTGACGAGCCATTTGTCATGGTGCGTGGCATGGCCGCAATGCGGCTGTCCAACCGCCTGGATCTCCTCTTGCGCCGTTGTCGACCGTTGCATCATATGACCGCCCTCGGTCGCCAGCTGTTGCGGACGAGCCATGTCGGAGCAGCTTTGTTTGCCGCGCACATCCGCATTGAACGTTTCGATGCAACGTGCGGACAAATGGATCCGACCATCGAATGGACCGTACTCGGACGATCTTTCCGGGTGCGCGGAAACGGAGGACCGCATGAAGATCGCATCGCGCGCGTTGCTGGCTGGCTGTGCCATCCTGCTGGTGATGACCAGCGCTCGCGCGCAGACGCCGCTGGTCGATGAGGCCGCCGCGCCGGCCGAGCCGTACCAGGGTCCGTTCGCCTATGACGAGGAGCAGACGGTGGTGGCGCGATCGCCGGCCGAGGCCGTTGCGTTCGATCTGCCGTCCGGCCTCTCGTTGCGCGACTATGAGGCCTCGCCGACCGGGACCGAGGTCGCCGCCATTGTCGAGGACGCATCGCGGCGCCAGCAGGTGGCGTTCTGGGCGTTCGGGCGCCAGGGTTTCTCCCGCCAGATCGACGTGCCGGCGCAGACGCGGCTCGCCTCGCTCACCTGGCACCCTCAGGGTAAGGCGGTGTTCCTTCTCGCCACCGGCGAGCGCGGGTCACAGATCCTCAAGCTCGACGCCAGAGCGGCGAGCTTCAATGCGCAGGCGGTGTATTCCAGCGCGGCATCGTTGCGGCGGCTGGTCGTTGGTCCGCGGCCCTACGAGGTCAACGGCGAGAAGACGCCGGTGCTGCGCCTGTTCTTCGGCGAGAAGCTCGCCAGCGGCGCCTACGCGCTGCGCACGGTCACCGAGACGGGCAAGGGCCTTTACACCGTTGTCGGGCCGCAGCGCGATGCCGCCAAGAAGGATGACGACGAGGCGCCGAACACGACCATCGCGCCGTCGGCGCTGCCGCTGCAATTCCATCCGGCCGGCAATCAGCTGGTCTGGGAGGATCAGAAGAAGTGCCTGCACAAGCTCAGCTACGCCGCCGACAATTGGGGCAAGAGCGCGCCGTTCGGCCGTGACTGCGGCCACACGCTGACCTACACGCCGAACGGCATTGCCACGATCGACTGGCAGCCGGGTCAGCCCGGCATCCGCATCAAGGGCCTGATCGACGGCTCCGACCAGCCGGCGCTCACCGAGTACAAGCTCGACTCGGTGCCGTCGCAGATGCCGGACGGCCGCGGTGTCATCGCGCTGACGGCCAATGGTGCCATCAAGAGCCTGCGCTATCTGCCGATCTCAGTGCCGCTGGCCGACGTCGCCAATGCCTGGATGTACATGGAGAGCGCGGCGGATCAGCAGGCCTTCATGCGCGATCGCGCCCTGTTCCGCAAGCTGCCGGAGATGGACCAGCTGTTCAAGCTGTACGATACCGAGTCCTATCAATGCGGCGCGCCCGACACGCGGGTGCCGACGCGGCCTTATTTCGTGACCACGGACCTGTTCTGGGAGTTGTACAGCGCCGCCTTCGATGGGCTGTTCATCATTCTGGAGCGTGAGCAGGCGGCGCCGGCCTTCGCGCGTTTCGTTGCCGCGGCCGACGCGGAGCTGGCCAAGCGCCACCCTGGCAGTCGCATGGCCAAGGCGTTCGCCGCGGCGCATGCCGTGCTGGAGGGCCGCAGCGAGTCGAATGCCGAGGCCCGTCTCATCGTTGCTGCGCGCGGTGCCGAGCAATCGCTGGCGCTGCAGGAGACGCTGGACTTCGCGCAGTTCAAGCCGCGCGGCCACTACACGACCGAAGCGCAGAAGCGTTATTTCGGCGCGGTGCGTTACCTGAGCGCGCTGCCGCTGTCGGCCGAGGACACGACGATGCTGCGTGGTCTCGATGCCGGCGTCGGCAAGGCCGCGACCGACTGGATCGCGGTGTACCGTCCGTTCATTGCGTCGTCGCGGCTCGATCTGGTCTGGGGCGGTGCGGCCTCGACGATCGCCTCGCATCCGGATACGCGCGGGCCGCGGCTGTTTCCGCTGGCGTGGGGCTGGGACAATGAGGCGCTCGACAATGTCGTCGACCATGCCGACCGGCCGGCAGCCGAGCGCATCGTGACCCGCGACGGCCGCTCGCGCCTGCTGCCGTCGGGACTCGATTTCGCGGCCATCGCCGGCAACCGCCTGGCGGGCGAGCTGCTCGGAGGCGAGATGGCCGCCTATCCCAATCTCGCCGGCCGCATCGCCGCCGTGCGCCAGCGCTTTGCCGCCGCGGGCGGCAAGTCGCGCAGCAGCCTCTACGATTCCTGGATCGCCGCGCTCGCCACGCAATGGGCCGACAGCACCACGAATTCGGCGGTCGCGGGACCGGTCTGGAACGCCAAGCGTCTGCAGACCGGCCTCGCGTCATGGGCGACGCTGCGCCACGCCACCGTGCTGGTCAACGACAAGACCGTGGCCGAATGCGGCGAGGGTGGCTTCGAGGCGATCGTGATGCAGCCGCCGCGCGGCTATGTCGAGCCCGATCCGGCGAGCTTCGCAACGATCGCCGAGCTGTTCGAGGCGACCATCGCGATGGTGCGCGAGAGCCGAAGCCTCACGGCTGATGCGGCGGCGAATGGCCGGCTGCGCGACGGCATCATCCGGCGCCTGACGGAGTCCCGCGACAACGTCCGCAAGTACCAGAAGATCGCAGAGAAGGAGTTGCGCGGCGAGACGCTGAGCGCTGAGGACTACAAGCTGATCCAGTATGTCGGCCGCGCCGCGGAGCATAACTTCCTGATCTTCTCCAGCCTGTCGAACCCGCAATATGCATTGTCCAACCCCGATCCGATGATGAAGGTGGTGGACGTCGCCGATGCCCCGTCGGGGACGCGCGAGCTCGGCGTCGGCCGGCCGCTCGAGTGGGACCAGATCGTGCCGCACAACGGCCGCTCCGAAATCGTCAAGGGCGGCGTCTATTCCTACTACGAGTTTGCCTCGCCGCGGCCGCTGGATGATGCCGAGTGGCGCAAGATGGTCGATGGCCAGGCGCGGCCGGACTGGGTGACGCGGCATCTGTCGGGGAACGTGCTGTCGTGTCCCGCGCGGCAACCGTGATGCGGATCCTGCTGGCGCTGCTGCTCGCGCTGAGCGGCGCTGCGGTCGGCGAGGCGTCGGAGTCCGGTGCGGCGCGGCTGCTGTTCACCGGCGACATCCTGCTGGCGCGGCAGGTCGCTCGTGAGATCGCCGCGCGCGGCCGCCTGTCGCCATGGTCCGGCCTGCGCGATACGTTCCGGGGCGCCGATCTCGTGTTCGGCAATTTCGAGGGCACGATCGGCTCGCCTGACACGTGCGACGCGCCGAAGGAGCTGTGCTTCGCGGTCGATCCGCAACTCGTGCCGCTGCTCAGGGATGCCGGCTTCACGGCGCTCGGCATCGCCAATAACCACAGCGGCGATCTTGGTGACGTCGGGCGCACGGCTACGCGCGAGGCACTGCAAGCGGCTGGGCTCGGCGCGATCGGATCAGCTGAATCTCCGGCCTTCTTCAAGGTTCGCGGTCGCACGCTTGCGCTGATCAGCCTCAATCTCGTGCCGGGCCGCGACGGCCGGATCGATCGCGTGCCCTCCTGGCAGGTCGCGCAGAAGCTGCGGCTGGCGCGGGCGCTGGGCGACTGGGTGATCGTCTCGGTGCATTGGGGCAAGGAGCTCGCCGACTGGGTCGTGCCGGAGCAGGAGGCCGCGGCGACATGGCTGGTCGCCCGGGGCGCCGATCTCATCATCGGCGCGCATCCGCATGTCGTGCAGCCGCCGGCCTGCGTCGACGGCAAGCCGGTGTTCTACTCGCTCGGCAATCACGTGTTCGATCAGAAATATCCGCAGACCAAGCGCGGCCTGATCGCCGACTGCGAGATCAAGGGCGATCGCCTGATCTGCAGCGGTCTGCCCACCCGGACGCCTGATGGCTCGGCCTATCCTGCCTTGGCGGCCGCACAAGATCAGCCACCGGTCAGTCTGGTGCATTGTCCCGTCAAGGCGGGCGCGCCGCTGCGCGTGGCCGGGCTGGCCATCTCGCCCTGGATCCGCGATGGCGAGATCGCCTCCGACCGACTCGTTCTCGAAGGCCGCGCGGAGGCAAGCCGCTGGCGGACGCCGCCGCGCGCGCTGCTGTCAGCCGAAGCCGGACGGCTCGTCGCCGATCAGCCGCCGCTGCTGTTCACGCTCGAACGCCATGCCTCGCCGATCGACGGTGAGGACAGCCCGCGTCCCTATGTCTACGAGGTCACGTCGCATGGCCTAGTGGCGAAGTGGCGCGGCTCGGCGCTGGCCTGGCCGCTGCTCGATGCCGTGCTGATCGCCGATGATGCGGGGCAATCGTATTTGTGCGCCCTGCATCGCGGCGACTCCTTCATCATGCTGGATACGGCGACGCCGTCATCGACGCGGACGCAGGTCTATGCCTGGAACGGTTTCGGCTTCACCGGCGTGAGCGACGGCGCACTCGCTGCGCGATGCGCAGGGCGTTTCGACCGCGGCGGCTGAGCAGGTGGCGGCGTCAGTCGCATCGCCCCGGCGACGGCAATCTAGACGGCGCGCGTCAGGCGTTTGTCACGGTGAGACGTGATGCTGATCTTCCGCGGCGTCATTCCGGGGCGATGCGCAGCATCGAACCCGGAATCTCGAGCTGATCAGGCGAGCTCGGGATTCCGGGTTCAGCCCCTTCGGGGCTTCCCCGGAATGACCGGCGTTAGCCACCGCCGGCTTTGCCGTCGTCGAGCAGCTTGGCCACGCGCCGCAGCGCGAGCTGATAGCCCTGGGTGCCCAGACCGGCGATCACGCCGTCGGCGCGTCTGGAGACGAAGGAGTGGTGGCGGAATTCCTCGCGCTTGTGCACGTTGGAAATGTGCACCTCGATCACCGTGCCGTCGAACGCGTTCAGCGCGTCGAGAAGCGCGACCGAGGTGTGGGTGAACGCCGCGGGATTGATGACGATGCCGCCGGCGGTCTCGCGCGCCTCGTGGATCCAGTCGATCAGCTCATATTCGCGGTTCGACTGGTGAAAGCGGATCTCCAGCCCGAGCTCCGCCGCCAGCGACCGGCAGTCCCGCTCGACATCGGCCAGCGTCTCATGGCCATAGATCTGCGGCTGGCGCTTGCCCAGCAGGTTCAGGTTGGGCCCGTTGAGAACGTAGACGAGACGGCTCATGCGAGAACTCCAGTTCGGGGACGGGCAGGATGTTCGCCCGCCTGCGACGGCTCGGCTTTTGGAGCCCCCACGTCGCCGGGCTCCGCCGCAGGCACGCCGATCGCGAGAGTTACCAAACCGAGCGAGGCTGCGAGGGAGGTGCTTGCCACGAAGCGCGCGCGGTTGGCAACATCCGTCGCATACCGGCCATCCCGCCCGGCGCGACGCCGCTGCCGGCATCGCCAGGCCAACAGCCCCGTGCTCGTCTTGACGCGGATCAAGGCCGGGTGTTGTAGTCGCGGCAATATGACGCCAAGACCCGCGGGACGGTCGCCGACCGCAGGGGCAGGGGAGAAGCCGGAGCAGGGAGATGGGGCGTTCGCCCGGGAATTCCCATTCGGACCGCGTGCTCGACGTCGTCGCCAAGGGGGCGCCGGCGGTTTCCGCGCTGGCAGCGTCGTGGCGCCGTTCCGGCCATCTTCACGCGCTCGATCCCGCCACGCATGCGCCATCCTGCCGCCTGACGGCGGCCGAGATTGCCGAGGCGCGCGAGCGGCTCGGGCGGCTGCTGGCGATCGCGCAAGCGAGCCTCGATCGGCTGTTCCTTGCCGTCGGCGGTGTCGGCTGCTCGGTGCTGCTGGCGGATGCCGCGGGCACCGTCGTCGACCGTCGCGGCGCGCGTGGCGACGATTCGACGTTCGATTCCTGGGGCCTGTGGACCGGCGCGGTATGGAGCGAGCGGCACGAGGGCACCAACGCGATCGGCACCTGCCTGGTCGAGAAGCGGCCGCTGACCATCGATCGTGATCAGCATTATCTCGCCCGCAATGCGCGGCTGTTCTGCACCACGGCGCCGATCTTCGACGAGCATGGCCAGCTGAAGGCGGCGCTCGACGTCTCCTCCTGTCGCGCCGATCTCACCGAGGGCTTCGGCCGGCTGATCGCGACCACGGTGGCCGATGCCGCGCGCCTGATCGAGGCGGAGAATTTCCGCCAGGCGTTTCCGCACGCGCGGATCGTGCTGACGCCGGACAGCGAGCGCGACATCAACTCGATGCTGGCGGTCGACGGCAACGATCTCGTGGTCGGCGCGACACGGGCGGCGCGCCGGGCGCTCGGCCTCTCCGCGTCGGCGCTGGCGCGTCCCGTTCCCGCCGGTGACCTGATCAAGGGTGCGCGCG
>NZ_CAFI01000228.1 GCF_000239775.1 Bradyrhizobium sp. ORS 375
CGAGGGAGCAGACCATCGTTGCCGCGCCGACCGGGCTCACACGTGGATCGGAGCCGTTTTCGAGCCGCCTGGGCGGACATCGGCCGCCGCGTGGAGTCTCATTCTCCCGCCTGCGGCGCCGCCCTGCCCGTTACGGCTCGACCGCGAAGCGGAGGCGGCCGGTGGGTTTGAGGGTCTTGGCGTCGAAGGTGCGGATTTCGGTGGTGCCCCCCACATCCAGGGTGACCGCCAGGCGGTCAGCGGCGGTGCCGGTGGAGACGATGCGGGCACCCTTCGGGAGCATGGCGGTGAGGTCCGGGCCAGAAGCTGTGCTTCCATCGCCGCGGAAAAGGCGATAGCCGATGGCGACTAAGAGCACTGCGATCGCGACCGAGGTGGTCACGCCCGCGATCATCATCATGCGCCGCAGCCGCGCCATCAGCTGGGCCTGCTCGGGCGAGGACGGCTCGGGCGCAACGGTAGAGTTCATGGACATCTCGACTTCACAATCCCACGGTCTGATGACGGTCATTGTCGCCGGCGACGAAGGCTCGCCGCGGCTCGATCGCGTGCTCGCGAGCAAATTGCCGGAGCTGTCGCGGTCCCGGCTGAAGGCGCTGATCCTGGCCGGACAGGTGTCGCTCCGCGCTGAAGCGGTGCGGGACCCCGCTTATCACGTCGCAGCCGGCGACACGATCACAATCGACGTGCCCGAAGCCGTCCCGGCCGAGCCCGCCGCCGAGGCGATCCCGCTCACAATCGTCTACGAGGACGACGACATCATCGTCATCGACAAGCCCGCGGGCCTGGTGGTGCATCCCGCCGCCGGGCATGAGAGCGGCACCCTGGTGAACGCGCTGATCGCGCATTGCGGCGCCAGTCTTTCCGGGATCGGCGGGGTCAAGCGGCCGGGCATCGTGCACCGGCTGGACAAGGACACCACGGGGCTGATGGTGGTCGCCAAGAACGACCACGCCCACGCCTCCTTGAGCGCGCAGTTCGCCGACCACGGCCGCACCGGCGCGATGGAGCGCGGCTATCTCGCCTTTGCCTGGGGCCTGCCGCACCGGCCGCATGGCACCATCAATGCGCCGATCGACCGGCATCCGCATGCGCGCGACAAGATGGCGGTGCGCCCGCGGGGGCGCGAGGCCATCACCCATTACGAGGTGCAGGAGAGCTTTGTTGGCCGCGACGGCAAGCCGGTGGCGTCGCTGATCGCCTGCCATCTCGAGACCGGGCGCACCCACCAGATCCGCGTGCATCTCGCCCATCTCGGGCACCCGCTGATGGGCGACGCGGTCTACGGTCCGCACTTCAAGACCAAGGCGAACCAGCTCGCGCCGGGAGCGCGGGCGGCACTCGAATCGTTGGGGCGGCAGGCGCTGCATGCGTATCTATTGGTAATTGAGCACCCGCGCACCGGAGAAATTATGCGCTGGGAATCGGAGCTCCCGGAGGATCTTTCTCTTTTGGCGGAGGCCTTGCGAGCGGCGCTATGACGCAGGCCGTTCAGAAAAATACAAGTATGTCAAAAACTTAATGCGGCCACACGGGGTCGTGACCCCCGGAATCCTTCCACGGGGGACGAATTTTGGTGTATGTTGCGCCTGCGTCGAATGGTCGACGCATGGAACGTCGCAAACCGGCCGGCTTTAACCAAGCGACCGCTTTGCCTGGCCCGCCGCTATCGGGGGCCTGAACCAACTGGAGGGCGCTCGATGGCCCGTACAGCTACACTGCCGGTTCTCAATGGAGAATCCGGACTTGCTCGCTACCTCTCCGAGATCCGCAAGTTCCCGATGCTGGAACCGCAGGAGGAGTACATGCTCGCCAAGCGTTGGCGCGAGCATGACGACAGCGACGCAGCACATAAACTCGTGACCAGCCACCTCAGGCTCGTGGCCAAGATCGCCATGGGCTATCGCGGCTACGGCCTGCCGATATCCGAAGTCGTGTCGGAAGGCAATGTCGGCCTGATGCAGGCGGTGAAGAGGTTCGAGCCCGAGAAGGGTTTTCGCCTCGCCACATACGCCATGTGGTGGATCAAGGCGTCGATACAAGAGTACATCCTGCGTTCGTGGTCGCTCGTGAAGATGGGCACCACCGCGAACCAGAAGAAGCTGTTCTTCAACCTGCGCAAGGCCAAGAGCAAGATCTCGGCGCTGGATGAAGGCGATCTGCATCCGGATCAGGTCAAGCTGATCGCGAAGCGCCTCGGCGTGACCGATCAGGACGTGGTCGACATGAACCGCCGCCTCGGCGGCGACGCCTCGCTGAACGCGCCGATCCGCGACGACGGCGAAGCGGGCGAATGGCAGGACTGGCTGGTCGATACCTCGCCCAACCAGGAAGCCATCATGGCCGAGCACGAGGAGTACGACCACCGCAGGCAGGCGCTGAACGGCGCGATCGGCGTGCTCAACGCTCGGGAGCGCCGCATCTTCGAGGCGCGGCGCCTGGCCGACGAGCCGATGACGCTCGAGGACCTGGCCGCCGAGTTCGGCGTGTCGCGCGAGCGCGTCCGCCAGATCGAGGTGCGCGCGTTCGAGAAGGTGCAGTCCGCCGTCAAGGGCGCCATCGCCAAGCAGGAGGCGGCGGCGCTGGAGGCCGCGCACTAGCGGCGCGGTCTTGGCTTGAGGTGGTTTTGAAAGCGATCGGGGCCGGCGGAAACGCCGGCTTCTTGTTATGATCAGTCCGGCATGGCGCGGGCGTGCTCGGCGAGCGCACAGCCCTCGCAATAGCGGGCGTCCTTGTAGTCGATCCAGTTGTGCGCATAGATCCGCTCCCGCGGGATGTTGTAGCGCAGCCGGAGCAGCTTCGAGAGAATGCGCCACGCGGCGATCTGGGCTTGCGTCGGGGGCGCAGTGACGTCGGGATAGTTGCCGGCGAACTCAACGCCGATGGAATTGTCGCGCACGACCTTGCGATAGGTGGGGCCGTTGTCGATATAGCGGTTGTCGTTGCGATTGGCGCCGTCGCCATGCAAGGTCACCAGGGTTTCCGGCACCGCCCAATACACCGTGCCGTCGGTTTCCACCCACAGGGTGACGCCGCGCCTCTTGGGGTTCTTGGCCTGCGCCAAGGCCCCCGCCTTCGCCGACCCCGCCGGCCCCTCGGTCTGGTGGACGATGATATTGCTCCAGCGATGCGCCCTCGCCGGATCGCCCCACGGCGCCAGCCAGACGATCTTGAGGCCGGGAAGATCGGGCGTTCCGGATGAGCGGGCGAGCGCGGCGAGGTCGTCGGCCGACGCCGCGTTGGGAAGAAGGAGCAGCGTGAACGCTGCGTGGAGGGAGAACAGGACCGGCCTCATGGCCGGCGAGGATAGCACCGCTCACTCGGCCGCGGCATCCTGCCTTGGGTGGTGCGCGGCGATGGCCTCGATCTGCTCGGGCGCCAAGGCGGGCGTGTCCTGCTCGCCCTGATAGACCGCGAAGGCGTTCTTGCCGTCCCGCTTGGCCGCATACAGCGCCTGGTCCGCCCGCGCCATCACCCGGTCCGGAAACGCGCCGACGTCGCGGGTCCATTCGGCGACCCCGATCGACACCTCGATCGGCACGTCGGCCCCGGCGCAGGCCTCCGCATCGTCGCGGCAGACCTTCAGGATTCGCTGCGCGATCATCGCGCCCTCGCGCAGAGAGGACGACGGCAGCAGAATGCAGAACTCATCGCCACCGGTGCGCGCCAGCATGTCGCCGGGCCTGAGCCGGGTCTGGGCCATCAGCGTGAAATGCTGCAGGCAGGCATCGCCGGCCGCATGGCCGTGATTGTCGTTGATGAGCTTGAAGCCGTCGAGATCGATCACCAGCAGCGCAAACGGCCGCCCCGAGCGCTCGGCACGGGCGCACTCCTCGGTGAGCCGCTGCATCAGATGGCGCCGGTTGGCGACTCCAGTGAGATCATCGAGCAGAGCCAGGTCGGCGACCTCGTTGCGCAGCCGGTCGACGGCCATCAACAGAAAACCGAAGTTGAGCGACATCGACAGGAAGATCAGCACCAGCACCGCCGCCGCCTGGCCGGAGCTCGAATGGCTGAAATTGAAATCGGCGCCGATGAAGGCACCGACGGAGCGGGCCAGGAACACCGCGATGATCAGGATGGACAACAGGCCCGCGAGCCGCGCCCCCGGATTGACCGGACCATGCCGGACGTCCAGCACCAGCCGCGCGATGATCGCCATCGGAACGGCCTGCCCGATCGAGTAGCAGAGGATGCGCAGCGGACCGTGGTCGTAGACGTAGAAGAAGAACGCGATCGAGGCGCAGGTCAGAAAGATCACCAGGCCGCTCAACCGCCAAGAGGCCTTCCGGCCGTAGAAGCGTTCGACGCCCATGGCGGCGAGGCAGATCGCGAAGGTCATCAGGGAGGCGCCGGCGAGCAGCGGGAGGAACGAGCCGAAATAGAACCGTCCGAGCGCGAACAGCGCGGCGGGCGCGCACATGAAGGCGGAGGCCGTCCAGAACCGCGCCGAGTCCAGGTTCGGATAGCTGCGCATCACGTAGGCCCAGATCAGGCCAAGCGCGAGGAAGTTGACCACGAACGCGGTCCACAGCGTCGGAACGTTCAGCATCCCGACTGCAGGACACAGCGAGTCCCGTCCTCAACTTTCACCAACGCCGCACTCATGGCCTTCCCTGTCGTTGGTGGCAACATGAGCGCGGTGCACTTAATGGTTCCTCAATCCGCCGACCAAGATTGCGCCTTGGTTTTGAATCAATGAAGACATCATTTGCCTGGCGTTAACCCTGCCCGCACGGCGCGTGCGAACCGCGCACGCTGGCCTGAATGCAGCGAGCTGTGGATAAGCGTCAGCACGCTGGTGACAGCGAAAGGCAGAGCTTCGCGAATCTGCTGGGATCGACACCCGAGGCTGATGCATAGCTGGCCCGCGCCAGCGAAGGCCTCGAAGTCGCGTTGCAATCCATCAACTCCTGACGAGGATTCCATGGCGAAGAAAGCGAAGAAGGCCGCGAAGGCGACCAAGAAAGCGGCGAAGAAGACCAAAAAGGCTGCCAAGAAGAAGTAGTTGCACTCCCCGGGTGGGAGCGCGGCTTCCACCCGGTCTCTGCTGGTGCCGCCTGCTCCGCTCCCTGACGCCCCCGTCTTCGCGATATCAGAAATGGGATGACCGCTCCGCGCCGTCAAGGCCTCACAGCGGCCACTCTTGTTCTACTCCCCCATTCTCCGCTGCAGCTCCGGCGCGCGCTCGAGCGTCACTTCGGCCTCGCGCAGCACGTCGAGCGGCGCCCACGGCTTGCTCCAGAACTTCGCATTTCCCGGCAGCGGCTGCGATAGCGGCCGGCCTGACGTGACCACGATATTGATGTGCGGATGCCGCGCCCGCGCGATGTGCGCGAGCTCCACCCCGCTCATGCGGCCGGCGAGATTGACGTCGGTCATCAGCAGCACGACGCGGTTGCCGGGCTTGTTCAAGACCAGCTCCGCCGCCTCGGCACTCTCGCACGCGATCACGTCGTACTCGCTCTCCTCAAGCAGAAGCGAGATCATCTCGCGCTGGGTCGGATCGTCCTCCACGATCAGCGCCGTGGCGCGGAACGGCTGCGACTGTCCCATGCAATACCTCCAAAAAACGTGCCTTCCGATCAGCAGTCTGAGTTAAAAACAAAGCCGGCATATGGTTCGGTTCCAATGCGAAAAAGTGACGCAAGATGATCGGGCAATTTGGAACGCGAGCCGGAACCGGCAATCGAGGGGCAGGATGCGACGATGACGACAATCAACAAAGCCGCCGCGATCACGGGCGCAGCGAGCGGCATCGGCCGCGCATTGGCGCTGGAGATGGCCGCGCGCGGCTGTGATCTCGCCATCGCCGATCGCGACGAAGCGGGCCTCGCGAGCGTCGCGGCCGAGCTCGCCACGTCCGGCCGCAAGATCACGATGTACCGCCTCGATGTCAGCGATGCGCCGGCGATCGCGCAATTCGCCGCGGATGCCACGGCGGCCCATCCTGGCCTCAACATCCTCGTCAACAATGCCGGCGTCGCGCTGTTCGGCGCCTTCCATGAGATCGACCAGGCCGAGATCGAGTGGCTGTTCAACATCAACTTCTGGGGCGTCGTGCACGGCAGCCGTGCCTTTCTGCCGCATCTTGCGCGGCAGCCCGAGGCGCACATCGTCAACCTGTCCTCGATCTTCGGTATCATCGCGCCGCCCGGCCAGTCGGCCTACGCGGCGGCGAAGTTCGCGGTGCGCGGATTTTCCGAGAGCCTGCGTCATGAGCTCGCGATGGCCAACAGCCCGGTGAAGCTGTCGGTCGTGCATCCTGGCGGTGTTGCGACGGCGATCGCGCGCAACGCCCGCGCCGGCCACGGCATGACCGACAATGCGCGGCGCGTGCAGGCGATCGAGCGCTTCGAGCGGCTCGCCAAGACCACGCCGCGCGACGCGGCGCTGCGCATCATCCAAGGCATCGAGCGCAACGAGCCGCGCATCCTGATCGGCGGCGATGCGCGCTTCATGGATCTGCTGCAGCGGGTCATGCCCGGCACCTATTGGAAGGTGATGGCGAGGCGGCTGGAAAAGGCGGCTGCGAAGGACAGCGCGAGCTGACCGTCGAGCGAAGGCGGTCTCGCGGCGCATGCTGCGTCCGAGTTGTGTGCATTCGCCGCCCTCCTGGAGATGGAGGGCGCAGGGAGAGCCAGGCCTCGGCTGAGGCCTGCGGCCCGCGTGCAACAAGAAAAGCACGCGGCGGTTACCACAGGTTCAGCCGGACAGACCCGGCCCTCCCTGCGCAATGGGTTGACGCCTTATACGTGGTCTCCCTGGTGCGCCGGGCTTGTTGGCCACCATGCGCGACAACGCGCTTGCGCGCGTTGCGCGGGACACCAGCATCGGGGTGCCGGGACGCCACGATTTCGGCGTGCGCATCGCTCCGTTCGTCGGCGCGGACAAAGCCACGCTGCGGAACTCTACGCCCATCGCATCCAACGG
>NZ_CAFI01000227.1 GCF_000239775.1 Bradyrhizobium sp. ORS 375
GCCTGCTGGTCGCCGGGTATCAGAGCGGCGGCGCCACCCGCTTCGCCGGCGGCGACAAGCCGACCCCGGTGCCGGCAGCGCCCACCAACACCGACCGCGGCACCACGGTGGGCGCCGGCGCGGCGATCACGCCGNCTGGAGGCGCCGACCATGACCCAGCCGGCGCGGCCGGGCCCCGATCTGCGCACCGCGCCCGCCTCGTCGCCGACCGGCGCCGGCCCCGAGAGCGGCGGGCATCCGGAGGCGAACCCGCCGGCCCGGTAAAACCTGCTCCTCAGAAACCACGAAGGCCGCGCAATGCGCGGCCTTCTTTCATTTCAAGTTCCATTCCCACGGCGGCACCGAAGCCGCCCCGGATCAGATCGCGGCGGCGACCTTGTCGAGGCCGATGGTCCGCGCGAGCCGCCGCACCTCGTCCTTCTGGTCGTCGCGGAGCTGCCAGAGCAGCGGCATCGCCGCCGATTTCAACTGCTGCACCTCGTCGGAGTCCGGATCGATCGCGACAGCGCCGGGCTTGGCGGCGTTCTGGCGGGCGCTGTGGATCTTGCGGGCGACGGCGCGCAGCGCGGTCTCCACCGCCGGCCAATAATATTCCTGGCTCGCCGACAGCCGCAGCCGCTCCTTGATCCCCGCGATCTGGGTGTCCGACAGCAGAGAATAGGCCTTCTGCACCTCAGGCTTCAGAGGCGCGGCCGGCGGCTCGGTCCGGGCCATGATCTTGGACTTCGGCAGAAGCGGCTCGGCTGCGACGGCCGATGCCTTGGCAGGCTCTCTCGCCGGCTCCTTGGCGATGTCCGGCTCGGACGGCGCATAGGCATAGGCTTGGCGCAGCGTGCTCCGGGTCGGCGCCACCGGCGGCTGCACCTCGGCGGTCGCAAGTGTGACCATGGCGAGGCGATCACCCTTGGCGTCGCGGTTCGAGATCGGGCTCTTGGCGACCACTGCCGGCATCATCGCACCGGCCGAGGGAACGCTGTCCCGCATCAGGACGCTGGTCACGGCGGCGCCGGCGATCAGAACACCCAGCAAAGCGACAAAAGCGATCGACTTCGTCACGCAAATCTCCGTATCCCGGCGGAAACGCCGCACTTTGCCGAAAAGTGGGAGCAAATTAAGGCTTTACGATGCCACAGAAACAGATGGGTCACCATTCCGCCCTGTGAAGACGACGGATATTTTTTTCTTACGCCGCCGACGACAGCTCCGCGGGCGTCAGCAGATCGTAGGCGGCCTGGATATCGGCGACGATGTCGGACGCCTCCCACAGCGCCGCCGGTTCCACCGAATGCAGGCTGATGGTCCAGTTGCCGCCGCGGGCCGTGCGCGGCACGCTCATGATGTCGAATTGCACATTGCGGCATAGCGGATGCCGCTGCAGGGCGTGCCCAACCCGGATCCGGATCTCCTCGAGCGTCGCTCGCTCCTTGACCAGCCCCAACTCGATGCCCATCGCGCAATTCCGCCAAATCAAAACTCGGCGGATTGTGGGATGGGATGGTTAATGGTGCCTTAAGGACACAGTTGGATCGCGTCGGCGTCAGGGGGCACCTCGCGCGCTTGCGCGGTCATACTCATCGGCCGTGCGCGCGACCAGCGTGGCCACGTCGGGAATGTCCGTCACGCCCGAGGTCGCGTGCCCCGCGCTCCAGATGTCGCGCCACCGCGTCGGCCGGTTCTCGCGCGCGCCGACATCGATGTCCTTGCCGATCTCGATCGCGCCGCGCGCCGGCAGGTCGTCCGGATCGAGCCCCGCCGCGATGATCGACGGCCGGAGCATGCTGGTCGGCAGGCCGGTGAAGGCCGAGGTCAGCAGCACATCGTCGGCCGAGCTGTCGACCAGCATCGCCTTGTAGCGCGGATCCGCCATGCTCTCGCACGTGGCTATGAACCGGGTGCCCATGTAGGCGAGATCGCAGCCGAGCACCTCGGCCGCGCGCAAGCTCACGCCGTCGCTGATGCCGCCGGCGAGCACGATCGGACCCGCGAAGAATTGCCGGACCGCGCGCACGAAGGCGAACGGATTGAGCCAGCCGGTCTGACCACCTGCCCCCGCCGTCAGCAGCACCAGACCATCGGCGCCGGCTTCGGCGGCGCGCTCGGCGTGGCGGATCGAGGCGACGTCGGCGAACACCAGCGCGCCCACGTCATGCAGCGGCGCGATCACCGGCGCCGGCGAGCCGACCGACGTGATCACGAGCTCGGGCCGATGGCGCAGCAGCACGGCGAGATCGGCCGCCAGCCGCGCGTTGGAGCGGTGCACGATCAGGTTGGGGCAGACCGGCGCAGGGGCGTTGCCGGTCGCATCGCTGCTGCGCGCAAGCCGGCCGGCGATGTCATGCAGCCAGCCATCGAGCTCGTCGGACGTGCGACAGTTCACCGTGGGGAACGCACCGATGACGCCGCTGGCGCAGGCCGCGCTGACGAGATCCATCCCCGACACCAGGAACATCGGCGCCGCAATCAGCGGCAGCCGCAGTCGCGCCCGCAGGCCGGCCAAGGCATTTGTCTGCACCGCGTGTCCTCCCTGATGCTTGTTGAGCTCAGGGATAGCCACGCCGGCGCGCGCGATCAATCGTCGCCGAAGAAGCTGAAGCGCGGCCCCTGCATGTCGACCGGCTGTGCGGCATAGGCCCGCGGCGTCGAATCCTCGCGCACCGCCTGCTCGACGGCGCGCAGATCCTGCTCGCGGCGCTGCCGGCGGCGCTCGACATATTGCCGGTGCCGCTCGGCGCGGCGCTGCTCCGCCGCGCGCTTGCGCTCGGCCGAGCGCGCCGCCTGATCGGAATCCTGCG
>NZ_CAFI01000226.1 GCF_000239775.1 Bradyrhizobium sp. ORS 375
TGCTCTGCCCGCAGGGTGAGAGCTCGATTCATCAACAATCCGCACCGAGACGCGTGATGCGTGTCGTCGGTGGACGGCTGAAGGGCCGCAACATCGCCTCGCCCGCGTCGCGCGATATCAGGCCGACGCAGGACCGGCTGCGCGAGGCGCTGTTCAACATCCTCGTGCACGCCTACGACAACCCGATCGACGGCGCGCGCGTGCTCGATCTCTTCGCCGGCACCGGCGCGCTCGGTATCGAGGCGGTGTCGCGCGGGGCTGAGTTCACCTTGTTCGTCGACAATGGCGCCGAGGCGCGGGCGCTGTTGCGCAACAATGTCGAGGCGCTGGGGCTGGGTGGTGTCACCAAGGTGTACCGCCGCGACGCCACCAATCTCGGCCCGGCGCATCCGGTCGAGCCGTTCGCACTGGTGTTTCTCGATCCGCCCTATGGCAAGGGCCTGGCGGAGACGGCGCTGGCGTCGCTGCGCGACGGCGGTTGGCTGGTGCCATCGGCCTTGCTGGTGGTCGAGGAGTCCAAAAGCGCTGCGGTCAAGGCGCCCGAGGGATTTGAAGAACTCGAGCGGCGCGCTTACGACGACACCGAATTCGTTTTCTTGCGCCGCTCCTGATCCTCGCTCGGTGTCGCCCCTGCGAACGCAGGGGCCCATAACCACAGGGTCATGTTGGGAAGCAGGCTGATCGCCACGTCGTTCTTTTTCCTCACGGCTGCTGCGGCGTATGGGTCCCGGATCAGCGCCGCCGCGGCGCTTTGCGCCGCTGCGGCTTGTCCGGGACGACACCGGATTTGGAGCTATCGTCGTGGCCTCAATCGTGGTCGCTATCTCCTCCCGAACAGCTTCTCGACATCGGCGAGCTTGAGCTCGACATAGGTCGGGCGGCCGTGGTTGCACTGGCCGGAGTTCGGCGTGTCCTCCATCTCGCGGAGCAACGCGTTCATCTCCTCGGGCTTGAGGCGGCGGCCGGCGCGCACCGAACCGTGGCAGGCCATGGTGGCAGCGACGTGCATCAGGCGGCGCTCCAGCGGCAGCGCCTCGCCCCATTCCTCCATGTGCTCGGCGAGGTCGCGCAGCAGCGCCGACGCATTGATCTTGCCGAGCAGCGACGGCGTCTCGCGCACGGCGACGGCGCCGGGGCCGAAGGATTCGATTGCCAGGCCAAACGAGGCGAGCTCATCAGTTCGCGCGAGCAGCGACTCGACGGTGGCCTCATCGAGCTCGACGATATCCGGGATCAGCAGGATCTGCCGCTGTACGCCGTGCGCCGCGAGCGACGCTTTCAATCGCTCATAGACGATGCGCTCATGCGCGGCGTGCTGGTCGACGATGACGAGGCCGTCACGTGTCTGCGCCACGATATAGGTGTCGTGGATCTGGGTGCGCGCGGCGCCCAGCGGGCGGTCGAGCAGGTCGGGTGCGGCCGGCTGCTCGTGCAGGCGCAGATCGGCGCGCGGACCGCCGACGTCGAACGCCGCCTGCATCGGCTCGGCGAAAGCGGCGGGCGAGTAGGCAGTTGCGGCAGGCATCGGCGCGTCATCATAGCGCGGCACCGGAGCGACCGGCGCCGACGGCGAGCGCTGCCAGTCCCAGTTCATCGGCCCAGGGCTGGGCCGCGGCGGCGTGAACGCCGGGCGGAACGCCGCGATGGTCGCGCCGCCGTCATTGGCCGCGGTGCGGCGGCCTTCGCGGGCGAGGCCTTCCTTCAGCGCGTGAATGATCAGTGCGCGGACGAGACCGGCATTGCGGAAGCGCACCTCGGTCTTGGCCGGATGCACGTTGGCATCGACCTCGCGCGGATCGAGCGTGACGAATAGCGCCACGACCGGATGGCGGTCGCGCGGCAGATAGTCCGCGTACGCTGCGCGCACCGCGCCGAGGATCAGCTTGTCTCGCACCGGGCGGCCATTGACGAACAGATACTGCCCGAGCGCATTGGCCCGCGTCAGCGCCGGTGCCGCGGCGAAGCCTTCGACGACGACATGGTCGCGCTCGCTGCGCACCGCGATCGCATGGCTGCGGAAGTCGGCGCCCAGGATGTCGCCGAGCCGCGTCAGCTGACCCGGCGCGCCGGGCAAAGCGGCGGCCCAGGTCACCGGCGCGCGCTCCTCGCCGGCCAGCGTGAAGGCGATGTCCGGCCGCGCCATCGCCAGCCTTCGCACCACCTCGCGGATCGCCTCGGCCTCGGTGCGGTCGGTCTTGAGGAACTTCAGCCGCGCCGGCGTGGCGTGGAAGAGATCGGCGACCTCGACGCGGGTGCCTTGATTCAGCGCGGCCGGCACGATCTCTGACTTGTCGCCGCAATCGACCGTGATGCCCCACGCATGCGGCTCGCCCTTGTGCCGCGTCGTGATCGACAGCCGCGCCACCGAGCCGATCGACGGCAGCGCCTCGCCGCGGAACCCGAGCGTGCGGATCTGCAGGAGGTCTTCATCGTCCAGCTTCGACGTCGCATGACGCTCGACCGCGAGCGCGAGGTCAGCTGCGGTCATGCCGCCGCCATCATCAGTGATCGCAATCTTCCGCCGGCCGCCGCCATCGGTGAAGATGTCGATGCGGCTGGCGCCGGCGTCGATCGCGTTCTCGACCAGCTCCTTGACGACGCTCGCGGGCCGTTCGACCACCTCGCCGGCGGCGATGCGGTTGATGACCTGTTCGGGAAGCTGGCGGACGGGCATGACTTGAACTTGGGTGGCTTGGATTTTGAAGGCACGCGTCGCCGTGAGAATAGCGTTTTTTATGCAGTGCGGCAGGCGAAAGCCGCGTTCTCCAACGGGATTGTGGGGCGGGCGGGGCCAGTATATCGTTTCGCCAAAATCACAATCTGCCGGAGGAAGCCCATGTGCCGTCTGTTCGCACACCAGCCTCAGCGCGATTATGAGTCGCAGACCCGCTCTTTGCGGATCGGCGGCCATAGCACGTCGATCCGGCTCGAAATGGCGTTCTGGGACACGCTCGAAGAGATCGCCGCGAAGGAAGGCATGAGTCTCGCCAAATTCGTGACCACGCTTTACGCCGAGGTGCTCGATCATCACGGCGAGGTGAAGAATTTCGCGTCGCTGCTGCGGTGCTCCTGTCTGATCTATCGGGCGAAGGCTACCGCGGCGATGCCGGAGTTTACCGCGGCGGCGATCATGGACGCGGCGGAGTAGGGCGCGAGGCCATCCCTCGATACGCGCTTGCAGAGGGTTCTCAGGACCTTCTTGGCGAACCGATCTGCTTTTGCGTTCACGTCTCTCCGCGCCGTCATGGCCGGGCTCGTCCCGGCCATCCACGTCGTACGGCGTACGAGGAGCCACGTGGATGCCCGGGTCAAGCCCGGGCATGACGAGTAACAAATTGCGACGCGGAATCTGGGCGGCGTCCAGGACTTAAATCTCCTTCTTCTGCATCGCGCCCGCGATGTAGTCGGCCTGGCGGATCGCCAGCGCCACGATGGTCAGCGTCGGATTGCACGCCGCGCCCGTGGTGAACTGGCTGCCATCCGACACGAACAGGTTCTTGACGTCATGCGTCTGGCCGAACTTGTTGACGACGCCGTCCTTCGCCTTCTCGCTCATCCGGTTGGTGCCGAGATTGTGCGTCGAGGGATAGGGCGTGGTCGGATAGGTCACCGTCGCGCCGACCGCCTCGTAGATCGCCGAGCCCTGCTTGTAGGCGTGGGCGCGCATCGCCACGTCGTTGGGGTGATCGTCGAAATGCACTGAGGCCACCGGCATGCCGAACTTGTCCTTGGCGACTGGATCGAGCGTGATGCGGTTGGTTTCCTGCGGCATGTCCTCGCCGACCAGCCACATGCCGGCCATGCGCGGATAGGTCTCCATCGCCGCGGTGAAACTGCGGCCCCAGGCGCCGGGATTGAGGAACGCCGCCATGAACGGAAGACCCAGCGACAGCGTCTCCATCTCGTAGCCGCCAACGAAGCCGCGCTTCGGATTGAACGCCGCCTCGTCGCGCACGATGCCGGCCATCGTGGTGCCGCGATACATGTGCACCGGGTTCTCGAACGTCGCATAGACGCTGCCCGTCATGTGCCGCATGTAGTTGCGGCCGACCTGGCCCGAGGAGTTCGCAAGGCCGTCCGGGAACATGCTGGAGGCGCTGTTGAGCAGGAGCCGCGGGCTCTCGATCGAATTGCCGGCGACCGCGACGATGCGGGCTTTCTGCAACTGCATCTTGCCCTCGCCGTCGGCATAGACCACGCCGGTGACCTTGCCGGATGCGTCATGCTCGATCTTGATCGCCATGCAGCCGGGGCGCACCTCGAGATTGCCGGTGGCCTCGCCCTTCGGGATCTCGGTGTACAGCGTCGACCATTTCGCACCGGACTTGCAGCCCTGGAAGCAGAAGCCGATCTGCTGGCAGGCGCCGCGGCCGTCGCGCGGCTGCGAGTTGATCGCCATGTTGCCGGTGTGCACGGTCTTGTAGCCGAGCTTGCGGGCGCCGGCCTCGAGGACCTTGAAGTTGTTGTTGCCGGGCAGGCCGGGGATGTCGTTGGTGCGCGTCACGCCCATCTTGAACTCGGCCTTGGCGTACCACGGCGCCATCTCGGCGAGCGTCACTGGCCAGTCGAGCAGGCTTGCGCCAGGCTGCGCGCCATAGGTGGTGCGCGCCTTGAACTCATGCTCCTCGAAGCGCAGCGAGGCGCCGGCCCAGTGCACGGTCGAGCCGCCGACCGCTTTCACGATCCACGCCGGCAGGTTTGGGAAGTCCTTGGCGACGCGCCAGGTGCCGGAGGTCGTGCGCATGTCCGACCAGGCGAGTTGCGTAAAGCTCTCCCATTCGTCGTTGATGAAGTCGGGGATCTCGTAACGGCCGCCGGCCTCCAGGATCACGACCTTGATGCCCTTCTGTGCGAGCTCGTTGCCCAGGGTGCCGCCGCCGGCGCCGGAGCCGACGATCACCACCACGCCTGAATCGTTCAGATCGAATTTTGCCATTGTGGTTTCCTCCGTGTTCTCTTTGTTGTTCGCCAGCGTCAGGCCTCGACGTCACGCCTTGGGCAGCCAGTCGATGTCGGAGAAGCCACGGTTGATGTAGCCGCCATGCTCGGCGGAGGAGCCTTCGTAGCCGAACTTCGGCCAGACCTCCTTTTGATTGTAGAGCGACACCACGAGGTCGCCGCGCAGCGTTTTGAAGAAGGTGGTCTGCTCGATCCCCTGCAGCAGCGCGACGCGATCCGTCTCCCACGGCACCTGCGCATACGGCACCTTGTGACGGTCCTTCGCGTCCTGGTCGAGGCGGGCAATGCCGTCGGTGATCATCGCCTTGACGGCGGCGTCCGCGGCGGCCTTGTCGTCCCACGGCTTGACCGCGACGATGTAGTAGCGGTCGGCGAGGAAGTCGTGCGGATAGATGTCGCGCGCGACCTTCACCAGCGTCTTCAGGGCCGCCGGCGTCAACGCCTTGGCATCCTCGGCCCAGGCGTCGGTGACGCCGACGCCGGTCGCGGACGCAACGGCGGCGGCCGGCACGGTGGCGGCCGCTCCCTTGAGAAAGACGCGGCGGTCGTATTTGTTGCGGCGATCGACTTCTCTCATGGCACTTTCCTCCGTGTGTTTTTGTTTGTGACGTGGCGTGGATTGCGGATCAACCGAAACGGCCGCCGCGTTGGATCACCTCGATCTTGTAGCCGTCGGGATCGCTGACGAAGAAGAAGCGCGCGAGCGTCGCGCCATTGTGCTTGAAGTCGCGCAAGGGACCCGGCGCCAGGTTCTCGCGTTCGAACCGGGCATGCTCGGCATCGAGATCATCGACCACGACGGCGAGATGGCCGTAGCCGTCGCCGAGCGTGTAGGGCTCCTTGCGATCGAAATTGACGGTCAGCTCGACCTCGAACGGCGACGATGGGTGACGCAGGTAGATCAAAGCAAAGCTGTCGAAGCGGAGGTTGTCGGCGATCTCCAGGCCGAAGGCGCGCTTGTAGAAATCCAGCGCCTTGGCCTCGTCGAAGACGCGGATCATGGAGTGAACGGGCTTTGCCATCTCAATTGTCCTTCAGATAGTTGATGATCGCGGCGCGCACGTCCGGCTTGGCCTGGCGATAGGCCATCACGGCGCCGGGGATCAGCTCTTGCGGATTGCTCAGCCAAGCGTCGAGCTTGGCCTCGTCCCAGGCGAAATCGGCCTTGGCGAAGCCGGCCGAATAACGGAAGCCTTCGATCGAGCCGGCACGGCGGCCGACGACCTTCGACAGCGGTGGCCCCTGCCGCATCGGCTCGGCGCTGCTCATCGTGTGACAGACGCCGCATTGCTGCTTGAACAGGGTGGCGCCGTCGACGGGCTTGGGTGATGGCAGCGCCATCTGCGCTGATGCGCTCGCGGTGCTCAGCACCGCGCCGCAAAATAGCCCGAAGAAAACAGGCGCAAATTGCGCCGCACGCCATCCCGACATTGATCCTCGCTCTCGTTTTTCCTGAGAGTAGGTCGCAGTGAACGCGGCGTGGTAGTAGCCGGCTGTTTCAGCGAGAACAAAGCGGGCGCAGCTGTTTGCAGCGCGGAAGGTGTGTCAGCATTGCAGACGGATCGTCGTGTGATAGGTCCACGAGAGAGGATACTGACGCATCTTTTTGTGCCACACCCACCGTCATTCCGGGGCAAGGCCGCAGGCCTTGAACCCGGAATC
>NZ_CAFI01000225.1 GCF_000239775.1 Bradyrhizobium sp. ORS 375
TTCCCCTGATCGTGGGTTGTGAACAGACAGGCGGCCCGTTACCGCTCTTGCTGCAACGTCCGGGAGGAAAGCAATGTCGACCTCAGTCAAACAGATGCTGGAAGCCGCCAACGCCGCGGTGTCGAAGATCACGCCCGCCGAGGCGCAGGCCATGATCGCCAAGGGCAATACGCTGGTGCTCGACGTGCGCGATGCGCCGGAGGTCGAGAAGAGCGGCAAGATCGAGGGCGCTCACCACGTCTCGCGCGGCATGCTTGAGTTCCGCGCCGATCCGGACTCGCCGTATCACGACAAGGCGTTTGCCAAGGACAAGAGCGTCATCCTCTACTGCGCCTCCGGCGGCCGCGCCGCGCTGGCAGGAAAGACGCTGAAGGACCTCGGCTACGACAAGGTGTTCAACGTCGGCGGCTTCAAGGACTGGGCCGACAATGGCGGCGCGGTCGAGAAGCCGATCGAGCCGGGGATGTAGATCATATCGAGGGCGGCGCCTGTTGTGAGATGAATCTGGTCGCCGCGATCTCCGTTCACCTCTCCCCGCCGGGGAGAGGTCGGCGCGCAGCGCCGGGTGAGGGGACTTGCGCCGCGATTTTGACCTGATCCCTC
>NZ_CAFI01000224.1 GCF_000239775.1 Bradyrhizobium sp. ORS 375
GACAACCGGCATTCCCCGCGCGATGGTTTTCACGGCTGCTTCGCGTTCTCCCCGGTGCGCCGGGCGTTCTGGTCACCGTGCACGATGACGCGCCGTGAGGCACGCCACCGCGGGGGCATCAGCGTCGGGATGCCAGGACCACGCGACTTGACCGTACGCAACGGCATCGTTCGTCGGCGCTTCAAGCGCTGCGCTGCCATCGCGTCCACCGCTCCTCCCGCTCCACGTCCGTGACGACCGCGAACCGCCCCTCCTGCGAGCGGGAGATGGCGCCACAAGAGCATCGAATTTGTTTTAGGAAAAGCGGAATATTTTTGGCCGCCGGACTGGACAGGGCAAATCAGCTTGATGCGTCTGGAGAAAATCGCTTCTACGCGCAGCGCGCGATCGCTCCGTTCAACCTTTGGATGCTCGAACATCATGGAAGAATTCGCACTGATTTGCCCGACGGGCAGTGTTCTTCTTCTTTCTTCGAGATCGGTCCGACGATCGGATGGCCGGGATTTGTTTCTATTAGTCCGTGTTCGATGATGAAGTCTCGGCCGACGGAACCGAAACAGGGCCGGAAGCAAAATTGATCCACGTCGGGCCAAACTACGGAAGACGTTTTTACCTCCTCATCCAAAAAGAGACGGTCTTGGACTCGCTGCAGTACAGCTTCTCTGCGAGACTTCGTGCGTCGGTCGAACAGTGATTGACAGAGGGGATTTGCATGATCGGCAACAGCGGCCATGACTCCAGTGAAGCGCTGTCGCGCATGAATGGATGCCTGTCGCGCATGGTCTGCGCCTGGTTCTGTTGATCCAACTGACATGACGGCCGGGGCGCGTCGACGCCTCGGCACCGGCAGGCGCAGCCTGCTCATCAAGCGACATCACTCCGCAACCCAATGTGCTGCCGGGTCGGCAGCGCAGATGCCGGCGGCCGTCCTCATCGAGGCGGAGCGGCATTGATGACGATCAGGACAAGTGAGGAAAGCCTATGACGACCAGGGATTCGTCGATCAAATTCGCCTATTGGGTGCCCAACGTCTCGGGTGGCCTGGTGATCTCCACTATCGAGCAGCGCACCAGCTGGGACATCGGCTACAACAAGAAGCTGGCGCAGATCGCGGAGGCGAGCGGCTTCGACTACGCGCTGAGCCAGATCCGCTTCACCGCCGGCTATGGCGCCGAGTATCAGCATGAGTCCGTCTCGTTCAGCCATGCGTTGCTCGAGGCGACCACCAAGCTCAAAGTGATCGCTGCGATTCTGCCCGGACCATGGCATCCCGCCGTCGTTGCCAAGCAGATCGCGACCATCAATCACCTCACCCAGGGACGCGTCGCCGTCAACATCGTCAGCGGCTGGTTCCGCGGCGAGTTCGCGGCGATCGGCGAGCCGTGGCTGGATCACGACGAGCGCTATCGCCGCTCGGAGGAGTTCATCCGCGCGCTCAGGGGCATCTGGACGGAGGACAATTTCAATCTCCGCGGCGACTTCTACCGCTTCACGAACTACTCGCTGAAGCCAAAGCCGATCGACCCGCAGCCGGAAATCTTCCAGGGCGGGAGCTCGCGCGCGGCGCGCGACATGGCCTCGCGCGTCTCCGACTGGTACTTCACCAACGGCAACTCGGTCGAGGGCATCAAGGCGCAGGTCGACGACATCAGGGCCAAGGCGAAGGCCAACAACCACCACGTCAAGATCGGCGTCAATGCCTTTGCCATCGCGCGCGATACCGAGGCCGAGGCACAGGCTGTCCTCAAGGATATCATCGACCACGCCAATCCGGAGGCGGTGCATGCCTTCGCGCACGAGGTGGCCAATGCCGGCAAGGCCTCGCCGGAGCGCGAGGGCAATTGGGCGAAATCGACCTTCGAGGATCTCGTCCAGTACAATGACGGCTTCAAGACCAATCTGATCGGCACGCCGCAGCAGATCGCCGAGCGCATCGTCGCGCTCAAGGAGGTCGGAGTCGATCTCGTCCTGCTCGGCTTCCTGCACTTTCAGGAGGAGGTTGCCTATTTCGGCAAGCACGTGATCCCGCTGGTGCGTGAGCTCGAGGCCAAGGCTGCGGCCAAAGCGGGCGTGCGCGTCCAAGCGGCGGAGTAGGGCACGGCGATGCTGTTGAGCGCGCTCACCACCTCGCTGGACGTGCTGGCCCTGGAGACGTGGGCTCCGGGGACGGCGCGTCAGGTGCTCGACACCGAGCCAGCTGCTGCGCCGGGCGCCCAGGTGTCGGGCGGCCCGCGCGCGGTGCTGCGGCTCGCCAACATCTCGCTGTCGTTCGGCGGCCTCACGGCACTTCGCGATGTCGATCTCGACGTCGCGGAGGGCGAGATCCGCGCGGTGATCGGTCCCAATGGTGCCGGCAAGAGCTCGCTGCTCAACGTGGTCAGCGGGCTCTACCGGCCTGACCAGGGCGAGGTCTGGTTCGGCGATCATGCGTTCCGGCAGGTGCCGACGGCGCAGCTCGCGCGCCTTGGCGTAGCCCGCACCTTTCAGAACCTCGCTCTGTTCAACGGGCTCTCGGCCTTCGACAATGTGCTGATTGGGCTGGCGCATCGCGTCCACACCGGCTTCATCCGGCAGCTCGTCGGCAGCCCCGCGGCGCGGCGGATCGAAGCCGAGAACCGCGCCGCGGCCGAGGAGGTGATCGGCTTCCTGCATCTCCAGGAGGTGCGCGACCGCATCGCCGGCTCGCTGCCTTACGGCCTGCAGAAGCGGGTCGAGCTGGCGCGCGCGCTGGTGGCGCGTCCAAAACTGCTGCTGCTCGACGAGCCCTTTGCCGGCGTGACGCTGAGCGGGAAGCAGGAGCTGGCGCAGCACGTGCGCGGCGCACGCGACCGCTACGGAACCACCATCGTGCTGATCGAGCACGATATCGGCATCGTCATGGGTCTCTCCGACCACATCGCCGTGCTCGATTACGGCCGCAAGATCGCGGACGGACCGCCGGCCGAGATCAAGACCAATCAGGCGGTGATCGATGCCTATCTCGGCGTCGCCCATGAGGACGAGACGGAGCTCGCGATCTGATGTTCGACACTCAGTTTCTCATCGAGGTGCTCGTCGGCGGCCTGCTGTCAGGCGTAATGTACTCGCTCGTCGCGATCGGCTTCGTGCTGATCTACAAGACTTCGGGCGTGCTCAATTTCGCGCAAGGCGCGATGCTGCTGTTCGCGGCGCTGACCTTCGTCAGCCTGGTCGAGCGCGGCACGCCGTTCGCGTTGGCGCTGCTTGCGACGCTCGCCATCATGGTGGCGCTCGGCATCACGATCGAGCGGGCCGTGCTGCGGCCGTTGATCAACCAGCCGCCGATCACCCTGTTCATGGCGACTCTCGGCCTGTCCTATGTGATCGAAGGAGCCGCCCAGTTGCTGTGGGGCACGCAGGTCCACGGGCTGGAGATCGGCGTCAGCGATATCCCGTTCGACATCGCGGGCGTCTTCATCAGCCGCTTCGATCTGTTTGCGGCGGCCGTGGCCGGCAGCCTGGTGGCGCTGTTCACGCTGTTCTTCCGCTACACCCGCACCGGGCTCGCGTTTCGCGCGGTCGCCGACGATCAGTTTGCCGCGCTCGCGGTCGGCCTGAGATTGCCGCGCGTCTGGGCCGCGGTGTGGACGGCGGCCGGCATCGTTGCGCTGGTTGCGGGGCTGCTGTGGGGCGCGCGGCTCGGCGTGCAGTTCTCGCTGTCGCTGGTGGTGCTGAAGGCCCTGCCGGTGCTTGTGCTCGGCGGCTTCGATTCCATCACCGGCGCGATCGTCGGTGGCCTGCTGATCGGCGCGATCGAGAAGCTCGCGGAGGTCTATGTCGGGCCCTTCTTCGGCGGCGGCATCGAGGCGTGGGCGGCCTATGTGGTCGCGCTGGCGCTGCTGCTGGTGCGGCCGTCCGGCCTGTTCGGCCAGAAGCTGGTGGAGCGGGTGTGATGACCACGATCACCGAAACCACCGTAGCGCCCACGCGACTGTCCTGGCTCACTCCGAACCTGCTCGGCGTCGCGCTGCTGCTCCTGCTTGGCTACGGGCTAGTGCCGTGGATCGGATCGGACTATCTGATGGACGCGGTGCTGACGCCGTTCCTGGCGCTGGCGCTGGCCGCGATCGGGCTCAATGTCCTGACCGGCTATGCCGGCCAGGTGTCGCTGGGCTCGGCGGCGTTCCTCGCGGTCGGCGCTTATGCGGCCTACAATCTCAATCTGAGATTGCCGAGCCTGCCGCTCCTCGCCGACATCGTGCTGGCAGGGGCCATTGCCGCGGCCGTCGGAATCGTGTTCGGCCTGCCGAGCCTGCGGCTGCGCGGCTTCTATCTTGCGGTGTCGACCTTGGCGGCGCAGTTCTTCGTGCAGTGGGCGCTCACCAAGTTCGGCTGGTTCTCCAACGACAATGCCTCCGGGGTGATCGATGCGCCGGTCATCCGCATCGGCAGCCTCAGCTTCACCTCGGCGACCGGCCGTTACGTGTTCTCGCTGTCGATCGTCGCAGTCGCCACCGCGCTGACGGCGCGGCTGTTGGCCTCGCAGATCGGGCGCAACTTCATCGCGGTGCGCGACCACGAGGTCGCGGCCAAGGTGATCGGCGTGCCGCTGCTGCGCACCAAGCTGCTCGCCTTCGGCATCTCGTCATTCCTGATCGGCGTCGCCGGCGTGCTCTGGGCGTTCGCTTACCTGCGCACGGTCGAGCCGGCCGGATTCAACCTCGATCGCTCGTTCCAGATCCTGTTCATCATCATCATCGGCGGGCTGGCCTCGCTGCGCGGTGCCTTTATCGGTGCGGCCTTCATCGTGGTGTTTCCGCTGCTGCTGTCGCGGCTCGGCGCTGCGTTGCTCGGCAGCGTGTTCGATTCCGGCGTGCTCGAGATGAGCCAGCGCATCGTGATCGGCGCGCTGATCATCGCCTTTCTGATCGCCGAGCCGCGCGGCCTGGTCGCGCTGATCGACCGTGCCGTCGCGGCAGCGCGCCGCCTCCGTTCATCCCAGTCCTGAACCAGTCACCCACAAGGAGAGACACGATGACGACATTCAGACACGCAAAGCTGGCTTTAGGGGCGGCGCTCGCCCTCGGGCTGGTCACCAGCCTGCCGACCTTCATACCCCAGGCCAAAGCGGACGAGCAGTTTTTCCCGCTGCAAAGCTATCGCGTCGGGCCCTATGCGGCCGGCGGCACCGGCTTCTTCGGCGGTTTCATCGATTATCTCAACCTGATCAACATCCGCGACGGCGGCGTCAACGGCGTCAAGCTGACCTGGGACGAGGGCGAAACGCAATACGAGGTCGAGCGCGGCGTCGAGGTCTATGAGCGGCTGAAGAGCCGTCCCGGCGTTGCCGCCTGGAATCCGCTCTCCGTCGGCATCGCCTATGCGATGATCGACCGCATCAGCAAAGACAAGGTGCCGCTGATCACCATCAACCACGGCCGCACCGACTCCACCGACGGCCGCGTGTTTCCTTACGTGTTCCCACTGCTGCTCAATCCCTATAGCGAGACCTCGGGTATCGTGAACTACATCGCCACGCGCGAGGGCGGAGCTGAGAAGCTGAAGGGAAAGAAGATCGTGGTGCTGTATCACGGCTCGCCCTACGGCAAGGAGACGATCCCGATCTACAAGCTGTTGTCCGACAAATACGGCTTCGAGCTCGAGCAGATCGAGGTGCCGCATCCCGGTAACGAGCAGCAGTCGCAATGGCTGTCGATCCGCCGCGCCAAGGCCGACTATGTCGTGCTGCGTGGCTGGGGCGTGATGAATCCGGTGGCGCTGAAGACGGCGCAGAAGACCGGCTTTCCGGTCGACCACATCATCGGCAATGTCTGGTCCAACTCGGAAGAGGACGTGATCCCGGCCGGCGATGCCGCCAAGGGCTATGTTGCGATCACCACCCAGGCTTCGGGCGCCGAGTACCCGGTGCTGCAGGAGGTGATCAAGACCGTCTACGGCGCGGGCAAGGGCAATCTCGACGACAAGAAGCGCATCGGCAGCGTCTACCACAATCTCGGCATCGTGAACGGCATCCTCAACGTCGAGGCGGTCAGGATCGCGCAGGAGAAGTTCGGCAAGCGGACCTTGACCGGTGACGAGGTGCGCTGGGGTTTTGAGCATCTCCAGCTCGATCCCGCGCGCGTCGAGGCGCTCGGCGCCAAGGGCCTGTTCCACTCGATCAACGTCACCTGGGACAACCACGAGGGCAATGGCCGCGTGACCTTCCAGCAATGGGACGGCGCCAAGTGGAAGGTCGTCTCCGACTGGATCTCGCCGGACTGGGCCGCGCTGCGCCCGATCATCGAGAAGTCGTCGACCGCCTACGCGCAGGAGCGCGGCATCAAGATCCGCACCTCGGGTGACGATCCGGTCGGGCAGTAAGGCCAGCGTGCGCGGGGGCGGTGCTCCCGCGCATCTCTTTTCGAGGACTCCCATCATGAGTGACGTGCTGCTGTCGGTCGAGCATCTCGCTGCGACCTATGACCAGGCAATCTGCGCGGTCAGCGACGTATCGTTCGCGGTTCACGCCGGCAAGATCATCGCGGTACTCGGTGCCAATGGCGCGGGCAAGTCGACGACCTTGCAGGCGATCTCGGCGCTGCTGCCCGCGCGGCGCGGCCAGATCACAAGCGGACGGATCATCTATGACGGACGCGACGTCTCGTCGTCCTCGGCCGCGCAGTTGGTCCGCGCCGGGCTCGTGCCGGTGCTCGAAGGCCGGCATTGCTTCGCCTCGCTGAGCATCGAGGAGAATCTGATCACCGGCGCGATCGGCCGCGATGCCAGTCGCGGCGAGGTGAGTGCCGATCTGGAGCGCGTCTACGCTCTGTTTCCCCAACTGACACGGCACCGCCGCTCCGTGGCTGGCCTCACCTCCGGCGGCGAGCAGCAGATGACGGCGATCGGCCGCGCGCTGATGTCGCGGCCCCGGCTGCTGGTGCTCGACGAGCCATCGATGGGGCTGGCGCCCCTGGTGGTCGAAAGCATTTTTCGCGCGCTCAAGCGGCTCAACGGCGAAGAGGGGCTCTCGATCCTGGTGGCCGAGCAGAACTCAACCGTGGCGCTGCGCTTCGCCGACCATGCCATCGTGCTCGAAGGCGGCCGCAGCGTGCTTGCAGGTCCCGCGCGCGAGCTCCGGCAGCGTCCGGACATCAAACATCTCTATCTCGGCGGCGCCACTGCGCCGGCTGAGACCACCCAGGCCGTGGCCTGACTACACCAGCGAGGAGATCCCCATGCCGACAAGTACCGCCGCCCGCAAGCTCGAGGCTGCGCCCTATGAGCAGCTCGACGCGACCATCGAGCAGGTGGTCAAGGCCAACGCCGATCGCAACGATCGTGAAGGCCGGTTTCCGCGCGACAGCCTGCTCGCGCTGGCCGAGGCCGGCTGGACCGGTGTGCTGAACGAGCCGCGCTTCGGCGGGCTCGGGCTCGGGCACGTCGATTTCGCCGAGGCGGCCTACCGCATCGGCCAGGCGGACGCCTCGACCGGCCTCGTCTACGTCATGCATGTCGGCGCGGCGCAGACCATCAATCTGTTCGGCACCGACGACCAGAAGGAGCGCTGGCTGAAAGCCGACCATGGCCGGCTGCTCGGGACCTACTCGACCAGCGAGCGCGCCACCGGCGGCCACTGGTGGTACAATCTGTCGGAGGCCTCGCGCGACGGCGACGACTATCGTCTGAACGCCGACAAGTCGTTCACGACCAGCTCGGGCCAGGCCGACTTCTACGTCGCGCAGACCCGCACGCCCGGCGCCAGGGACCAGGCCGACATCATCTTCTTCATCGTCGACGGCAAGGCCGATGGCATCGAGTCCAAGCCATGGGAGGCGCTCGGGGTGCGGGCCAATCATTCTGGCGGCATCAGCTACAAGAACGTCCACGTGCCCAAGCGCGACCGGCTTGGCGCGGAGGGGCAGGGCAAGGAGATCATCTATGACGGCGTCTCGCCGGTCTACTTGATTGGGCTCGGAGCGGTGTGGGAGGGGCTGGCGCGCGGCGTGCTCAATGCTGCGGTCGCGCACACCACCGGCTTCGTGCACAAGGACCGCAACAGGAGCTTGTCGGATTACCAGGCGATCCGGCAGGAGCTCGGCGCCGCCAAGGTGCTGGTCGAGAGCCTGCGGCCGTGGCGGATCGAGCTGGCACACAAGCTCGACGAGCTCTGGCGCGCCGGCAGGCCGCAGAGCGAGATCCTGATCCCGCTGACCGAGTTCAAGGTCCACGCCGCCGAGGTCGCCAACAAGGTGGCGTCATCAGCGCTGACGGTGACTGGCGGCTACGGCTATCACCGCGGGCCGATCGAGCGCGCTTTCCGCGACGCCCGCGCGGCGATCGCAATGGGGCCGTCCAACGTCATCGCACGCGAATGGATCGGCAAGGCGCAGGTCGGGCTGCCGCTCGAGCTGTTCTACGAAGGCGGGGAGTGACCAACGCCGGTGCTGCGGCGCACCGCGGCGCTAGTCGGCCATTGCGTCGGCGTCGAGCGCGGTCTCCTCGCGCTCGGCTTTCTCGCCGGGGGCGGCGTTGGCCGCCTCGGCCGTTTCGAAATCGTCCTCGGCGATGTCCTTCACCTCGGCTGCGACGTCGGTCTCGATCGCTTCGGCGGCGAGCTCGGCGGCGACCACATCTTCCGGCCCGGCGTCGTCGTTGGCGGGCTCCGCGAACAGGTTTGGTCCGGGAATGGTCGTCGGCACCACCGGCCGCGACTTGGCCTTGTACCAGGACGAGAATTTCTGCGAGAGGCCGGCTTCGAACTCGGCGAGCGGCAGGGTGTTGCCGTCCTCGTCAGTGATCACGACATTCCAGCCTTCGGCTTCCATCACCTGCGCATTGGCGATCACGATCAGCGCGCTTTCGCGCTGCTTGCGGATCTTCTGCTGCTCCCGCTCGGCGATCATCGTGTACGCCATGGCTTCAACTCCAACCATCGACTCTGGGTGCGATGGCCCGAAGCACCATCGTTCGTCGTCACTACGCCGCGAGAGTGTGGGCGCGCCTGGGCCGGATTGCGTTCGCCTAATGACAATTTGGCGGCGTCTCACAGGTTCCGAAGCCCATCATGGAGTCGCAGATGCAACAGCCGACAAAATAGTGGTGCAGTGAGACGACCGCTTGTTGAAGGCGCTCGGCTCTGTGTCATCATTTGATTCTGCGGCGGCAACTGCTTCGCGGCGGCGCGAAAGCAGCGGGTGAACCGGCGATCGAACCGGCGATCGAACCGGCGATCGAACCGGCAATCGAACCGGACAAACAGCGGGCGAATTGGGGACCGAGATGCGAACTCATCTGTTCAGGATGCGGAACTTGAATGTGGCGGTAGCAGGGCTTGCGCTGGCGATGATCGCCAGCCCGCGCGCGGGTCATGCCTTCACGGAAGACGACCAGCGGCGGCTGTGCACCGGCGACGTGTTCCGGCTGTGCTCGTCGGAGATTCCCGATCGCGAGCGCATCATCGCCTGCATGGTCAAGCAGCGCGCCAGCCTCAGCGACGGCTGCCGCAGCGTGTTCGGACGTCCGACCGAGCGCTCCGCCTCGGCCTCGGTGACGCGCTGAGCTCGCGCCCTTCGACTTGACGACGACGCGCCGCCGATCCGTCGATCCGCGGCGCTCCTTCCACCATGACATGGTTTGCAGCGCGGCGTGATAGACTGGCAGGGATCATCCGGCCAGGAGTTGACCCGCCATGAGCAATCGCATTCTCGTCCTCTACGGCTCCTATCGCTCCGACCGGATGGGAATCCGGCTCGCACAGTTCGTCGTGGACGGATTGCGCGGCAAGGGGCAGGACGTCGAGCTGATCGACGCCAAGGCGGTCGGCCTGCCGATGCTCGACCGCATGTTCAAGGAATACAAGCCGGGCGAAGCGCCTGCGGCCATGGCGGAGCTCGCAGCCAAGATCCGCGCCGCCGACGGCTTCGTGTTCGTGACCGGCGAATACAATTGGGGCATGCAGCCTGGGCTGAAGAACC
This sequence comes from Bradyrhizobium sp. ORS 375, assembly GCF_000239775.1. GTDB lineage: Bacteria > Pseudomonadota > Alphaproteobacteria > Rhizobiales > Xanthobacteraceae > Bradyrhizobium. Next base: position 9,933 of record NZ_CAFI01000224.1, read on the forward strand.
TCACCGACCACTTTCTCGAGGAATGGTTCTGGCGGCCGGCGGCGATCGCGAGCTACTCGGCCGGCCGGCTGGCAGGAGCGCGCGCTGCCACCGCCTGGCATGGCACCTTGTCGGAGATGGGCATGGTCGTGGTGTCGAGCACGCTGGCCGTCGGCCCTATCGGTCAGGCGCTCTCGGCCGAGGGCAAGCCCACCGGCGATGCCGGCCAGGCGCTCGCGCACGCCTTCCCACGCTTCGCCGATGATCTGTTGTGGTGGGTCGAGGCGGCCCGGGAACAGCGGGCACGCAAGGCGCCGCCCTACTGAGACGGCTCAGCCTGAGAAGAGCCGGAGCGCCGGTGCGCTCCGGCCGTCTCGCTCAGCGTGCCGCGCTGCTCGGAGTGTTGGTCACCGATTGCTGTCGGCGCGGCGCGGCCGCAGCCTGGCCCTGACCTTGGCAGGGCAGTTCCTTCCAGGTCCCGTCGGGGTCCTGCTGGTAGGCGCGACAGGGAGAGGACGAGGTGGCCTGCTCGTCGGTTCTTTGTGTTTGAGAATTGGGACTCTGGGAATTCTTCGCCAGTGCGGGCGCTGCCGTTGCGATGAGGGCAGCCAGCGAACCGACGAAGATCACGGGCGTGATCCGCATGTGGGGTTCTCCTGCTCGAAGCACCGTCGATTCAGAGCTGAATTGTGGAAACTTTGAGGCGGCTGTCGGGGCTGTGCTGCGATCCCTAACGATCGATTGCCAATGCGCCTCCCGCGTTAACTGGCTACGCGGCATGGTTGCAGCCGCCGCCACTGTGGCGGGATCGGGGCTGGCGCCGGGCGGCTACGGGCGCTAAGAGCGGCGTCACGCGCGTCAGCGCCCTCAAGGCCGATGCAGCATCTCCGGGTGAAATGCCTGCGTTCGGCAACGGACGCCGCCACCGTGGCCGGCGCTCCGACATCAGCCGCGTAACCGACAATTCGTGGCGGCTCGCCTTTTTGCGGGCGGGGGCGTGGATCGCGCAGGCGGAAACCGTGCGAGCATGACGCGACCCCGATTGCCCTCTCTGATTGCGCTGCGTGCCTTTGAGGCCGTCGGGCGGCGGGGCAGCGTTCGCGCCGCTGGCGACGAGCTCGCGGTCAGTCACACGGTCGTCTCCCGCCATCTGCAGAACCTGCAGCGCAGCCTCGGCGTGGCGCTGGTCCGCGCCGAGGGACGCGGCCTTGCTCTGACCGAGGTCGGCCGGCAGTTCCACGCCGAGGTCACCCAGGCCTTCGACATCATCGCGCGCGCCACCACGGCGGTGCGGCCCGTGGCGCGGCCGACGCTGAACATCTGGTGCATCCCGGGCCTCGCCAACCGCCGGCTGCTGGCGCGGCTGCCGGAGCTGACCGGACCGCCGCGCAACTGGGACATCAACCTGCAGCCGACCTTGTCGCATCCGGACCTGCCGCGCGGCGAGGCCGATGCCGAGATCGTCTATGCCGAGGAACTGCAAACGGGCAGCACCGTGATGGCCGAGGAGCTGGCGCGGCCGCGCGTGTTCCCGGTGGCGAGCCCGGCGTATCTGGCGCGCTTTCCCGACATCGCCACACTCGGCGGTCTCGCCAAAGCCTCGCTGATCCACGAAGAGTCCACCCTGCAATGGGAGCGCTGGTTCGATCTGGCCGGCTATCAGCATCAGGTCAGCCTGCGTGGGCAGCGGCTGTGGCACGCGCATCTGGCGATCGAGGCGGCGCGGATGGGGCAGGGCGTCGCGCTCGCGAACGAGATCCTCGTCGCCGACGACGTGCGCAGCGGCGCGCTGGTCGAGGTGCTGCCGTCGTCGGTTCGCATGGGTGCGTATCAGCTCGTGGCGCTCAGGGAGCGCTGGGACGAGCCCGCCATCGTCGCGCTCCGTGCCTGGCTGAAGAAGGTGCTGGCCTGAGCTACGCGGCAGCCGCGACGCTCTGGTGCACTGGAGTCACCTATCAGGAGGAACAAGCTGATTGATCGGAACGGCGCCCGTCTTAGCCTGGACCTCGACATTTTTCCGCAAGGAGTCGAGCCGAATGGCTGCGAATGAACAATTGCTGGCACGGCGGCACGAGGCCGTCGTCCACGGCGTGAGCTACGCGACGCCGCTGTTTGCCGACCGCGCCCTCAACAGCGAGGTCTGGGACGTCGAGGGCAAGCGCTATATCGACTTCGCCGGCGGCATTGCCGTGCTCAACACCGGCCATTGCCATCCACATGTCGTGGCCGCGATCCGCGCCCAGCTCGACCGCTTCACCCACACCTGCTTCCAGGTGCTGCAGTACGAGCCTTACGTGCGGCTGACCGAGCGGCTCAACGCGCTGGCGCCGATCTCCGGTCCCGCCAAGTCGATCCTGCTGACGACAGGAGCGGAAGCGACCGAGAACGCCATCAAGATCGCGCGCGCCGCCACGGGGCGCAGCGGCATCATCGCCTTCACCGGCGCCTTTCACGGCCGCACTGCGCTTGCCAACGCCATGACCGGCAAGGTGATGCCCTACAAGAAGCAATTCGGCGCGCCACTGCCGGGCATTTGGCATGCGCCGTTCCCGATTGCCGGCAGCAACGTCTCGGTCGAGGACACGCTGTCCTACATCAACTTCATCTTCAGGGCCGATATCGACGCCTCGCAGGTTGCCGCCATCATCATCGAGCCGGTGCAGGGCGAGGGCGGTTTCCACCCCGCGCCGCCGGAGTTGATGCGCGGCCTGCGCCGGATCTGCGATGCCAACGGCATCGTGCTGGTCGCGGATGAAGTGCAGACCGGCTTCGGCCGCACCGGCAAGATGTTCGCGATGGAGCATTACGACGTGCAGCCAGACCTGATCTGCGTCGCCAAGAGCCTCGCTGGCGGCATGCCGCTGTCGGGCGTGATCGGCCGCGCGGCGATCATGGATGCGGCGGAGCCGGGCGGATTGGGGGGCACCTATGGCGGCAATCCGCTGGCCTGCGCGGCCGCGCTCGCGGTGCTCGACGTGTTCGAGCAGGAGAAGCTGCTGGAGCGCGCCAATGCGATCGGCGACAGGCTCCGCGCCGCGATCGCGCGTTTCGCGCGTGCCAACACTCTGGTTCCAGTTTCCGAGCCGCGGGGTCCTGGCGCGATGGTTGCATTCGATATCCTCAAGCAGCGCGGCAGCGACGAGCCGGATGCCGAGATGACCAAGCGCGTGACGCGGGTCGCCCATGAAAATGGTTTGATCCTGTTGTCCTGCGGCGTGACTGCGAGCACGATCCGCATCCTGGTGCCGCTGACTGCATCGGATGCGATCGTGGACGAAGGGCTCGCGATCCTGGAAAAATGTCTGGCCGCCTGACCCGCGGCTGGAATGAGTGGAAAGTCTGGAGGCTTGGGAGTGACTGAAACAGCAGCGGCCGTGCCGAACGACGTGATGGAGCGGCTCGCCGCCGCTGTCGACGCCAACTTCAAAAAGCAGGTCGCCTTCCTGCAGCAGCTCGTGCAGTTCCGCAGCCTGCGCGGCGAGGAAGCGCCGGTGCAGGACTGGCTGGCCGTTGAGTTCGAAGCGCGCGGCTACAAGGTCGATCGCTTCAGCCTCGGTGATGTCGATCTGATGCGTCATCCCAAGGCGGCGCCGATGGACAATGTCGCGCTCGACGGCTCGAAGCAGGTCGTCGCGACGCTCGACGGCCGGGGCAGGGGCCGCAGCCTGATCCTGCAGGGCCATGTCGACGTCGTGCCGGAAGGGCCGACCGATCTCTGGAACGACCCGCCCTACGAAGCCGTGGTGCGCGACGGCTGGATGATCGGGCGCGGTGCGCAGGACATGAAGGCCGGCGTCTCCGCGATGATCTTCGCGCTCGACGCCATCAAGGCTGCCGGCTTCGTGCCCGACGGCCGCATTCACCTGGAGACGGTGACCGAGGAGGAGAGCACCGGCAACGGCGCGCTCTCGACTTTGATGCGTGGCTACACGGCTGATGCGTGCCTGATCCCCGAGCCGACCGGCCACACCTTGACGCGCGCCCAGGTCGGCGCGATCTGGTTCCGCCTGCGCGTGCGCGGCACGCCGGTGCATGTCGCCTATGCCGAGACCGGCACCAACGCGATCCTTTCGGCGATGCATCTGATCCGCGCCTTCCAGGAGCACACCAGCGAGATCAACGCGCGCGCCAAGTCGAACGCCTGGTTCGCCGACGTGAAGAACCCGATCAAGTTCAATGTCGGCATCATCAAGGGTGGCGACTGGGCGAGCTCGACGCCAGCGTGGTGCGATCTCGATTGCCGGCTCGGCGTGCTGCCGGGCGAGACGCCGGCCGATGCCATGGCCGCGATTGAGCAGTGTCTCGCCAAGGCGCAAGCCACCGACAGCTTCCTTTCGGAAAATCCGGTCGAGCTGGTGTGGAGCGGCTTCCAGGCCGATCCCGCGGTGTGCGAGCCCGGCAGCGCCGCCGAGGCTGCGCTGGCCGAGGTGCATGCGCGCGTGTTCGACAAGCCGCTCGAGATGCGGTTGTCCACCGCCGTCAACGACACCCGCTACTACGCCGTCGACTACGGCATCCCCGCGTTGTGCTACGGACCCTATGGCATCGGCCCGCACGCGTTCGACGAACGCGTGGACCTCGACAGCGTGCGCAAGACGACGCTGTCGATTGCGATGTTCGTCGCGCAATGGTGCGGGCTGCGCAAGGCATGATCAAGGTCGCGCTGCTCAGCCGACCGGGCCTGATGGATCCGATGAAGGCGCTGCTCGCGCGCGAGCTGCCCGGCGTGGCCGTCGCGTCGTGGCCGGAGCCTGCGGCTCTCGAGGCCGAGCTCGCGGTGTGCTGGAAACCGGAGCCCGGTGCGCTCGCATCGATGCGGAGGCTCAGGCTCATCCATTCGATCGCGGCCGGCGTCGACAACATCCTGTCCGATGCCACCGTGCCGGATGTGCCGCTGTGCCGGATCGTCGATCCCGATATCACCGCGGCGATGACCGAGTTCGTGCTGTGGTCGACGCTCTACTTCCATCGCGATTTCGATCGCGTCATCAGCAACGCGCGCGACGGCCTGTGGCAGCGCTACGACCAGCGCGCAGCCAAGGACAGCAGGGTCGGCATTCTCGGACTGGGCGAGCTCGGCACCGACGCTGCGCGTCGTCTCGTGCAGCTCGGCTTCACGGTGAGCGCCTGGTCGAGGTCGCCGAAGCAACTCGCCGATGTCAGGACGTTCAGCGGTGCAGAGGCGCTCGACGCATTCCTCAGCGAGACGGACATTCTGGTCTCGCTGCTGCCGCTGACGCCGTCGACAGTCGGGCTCTTGAATGCCGCACGGCTGAGCCGCTTGCCGAAGGGCGCCGCGCTGATCCTGTGCAGCCGCGGCGAGCACGTCGTGATGGATGATCTCATCGCGCTGCTGGGCGGCGGCCATCTGCGCGGCGCCGTGCTCGACGTGTTCGAGCACGAGCCGCTGCCGGCGGAGCATCCGCTATGGCGCGAGCCGGGCGTGCTGGTGACGCCGCACATGGCGGCGATCGCATCCTGGGAGACGATCACGCTGCAGGTCGCCGAGAACGCACGGCGGCTGCTCAGCGGCCGGCCGCTGTTGAACGTGGTCGATCGCGCACGCGGCTATTGAGCGGCAGCGGAGCCTACTCGAGCGTCTGGACCGGCGGGGCGACCGGCCCGCGCGGAGCC
>NZ_CAFI01000223.1 GCF_000239775.1 Bradyrhizobium sp. ORS 375
TCAATGCTCCGGATCTGCCGTGACGGCGGCGAAAAACGCGATCAGCAGCGCCGCACAAGCGCCGGCCCAGACGGCTGTGAGGCCGAGACGGAGATAGGCGAAGGCACCCGCGGCAGAGCCCGCCACCAGCGCCGCCCACAGCAGCAGGTTCGACAGCCAGCCGAGCCGCGGCCCACCGGCCAGAGCGACAGCGACGGCCTGCCCGACCTTGACCAGCGCGCCGGTGACATAGGTCAGCCCGAGCCCGCCGCTGCCCTTGATCTGAAACGCCGCATTCTCCAGCCCCATCGCGACGACGATCGCCGTCACCGCGCCGAACGGCAGCCCCGCCAGATGGCTGAGCGTGGCCGTGATCAGCAGCGCGCCTTCGACCAGCAGCAGCAGACTCTGAACATGGCGATTGCGCCGCTGCATGATCACGCTGCCGCCCGCCGCGCCGCCGACGAACAGGCCGATCAAGCCGAGCGCGTTCATCGCTTCGTGCCAGCGGCCCTCGGCGAGGCTGACGCCCATGCGGGTCGAGTTGCCACTCATGAACGAGACGAACAGGCCGCCGAGATGCAGGAAGCCGATGCCGTCGACGTAGCCCGCGAGGGCGCTGAGCGTGCAGGCGAGCAGGAGGTTGCGGCGGCTGTCGAGCATGCGACACAGCCAACCACCTCGTGGCCTGTGCTTTCAAGCCGGAAGCGGTCCCCTGGCAAATCAGCTCGCCGCCAGGCCGTCGGCGATCTCCTGGGGCGGCGTCTCCTTGCCCTTGATGTCGGCCACCGCGCGCTCGATGGTCTCGCGATAGCGTACCAGCGGCGGCCGCACGCCGTGGGTCAGCAGCGCCCGGCGCACCGTCGGCGAGGCGCCGGTGATGAACAGGCGGATACCCTGGCGCTTGGCCTTGGCGGCGACGCGGCTCATGGCATTGGCCGCGGTCGAATCCAGGAACGGCACGGCGGCAAAGTCGACCACGAATGCCTTGCGGCGATCGGCGATGGAGTCGAGCACGGTGCCCACCGTCGAGGCGGCGCCGAAGAAGAACGCGCCGGTGATGCGATAGACCAGCACGTCCTTGTCGGCGCTGAGCTTGGGATTATAGGGCACGCGCACGCCGTCCTCGAAATCGGCGCGGTCCTCGGCGACCAAAGGCGATCCATCCTCGACGCCGGTCATCTGCGCCATGCGGTTGATGAAGAGGACCGCACCGAGCGCGAAGCCGACCAGGATGCCCTCGGTCAGGTCGCGGAAGATGGTGAGGCCGAAGGTCGCCAGCAGCACGGTGGCATCGCCCCAGGAAGAGCGCACCAAGGTGGCGAACTCATGCTTCTCGGCCATGTTCCAGGCGACAACGACGAGCACCGCCGCCAGCGCCGACAGCGGAATGTAGCTCGCCAGCGGCGCCGCGATCAGCATGAACACCATGAGGAACAGCGAATGCAGCATGCCCGAGACCGGGCCGCGCGCGCCGGCACGGACGTTGGTCGCGGTGCGCGCGATGGTTCCGGTGACGCAGATGCCGCCGAACAGCGCCGAGCCGACATTGGCGAAGCCTTGGGCAACCAGCTCGCAGTTCGAGCGATGCCGCCGTCCGGTCATGCCGTCGGCGACGACGGCGGACAGCAGCGACTCGATCGCCCCGAGCAGCGCAAAGGCGATCGCATCGGGAAACACCGCCTGGATCTTGGCGAGCGAAAACGCCGGCAGCGCCGGCGCCGGCAGTTCGCGCGGAATCCCGCCGAACTTGGTGCCGATGGTTTCCACCGGCAGCTGCAGCGCATAGGTGAAGGCCGCCGCGACGACGACGGCGATCAGGATGCCGGGCCAGGTCGGCCGCAGGCGCTTGAGGCCAACGATGATCGCGATCGACAGCGCAGCAAGCGCCACAGCTGACAGGTTCGCCGTCGGCGCGCCATGCGCGAGCGCCATCAGCTTCGGGATCAGCTCGCCGGGCTCCTTGGACGCCAGCGTGATGCCGAACAGATCCTTCAGCTGGCTGGCGAAGATGATGACGGCGATGCCGGCGGTGAAGCCGACCGTCACCGGATAGGGAATGAACTTGATGTAGGTGCCGAGCCGCAGATAGCCGGCGATGACCAGCATCACGCCGGACATCATCGTCGCCAGCAGCAGGCCATCGAGGCCCTGGCGATCGACCGTCGCCGCGACCAGCACGATGAAGGCGCCGGCCGGGCCGCCGATCTGGAAGCGGCTGCCGCCGAGCAGCGAGATCAGGAAGCCGCCGACCACGGCGGTGTAGAGCCCACGGCCGGGCGAGACGCCGGAGGCGATCGCAATCGCCATCGACAGCGGCAGCGCGACGATGGCGACGGTCAGGCCCGCGAGCGCATCGGCGCGGAAATCGCTGAGGCCGTAGCCCTCGCGCAGGACCGTGAGAAGTTTGGGGGAATAGAGCTCGGCAAAGGTCGGCTCATGATGTCCGACCCGCCCCCGCGTGCCGTGCTCGTTTGCGCTGCTCATGCCCATCACGCTCCCGTCGCATCGTCGGGCTGCAAGGCCAGCGCGATGCGTCTCACACGAAGGGCTCAGCAGCCCCTGTGCCGCGCGATGAAGCTAGCTCGCGCCATCGCGCGCAGTGTCAGTTTGACGGCCCAAGCGGTGGGGCGGTCCCGGCTCCTTCAGGCGAACGCCACGCCCGCCATCCTCGCTGCGGGCATGCTCGCCGATCAGATCCACGCCCGCACGATTGAGCGCATCGACGACCTTGGTCAGCGAGTCCACCACGCCGCGGACGTTGCCCGTGGAGGCTTCCATCCGCTGGATCGTCGGCAGCGACACGCCGGCCAGCTCGGCCAAGGTTTTCTGATCAATCCCGAGCAGCGCACGGGCTGCCCGCATCTGGAACGACGTGATCACGATGGCCTCAAGTAAGAGACACCATAATTGATGTCTGAGACAAAGACAATGATGTAAAATACATCATCTGGGGCCAATGACAAGCGGCTCTCGGCACGCGATGACCGCGCACCGCTGCAACGCCGGCTGACTTTACGCCGGAACGTCCTTGGGAAAATCGAGCCGCACGGTCGTGCCGCGGTCGCTGCTGGTGGTGAGCTTGCCGTGCAGTTGCGCGGCCAGGCCCTCGCAGATCCGCAGGCCCAGGCTGTCGCCTTTGCCGGGATCGACACCGGGAGAAAGGCCCTTACCATCGTCCGCGATCGTCAGCGCGTAGCGGGCCTCGTCGAGCGGCCTGAGGCTGACCGTGATGGTGCCCGCCTCGCCCGACTCGAAGGCGTGCTTGAGTGCATTGGTGACGAGTTCGACCACCAGCAGCGACAAGGCGGTCAGCCGGGTCAGATCGAGCTGCGCCGGCACGAAATCGACCACGCAGGCGACGTTGCGCGCGCCGCTCGACTCCAGCACGTCGTTGCAGATGGTCTGAAGGTACGGCCCGATGTCGAGATGTACCCGGCCGGGATCATGCAGCATGCGGTGGACGCGCGAGATCGTCTCGAGCCGCGACTGGGCCTCGCTGAGGATGGCGCCGGCGCGGGATGGATCGGCGGCAGTCTGCCGCTTCTGCAGCATCAGCAACCCGGCGATGAACTGGATGTTGTTGGCGACGCGGTGTTGCAGCTCCTGAAACAGCACGCGCTGATTTTCGTAGAGGCGCTCGGAGACGGCCCGCTCCTGTCGCAGATGCCGCGCAGCCTCGTGCATCAGATGGATCAGCGTGATGTCGACGGCGACGATGAGCGCGTAGAAGCCGATTGCGAGCGCGCCCTGATAACCCGACGCGGGCATGAAGAAGTACCAGGCGAGAGTGCCGCAGAGCGCTCCGCAGACGATACCGGGCCCGACGCCGCAGAAGAAGGTCGTGAGAATGACGGCTGGGAAGAACGTCAGATAGGGAAAGCCGTCCGGCAACGTATCGACCAGGGCCAAGCGGAGCCCGAAGGCTGCGATCGTGGCGCCGAGGGCGATCGCGTAGCCCAGCAGGGCATGCCGGCGAAATCTTTCCGTCGCCTGGGCGGCGCGCAGATAAAATGGAGCGGACGGGAGCTTCTGGATCACGGCAGACAGGGGTAGGGACGGAGAAACTCTCAGGCCCGCGCCATGCTCCCCTCCGGCGCGTCACCACCAAGGGATTTGGGCGGCAGCCGGTCACATGATCGGCCGGTGACGGCATATCAGGTCTGGAGATCGAATGGCATTAGTATAGCACCATCCGCGGAACTCGGTTGGTGCACAAGTGCACATAAGGATTGCGCAGCCTCGGGCACGGCCAGGGCGCGGCCAGGCACTCTTATCGGCTGGAGGGCCATTTCGGCGCGAGAGCAGCCGGGCTCCCAAGCCCGGCTGCATGCGAGAAGCGCTGGATCGCCTCAGGCCGCGTCGCGGTGCGAGGCGATGATGTGGTCGGCGGCGCGTCCCGTCACTTCGGCCATGTGGTCGAAGGTCCGGGTGAAGCTGCCGGCGCCGGCGGTGGCCGAGCGCAATTCGACGATCAGGTCACCGATCTCGGCCTCCGGCATCATGGCGCGGACGCAATCCCAGCCCGGCCAGCCGTCGCGGGTGTCGAACGACAGGATCTGGCCCCGCCGCGCCGACAGGATGGCGTTGATCTTCGCCGTCGCCTCGCTCGGGCAGACGATCTCGACGGTGTGGATCGGCTCCAGCAGCACCGGCGCACATTGCGACAGACCCTCGCCGACGCCGACCCGCGCCGCCGTCCGAAACGCGAGGTCGGACGAATCCACGCTGTGATAGGAGCCGTCCGTCAAGGTCACCGCGACGTCGATGACCGGGAAGCCGAGCGGCCCGCGCGCCAGCGCATCGACGACGCCCTCCTCCACCGCCGGGATGTAGTTGCGCGGGACCGCGCCGCCCACCACCTTCTCGGCGAACTGGAAGCCTTCGCCGCGCGGCAGCGGCTTGATGTCGAGCACGACATCGCCGAACTGGCCGTGACCGCCCGACTGCTTCTTGTGCCGGCCACGCTGCGTGATCGCCTTGCGGATCGTCTCCTGATAGCCGATCGCAGGCGCATGCGATTTGACGCTGACGCCGAAGCGGTCGCGCAGCCGCTCCAAGGCGACGCGCAGATGCATCTCGCCCTGCCCCCACAACACCGTGTCGTGAGTACGCGCGTTCTGCACCATGGTCAGTGACGGATCCTCCTCGTGCAGCCGCTGCAGGGCCTGGCCGAGCTTGACGTCGTCCTTGCGGTCGACGGCCGCGATCGACAGCGCCAGCACCGGGGGACACGGATCGACCTTCGTCAGCGGCTTCGGCGCCGTCTTGCCACTCGCGATGGTGTCGCCCGTCTTGACCGCGTCAAGCTTGCCGAGTGCGATCGTGTCACCAGCCTCGGCCGCCGCGCGCTTGCTGTCGTAAGCGCCGGTCGCGGCGAGAATGCCGGAGACGCGCGCCGCCTCGCCCGAGGCCGCATGCAGGGTGGCGCCATCGTCGAGATGGCCCGACAGCACGCGTGTCAGCGACAGCTTGCCGCCGTGCTGCAGATGCAGCGTCTTGAAGACGTAGCCGAGCGCCTCCTTCGTCTCCTTCACCCCGAGACGCTTCGCCGTGTCGGCAACGCCGGGCGCCTCGTGGCGCAGCGCCTTCATCAGTCGCAGCACGCCATTTTCACGCAAGGCCGAGCCGAGCAGCACCGGACAGATCAGGCCGTCGCGCAATTCACGCGCGAGGTCGTCAAACACGGCATCGCGCGGCGGCGGGATATCTTCCAGCAACTGCTCCATCAACGCATCGTCGTGATCGGCGAGCTTCTCCAGCATCGAGAAGCGCGCTTCCTTCTCGCGGTCGAGATTGCCGCCCTCGAGCGCAATCACCTCCGACGCCTTGTGCTCGCGATAGATGAAGGCGCGCTCCAGCGCGAGATCGACGAAGCCCTCGATCAGCTCACCGTTCCAGATCGGGATCTGCCGCAGCACCAGCGGCACGCGCGACGCCGGCTGCAACGTCGCGAGCGTCTCGCGAATGCGCGCATTGGCGCGATCGATCTTGTTGAGGAACAGGAAGCGCGGAATGCGCAGCTCTTCGAGCTCGCGCAGGATGATCTGCAATTGCGGCAGCTTCTTCTCATCCGCCTCGCACACCACGATCGCGGCATCGACCGCCGGCAAGGCAGCGCGCATGTCGTGCGCGAACTCGATCGAGCCGGGACAGTCGAGGAAGGTGTAGCTGTCGCCCATGAAGGTCGTGGTCGCCGCGGTCATGGCGACGCTCATCTTGTGATGACGCGCCTCCGGGCTGGCATCGCCGACAGAGGTGCCGGCGTCGACGCTGCCGGCGCGCGGGATCGCACCCGTCCGCGCCAGGATCGCCTCCAACAGAGTGGTTTTACCGCTTTGGAAAGGGCCCACCAGCGCGATGCACCGTGGACCTCGGGGACTTCTCAGGTCTTGTCCCATTCGCCGCCTCCTGTCTCTGGAGCTCGGCCCGTGATTGGGTCGGCAAAGCCGAATGCTCTGCCTCGTCTGCCGCTTTGGCAAGCAGGAGACATGCGAAAAACGTCGCTGCACTGCGGAGAACGCACCGCCCCTCCCGCACGATTGCGGGAAGAGCGCTGTTCACGGCAAAGGGAAGATCAACGCCAAGTCAACGTCCGGGGCGCAATTCGAGGCTTTGCAGCCCGGCCGAGACGGACAGGCCGACTTGGCCCTGGACGCTGAGCGGTTGCAGCGCAATCGAGTTGGCGGAGCCGCCGACCAGCACGTTGCCCCCGAGGCCGACGCCGACCGCCGCCGAGCCCTGCGCACCGGCATAATCGCCGGACAGATCGCCCGGCCCGAGCCGCGCGACCGGGGCATAGACCACCCAGGCCAGCAGCGATTCCTGGGTGATGCCCAGATCGAGCCCGACCTTGCGGATCGTCGCGACGTAGCGGTCCTCAGGCAGGCCGTCGGCGCGCAGCACGCAGCCGAGATGGGTCACCGAGCCGACGATGAAGCCGACGCTGGCGCCGCCGCGGCATTCGAGAACGCCGATCCGCACGCGATCTTGCGCCTGGGCGGCGCCGCCGATGCAGAGAACCGCAGCAGTGAGCCCGGCGAGGATGGTCGAGCGCATGAATAAACTCCGGCTGAAATGAGTGTGATGCAGACCCGCGATCGAACTGATGATCACGGGCGACACATCTATGCCACAAGGCTTACAGCCGTACCAGAAGCGGCGGCGTTCATCTGTCTGAACGACTCGCGTGCTCCAGCAGCGCGACGCTGCTGCGAGGCATTGTCGTCGCGGTCAGCGATAGTAGCGCGAGAAGTAGGACGAGGGCTGGCTCGGGCTCGGATGCATCGGCAACAGCGGTACCAGCTCGACCTCGGTAATTCCCGCGGCGAGATTCATGCCGGTCTGCCCCTGCAGGCTGATCGGCTGCAGTTGGGTGGCGCGATCGGTGTCGCGCACCAGGAAGCTGCCGCCGAAGCCGACCAGCGCCGCGGCGTTGGCCGACACGCCGCCGTAGCGTCCGCCGAGCTCGCTGCGGCCAAAATCATTGACGGGCGCGTTGACCGCCCACGCCATCCGGGTCTCGTCCGTCAGTCCGAGATCGAGACCGTAGCGGCGCACCTTGGCGACGTAACGCTCCGGCGCGCGGCCCTGGCTGCGGAAGACGCAGCGCAGCCTGGCCTGCGACATCACGAGCTTGCCGGTCGTCCGGCGCCCCTCGCACTCCAGAACCCCCGCACGCATCGGCCGGCCCTGATGGGCCTGTGCGAGCGGCACACTGATCACCATTGCCACGATCGACAGCACAAGCAGCCGCATCGAACTCCAACCTCACGCAACCCAACTCAGTCCCGGACAAAAGAAAGGCGCCATGTTCAAAACATGGCGCCTTTCAGCCTGGAACTTGACTTCGAGGGTTTCGGAAGCCGCTGTTGCCTGATTACCTCAGATTGCCGCAGAAGCGCTGGATACGCTTGCACGCGTCCTCGAGATCCGAGGTCTTGGTCGCATAGGAGATGCGGAACGCCGGGCCGAGGCCGAACGCCGAGCCATGCACCACGGCCACGCCCTCGGTCTCCAGCAGCTCGGTGACGAAGGTCTCGTCATTGTCGATCACCTTGCCCGACGGCGCGGTCTTGCCGATCGTGCCCGCGCACGACGGATAGACGTAGAATGCGCCCTCGGGGCGCGGGCATTCGATGCCGCTCGCCTGGTTCAGCATCGAGACCACGAGGTCGCGGCGCTCCTTGAACACCTTGTTGTTGGCCGGGATGAAGTTCTGCGGCCCGTTGAGAGCCTCCACCGCCGCCCATTGCGCGATCGAGCACGGGTTCGAGGTCGACTGCGACTGGATCGTCGCCATCGCCTTGATCAGGTGCGCCGGACCGCCGGCATAGCCGATGCGCCAGCCGGTCATGCAATAGGCCTTGGAGACGCCGTTCACGGTCAGCGTGCGGTCGAACAGCGACGGCTCGACCTGGGCCGGCGTGGTGAACACGAAGTCGTCATAGACCAGGTGCTCATACATGTCGTCGGTCATGATCCAGACATGCGGATGCTTGACCAGCACCTCGGTGAGCGCCTTCAGCTCGGCCTTGGTGTAGGCAGCGCCGGTCGGGTTCGACGGCGAGCACAGGATCAGCCATTTGGTCTTCGGCGTGATCGCCTTCTCCAGCGCCGCCGGCTGCAGCTTGAAGCCGTGCGCGGCGGTGCAGACCACCGGCACCGGCTCGCCGCCGGCGAGCGCCACCATCTCCGGATAGCTGACCCAATACGGCGCCGGGATGATCACCTGGTCGCCCGGATTGATGGTCGCCATCAGCGCATTGTACAGCACCTGCTTGCCGCCGACGCCGACGATCACCTGGTTCGGCTTGTAGGTCAGGCCGTTCTCGCGCTGGAACTTGCCGATGATGGCTTCCTTCAGCTCGGGGATGCCGTCGACCGCGGTGTACTTGGTCTTGCCGTCCTGGATCGCCTTGATCGCGGCCTGCTTGATGTTGTCCGGCGTGTCGAAATCCGGCTCGCCGGCGCCGAGGCCGATGACGTTGCGACCCGCCGCTTTGAGGACGCGCGCTTTGTCCGTGACCGCGATGGTCGCGGACGGCTTCACACGGTCGAGCGCAGCGGCGAGAAAGGACATCATCAGCTCCTATGCAGACGTCTTGGATCACGCGTCGTGGATCACCCTCTTCGGGCCACGACCGGTCATGTCAGGGAAACGCCTGCTTTTAAGGCCCGCAGGCCCGCATCGCAAGAAGCTTGGGCACATGGCTCCCAAGACTTTAGAGAACGTTAAAGCCGCCCGGCTAGCCTGTCGGAACGATTGTCCCAATTTTCAGGCCGAAATGACCACTATCGGGTGCGCCCTGCGATCCGGCGACTGGCTGACGGCCACGCGGATCAAGTCCTACAGCTGGATTCTGCTCGCGGTCACGATCGCGGCCATCGCCGGCTGGATCGCGCTGTCCGACGGCCTGATCGACCGCAACGGCAAGCCGATCGGGACCGACTTCTCCAACGTCTATGCGGCAGGCGTGCTGACCCTTCAGGGCAAGGCCGCAGACGCCTATGACCCGCCGTTGCAGCATGCGATGGAGAAGGCCGTGTTCGACGGTCGCGACGTGCCATTCTTCGGCTGGCATTATCCGCCGTTCTTCTTCGCGATCGCCGCGATCACCGCGCTGCTGCCCTATGCCGGTGGCCTTGCGCTCTGGGTCGTGTCAAGCCTGATCGCCTATCTCGCGGTGATGCGCGCGATCCTGCCACGACCCGAGACGCTGCTGGTGGCAGCCGCCTTCCCCGCCGTATTCGTCAACATCGGCCACGGCCAGAATGCGTTCTTCACTGCGGCGCTGCTCGGCGGCGCGTTGCTGGCGATGGAGCGCGGCAGGCCGTGGATGGCCGGCGTACTGATCGGTCTGCTGGCCTACAAGCCGCAATTCGGCGTTCTCATTCCCGTCGCGCTGGTCGCCGGCGGGCGCTGGCCGACGATCACGGCTGCGGCCGCCACCGTCGCCGGGCTGGTCGCGATCAGCTTCGCGGTGCTCGGCCAAGACGTCTGGCATGCCTTCTTCCAGTCCATGACCTTCACCCAGACAGTGGTGCTCGAACAAGGCGGCACCGGCTGGGAGAAAATCCAGTCGGCATTCTCCGCGGCGCGCCATTGGGGCGCGGATGTCAAAAGCGCTTACGCGCTGCAGACCCTGCTGGCGCTATCGCTTGCCGCCGGGCTCGCCTGGCTGTGGCGGAGCGAGGCGGCGTTCGATCTCAAGGCCTCGGCGCTGGCGAGCGCGAGCCTTCTGGCCACGCCCTACGTGCTCGACTACGACCTCGTGGTGCTCGCCGTCGCGATCATCTTCTTCGTGCGCCACGGCCTCGCCAACGGCTTTCGCGATTATGAGCTCAGCCTGCTTGCAGCCGCCTGGATCGTGCCGCTGCTATCGCGCAGCATCGCCGGCCTGACGACGATCCCGCTTGGCCTCCTCGTGCTGATGACTCTCTTCGTGCTCACCTTGCGTCGCGCGATCGCG
This sequence comes from Bradyrhizobium sp. ORS 375, assembly GCF_000239775.1. GTDB lineage: Bacteria > Pseudomonadota > Alphaproteobacteria > Rhizobiales > Xanthobacteraceae > Bradyrhizobium. Next base: position 10,452 of record NZ_CAFI01000223.1, read on the forward strand.
GATCGCGCGACCGAGATCGACGGACACGCGCGCATCGCACAAGCGTGATCTCGATAGTTTGATTATTTTGGAAAGTTGTTGTTTGCGCGTGCAGTGCAGTAGCGCTTTTCGACTTTTTCCATCCCTCGGCTCTTGCGGCCTGCGTCCTTCGGCATCATTGTCTGGCCGCATTGCGGGACGATCTGGCGTCCGGATGCGCTAGTCTGCGAATCGACGATTCCTCGAACTCGACATTGGCCGGATGTACAAGCTCTATTCGATGCAGCGATCAGGCAACAGCTACAAGGTCCGCCTTGCGCTGGCGCTTCTGAACGCGCCCTATCAGGCAATCGAGATCGACATCCTCAGGGGCGAGAGCCGCACGCCGGACTTCCTCGCCAAGAATCCGAGCGGCCAGGTGCCGCTGCTCGAGGTCGGCGAGGACCGCTACATCGCCGAGTCCAATGCGATCCTGTGGTATGTCGCCGGCGGCACGCCGCTGGTGCCGGAATCGCGCATCGAGCGCGCCGAGGCGCTGCAATGGATGTTCTTCGAGCAGCATGCGCTGGAGCCGAACATCGGCGCCGCCTATTTCTGGCTGCTCTTGGTGAAGGGCGGACGCGACCTGCAGACCCACGCGCTGGAGGACTGGATGGAGCGCGGCTACGCGGCGCTGCAGGTGATGGAGAATCATCTCAAGAGCAACGACTACTTCGCCGCGAAGCAACTCACGGTCGCGGACATCGCGCTGTACGGCTACACCCATGTCGCCGACCGCTGCGACTTCGATCTCTCGACCTTCCCGCGGATCCGCAGCTGGCTGCGCCGGGTCGAGCAGTCGCCGGGTTTCGTGGCGATGGACTGGCAGCCGGCGCTGATCGACTCGGCCGGCATCGCCGCCGACTACGACTGAGCGCTCACCGTAAGACTACCGATCTCCCGTAGAACAGCGGGGAAAATGCACGCGGTGGCGGGAACAAATACCGCTATCGCCATGATTTTGCCGCTTTTGGTCGTTGACCGCCGCAATCCTGCCTATCGCGACCTTAGAATTTACCTCTGCGAGTGATTCGCTCGCGGATGTAGGGGTAAGGGATTCGTCGTATGTCCCGGTGGCGTCGAGCTTCCGTTCCGAGCTTCAGTTGGGTCCCTGGCCTGGCGTCGCCGCACAGCCTGGAACAACACAAAGACCCGAGTACCAACGCCAGCGGCTTCCACGACAACGCGACGCTGACCCTTTCCCCCGGCCTGACCACCGCAGTCGCCGTCGTCATCGCCGCCTGCACGATCTCATTGAGCTTCACCCTCTCTGTGCTGTCGGCTCGCGCCGTCTTGTCGTTGCTCGCTTAGCAGGAAGCCATTTTTGACAACCCTTCGCGGTTTTCGCGACAACAGGCGATGATTGTCTCGCGCTCAAGATGGCGATGAAATCAACGGTCGTAATCGTTGCCGTGACCCTGGCCCTCGCGATCCTGCTGGCGGCGTCACTGCTGATCCTGATCGAGCGGCGGGGCGAACTGTCGCTCTCCCCCAGGACCGCCGAAGAACAGACCATGCATGTCCAATTGATGCGGCCCCCCTCCGTCGACGCGGCGCAGCCGGTCCCCGATTGATCTCGGACCGGGCGGCAAGTATCGAGGACTTCGTCCAACCTGATCAGCGGTGAAGTCCCGATGACCGACGTTCCGACCATTCGCGCCATCATCCGCGAGGACTACGAGCGCTGGCTGCCCTTGTGGGACGGCTACAACGCCTTCTATGGCCGCTCGGGCTCGACGGCGCTGCCGCCCGAGATCACCGCCACGACGTGGGCGCGTTTCTTCGATGCCGATGAGCCGGTGCATGCGCTAGTCGCCGAGAGCGGTGGCGAGCTGATCGGCCTGGCGCATTACCTGTATCATCGCGCCACGACGGCGATCGCGCCGCTCTGCTACCTCAACGACCTGTTCACCAGCGAGTCCGCCCGCGGCAAGGGTGTCGGCCGCGCGCTGATCGAAGCGGTCTACGCGGAGGCCCGGCAGGCCGGCTCGCCGCGCGTCTACTGGCAGACCCACGAGACCAACACCACCGCCCAGGCGCTCTACGACAAGGTCGCCGATCGCTCCGGCTTCATCGTCTACCGCAAGACCGTGTAGCACCACCAGCTGTCACGCAGCCGTCACGCCCGGCGCCTACGCTCACACCCGAGCGCTTGATCGGGCCCCCCGTCACGGATCACGCGCGTCAGCGGTCCCCGTCAGTCGCCGTCTCTGACCGGGGCCGCTTCTTTTCAAGTTGCAAGTAAACGGCGGGCCAGCCAGTCTCGACTGCGTCTCATGCGACATTCGTCGTCGGATTCAGTTTGACCGACGGCAACGGCGGGGACGTCTTGGCCTGCGCGGCGTCGATGCACACCTTGACAGCCTCGCCCATGCTGACGGCGACCAGGTCGGCCTTGGTCGCTTCCTGCAACGCCTTCGCCGCGTCCTGATCGAGATCCGCCGCGCAGCAAACCAACATCACCTTGGCCCTGGGGAGGCGTCGCTTCAGGCGCCGGACGCCGTAGCGCATATGGGCAACGCCGGAGTGCCCGAGATAAACCAGGCAGGCAATCGCAATTCCTGCCGGCTCGAGCTTGATGACATTCGCCGTCGAAAGCGCCTCCGCTCCCGACACCTTCGCCCCCAATCCATGCGCCGAGAACAACTGCGCAAGAAGCACCGCAGCCGCTTCATCGATCGGCGTTCGACCAGCCATGCAAAGCAACGGCTGTTCGCTTCTCCACCCCTCCGCAAGGCTCTCTTTGCTGAGCACCGGTAAGGTGTCGGCGTGCCCGTTGCTCGCCGCGTCGTCGATGGCTGACGCCGCTTCCGGATCAGTCGTCGTCTCGCCAGTCGCGGGAGCGTCATTCTGGTCGGAAAGGTCGACGGTCAACTCGGTCACCGCGTCGCGGATGGTCGCAAGGCGATCATAGGCGAGCGCCCCTCGCTCGACGTCGGCCTGGGCCAATTGCAGCCCTTTCACCGCGACCTCGTCGCAATAGGCAATCAACGAGCGCTCCTTGAGATACTCTTCGGCTTTCTCGGCCGCTTCCGTCGGATCGTTTGCCAGCATGCGCTGGTAGAATATCTCGGGCGGGGACAACGCAGGACGATCGCCGAACATGACGTCGAGAAACTCCAGGCGCTCCACATGCCGTCCGATGACGACGAGACAGACCGTCAGCGGCGTCGCGAGCACCAGCCCGATGGGGCCCCACAGAGCGGTCCAGAACGCGGCGGACACCACCACGGCGACGGGGGACAGACCCGTGCTGCGCCCGTAAACCATCGGTTCGATGACGTGGCCGAGCAGCGGCTCGACGACGACAAACAGGGCCAGCGTCCAGATCAGCATCGTCCAGCCAGGATCGACCGCTGCCGCCAGAGCCAGCGGAAACGCCGCAGCGATGATGGCGCCGATATACGGGACGAAGCGAAGCGCTGCGGCGAGGATGCCCCAAAGAATGGCGCTGGGGATACCAATGAGCCACAAGCCAATGCCGATGACGACTCCGAATCCGCCGTTCAGGGCGAGTTGCGTGAGAAACAGCCGACTGAGCCTCAAGGCCGCATCATCGAGAGCCGCTGTGGTGCGCTGCAGGTCAGATGAGCCCGCAAGGCGAATGAGCCGGTTCCGCAGATCCTCGCGCTGGAGCAAGATGAAGATGACGAAGATGATGATGATGCCAGTGGTCGCCAGCGGATGAATGAGCGGCGATATCAGCGCGCGAAGACTGTCCAGCGCTCCGGGATCAGGCTGGCGCACCTCGACCGGAATCGGGGTCACAGGAGCTGAAGTCGTGTTGCGCAGCCCGCCCGGCGTCCGGGCCTCCGGCTCTTTCGGCTTGTCGAGCTCCTTGCCCAGATCCTTGAGCATGTCCGACGCCCGCTCGAGTGTCCCTCGCCCGGCCTTTGTATCGCGAAAGGACTGGATCTTGTTGCTCATCGTCGATTGATAGTTCGGCAACTCGCTGGCGAGCTGGGCGAGCTGCGTGGCGAGCAGGCTGCCCAACGCAAAGATCACCACGAATGCCAGAACGACCACACTGACGACGGCCAGCCCGCGCGGGGCGCGAAGCCGCTGAAGCTGCGCGACCAGCGGCGCCAGAACGAAGCTGAGCAGAATGGCCAGCGCCACGGGCACAAGGATATCACGACCGAAATAGAGCAGCGCGATGATGATGACCGCGAAAATGGCGACGGCCAAAGCGCTGACCAGGCCGAGAACTTCCTCGGTGGTACGGACCCTGAGCGGCTGTCGGCTGATCATCACCCGATAACAAGCGAGTGAGACTCCAGTTCCCGGGCGGACCTTTCGTCGCATGGACACACGATCGGCGGACTCGACCGATAGCCGGATCACGCGTTCGGCGAACATCAGCCGCCGCCTGCGCCCAAAGACGCTTTGTGCCGAGAAGGCCGCCACGGACGCGGTGA
>NZ_CAFI01000222.1 GCF_000239775.1 Bradyrhizobium sp. ORS 375
CGCGAGGCCAAGGCGCGCAAGGACAGGGCAGGCCGGGCCTTCGCAACAAGCGGCTCGGCGCCCAGGATCATGCTCGGTGCGCGCGCCGAGCAGGCGGAGAACACCGGCAGCCGCTCGCAACGGCTCGCCGAGCGCATGATCAGCGAGGCGACCGAGCAGCGCGAACAGGCGCGCCAGCAGGTCGAGGTGCTGACGCCGCTCTCCATGGTGCTGCCGCCGACCGGGCTCGGCGCCGGAACGGAGCTGCTCGTCATGGACGACGCGGTCGTAACCGCCGGTGAGCGGACCTTGGGCCCCTGGACGCTTCACATCAAGGGGCGGCAGCGGATCGCGATCCGCGGACGCAATGGCGCGGGCAAGACCACGCTGCTGCGGGCTGCGATCGGCGCCATCCCATTGTCCGGCGGAAAGCTGCGGCGCGCCGAGGGGCGGATCGCGATGCTGGATCAGCACGTCGCGCTGCTCGATGGCGGCGACAGCATCATCGGCAATCTCCGCCGCCTGCATCCTGCGCTGGACCGCGAGGCGGCGCATGCGGCTTGCGCGCGCTTCGCCTTCCGCAACCGCGACGCCGAGCAGATGGTGGAGACGCTCTCCGGCGGCGAGCGGCTGCGCGCAGGACTGGCCTGCACCTTCGGTGGCGATCACCCGCCATCGTTGCTGTTGCTGGACGAGCCGACCAACCATCTCGACCTCGCCTCGATCGAGATCCTGGAAGAGGCGCTGCGCGCCTTCGATGGCGCGTTGCTCGTTGTCAGCCACGATCCGTCGTTTCTCGCGGCGATCGGCGTTGGCGGGGAGTTCGTGGTCAAGGGATAGTCGGCACTGCGCGTACGCCGATTGATCCCGGTGCGTCACGAGCAACGTCATTCCAGGGCAAGCCCGCAGGCTTTGAACCCGGAAACCGGACAGTGTTTAGCGTGGAGTCCAGGCAATCTCGAGATTCCGGGTTCAATCGTCAGCGCGCAGCCGTTTCGCGACTGCGCCTGAGGATTGAACCGGAATGACAGGAACGTTTGAAGCTACCGGATCGCGATCGGGTTGATGTTGCCCTGGACGCCGCCGCGCCAGCGTGGCTGGCCGAGGACGAACAGGAACTCGTAGCCCTTGTCCTTGGCCAGTGCCGCCGTGTCCATGTTCTCCAGGATGTAGGTCCCGTTCATCGCGAGCAGGATCTGGTGCACCTCGAACAGGTTCTTGGACTCGAACGGGATCGCCTCGACCGCCCAATTGTCGGCACCGACGGCGACCACGCCCTTCGAGGTCAGGTACTTCGCGCCCTCGACGCCGAGCCCCGGCTCGCCGGCGCTATAGCGCTTGTCGTCCTTGCCGATCAGGCCGAGCCAGCCGGTGTGGAAGATCACGATGTCGCCCTGGCGGATCTCGACGCCCTGTTTCTTGGCGGCCTCCTCGATCTCCTTGACGTTGAAGGCGGTGCCTTCCTTGACGACATCGGTGCCGTAATAGGCTGCCATGTCGAGCAGCACGCCGCGCGCCACCAGCGGCGGGACCTTCTCGATGCCGAGCTTCTTCAGGCCGGTCGGATCGGCGAAGTCGTGCAGCTTGTTGCCGTTGTAATAGACGTGCTCAATGCCGAGATGGCCGAGGCCATCGAGCTGGCTGCCGACGCCGACCCAGCCTTCGACGATGTCGTCATTGTAGGTCGCCTTGTTGGGCCCGAGCCCGGGAAGGCCGGCCTGTCCCGGCTGCACCACCGTGATCTTGAACGAGCGCGGCGGATAGGCGGGGGTTTTGCCGTCGATGATCATGCCGAGCGGGTAGGTCTTGCCGGTCTTCACCAGCGAGGCCGCTTTGACCACCAGCTCCGGCGTGATGTAGTTGGCCGCGCCGATCTCGTCGTCCGGTCCCCATTTCGATTTGGTCCAGTCCTGAGCATTCGCCGTCCCGATCGCCCCCATCAGCGCGATCGAGCAGCACAACACGAACGCGTTGCGCATCGCATTTCCTCCGACATGTTGTTTGTTGTGTTTCGCGCTGGCCAGCGCTGCATCCTAACGTAGTGCGGGACCGCCGGACAAAGTGTTTTTCCGGTGCGTGCGCTGCACAGCGCCCGAACGTCGCATCGGTCGAAATGGCCGTGTTTTGCTGCCTAACCCTGTCATTTCGTAGCGTGGAATGCGTCTTGCGGCGGCAATGCCGATGCACAATCTCTGGGCGAACAGTCCTATGCCGCGATGTTGCGATCCCGCTGGCTCAGGCTCTCCATGAAAGCCATCAGCGCGCTGCTGCGATGCGCGGCGCGGCGATGAATAAAGAGCGTCTCGACCTGCGCATGGGACGGATCGAGCGGGTGCAGGCCGATGCTGCCGCTCATCGCGTGCCGCGTCACCACCGCGCGCGGCAGCAGCGCGACGCCCATGCCGGCGGCGACGCAGCCGATCATGCCGTCGAGCGTGCCGAGCTCGATGCGGGATGCGGCGGGCCAGCCGAAATCGTTGAACACCTGCTCCAGCCGCTGCCGATAGGTGCAGCCGGTCCGAAACACCAGCGCAGTCGGCCCGGACCCCGCGGTCGCTGCACGCAACGCGGCCAAACTTTCGAAGCGCCGGGCTGTCACCAGCATCAGCTCTTCCTCGAACGCGACGACGCCGGTCAGCTCCGGATGGTCGATCGGACCGGCGACAAAGGCGCCGTCGAGCGATCCGTCGAGCACGCCGGCCACGAGATCCGCGGTCGGCGCGGTGCGCAGGCTCAAGGCGACAGCTGGGAAGCGCCGGTGGAAATCGGCGAGCCGGGTCGGCAGGCGCACCGCGGCGGTCGTCTCCATCGAGCCGATCATCAGCGGGCCCTGCGGCTCGCCGTCGTCGCGCGCGGCGAGCACGGCTTCACGCGACAGCGCCGCCATGCGGTCGGCATAGGGCAGGAGACGCTGTCCGGCGCCGGTCAGGGTCATGCCGCGGCTATGGCGTTCGAACAGGGCGGTGCCGATCTCGGCTTCCAGCGCCTTGATCCGCTGCGTCACGTTGGACTGAACCGTGTTGAGGGTTTCGGCGGCGCGCGTGATGCCGCCGGCACGAGCCACTGCGGCGAAGGTCTGCAAATCGCTCAGTTCCACGGCCACTCTCCGTTTTGAATCTGCGATGGCAGAGTTCTCAACTATTCATTTTGAGAGAATGCTAGCCCCGCCTATGGTTCGCGTCCAGACGTGAGGAGATGCGCATGGCGCTGCGAACGCGGCTGACGGAGATGCTCGGCATCGACCATCCGGTCCTGCTGGCGCCGATGGATGTCGTCGCCGATGCAAATCTGGCGCGCGCGGTCAGCGCCGCCGGCGGCTTCGGCATTCTCGGCGGCGGCTACGGCAACCGGGCGTGGCTCGCGCAGGAAACGGCGAAGCTCGCCGGCTTGCGTCAGCCGTTCGGCATCGGGTTCATTACCTGGTCGCTCGCCAAGCAGCCGGAGCTGCTCGACATCGCGCTGGCCGCCAAGCCAGCCTCGATCATGCTGTCGTTCGGCGATCCCGCACGCTTTGCGCCTGCCATCAAGCAGGCGGGTGCGCGCTTGATCTGCCAGGTTCAGGATGAAGCGATGGCCGAGCAGGCGCTGATGGCCGGCGCCGACATCCTGATCGCACAAGGAACCGAAGCGGGCGGTCATGGCGCGTCGCGCACGACGCTCGACATCGTGCCGGCGGTCATTGATCTCGCGGCTGGCCGGGTGCCGGTCGTGGCGGCTGGCGGACTCGCTGATGGCCGCGGCCTGGCGGCGATGCTCACGCTCGGCGCCGATGGCGTGCTGCTCGGTACGCGCTTCTATGCCAGCCAGGAAGCGGCCGGTGCCGACGAGGCCAAGCGGCGCATCTGCGCGGCAAAATCCGGCGAAACGGTGCGCGGCATCATCTTCGATTTGTCGCGCAACAATGTCTGGCCGGCGCCGTTCACCGGACGCTGCCTGATCAACGACCATGCGCGTCGCTGGATGGGGCGCGAGCTCGAGCTGCTGCAGCAGGTCGAGCGCGTCTCGGCCGATTACATGAAGGCGAGGACCGAGGGTCATTTCGAGGTTGCCGCCGTCATCGCCGGCGAGGCGGTCGGGCTGATCCATGATATTCCGCCGGCCGCCGAGATCGTCGCGCGGATCGTCGGCGAGGCCGAGCAGATCCTGGCAGGGCGGCGCAACTCGTCGTGGCTGCCGCGCAATGGAACGAAAGAGTGAGGTGAACCATGTGGCCCGATCGTCGCTTTCTCGATCTCGTCAAGACGGAGCATCCGATCGTGCTCGCGCCGATGGCCGGCGTGATGGACGCCGATCTGGTCATCGCCGTTGCGGAAGGCGGCGGGCTCGGCTCGCTGCCGTCAGCGATGCTCACCCCCGACAAGGTGCGCGAGCAGGTCAACATCATCCGTCAGCGCGTCTCGGCGCCGATCAACCTGAACTTCTTCTGCCATACGCCGGTCGAGGCCGACGCGGCCCGTGAGGCGGGCTGGAAGCAGCGGCTCGGCGCGTACTATCGAGAATACGGCGTCGATCCGGCGGCGCCGGTCACCGCGGCCAACCGTGCGCCGTTCGATGCGGCGATGTGCGGCGTCGTCGAGGAGCTGAAGCCGGAGATCATCAGCTTTCATTTTGGCTTGCCCGAGCCGTCGCTGCTGGCGCGGGTGAAGGCGACCGGAGCGGTCGTGATGGCGTCCGCGACCGTCGTGCGCGAGGCGGTGTGGCTGGAGCGGAACGGCGCCGACGTCATCATCGCGCAAGGCGCCGAGGCCGGTGGCCATCGCGGCATGTTCCTGACCGACAAGCTCGCCGAGCAGGTCGGCACCTTTGCGCTGGTGCCGCAAATCGTCGATGCGGTGAAGGTCCCGGTGATCGCGGCCGGCGGCATCGCCGATGCGCGCGGCATCGCGGCGGCCTTCGCGCTCGGCGCGTCCGGCGTGCAGATCGGCAGCGCGTTCCTGCGCTGCCCGGAATCGAAGGTCAGCGCGAT
>NZ_CAFI01000221.1 GCF_000239775.1 Bradyrhizobium sp. ORS 375
ATCAGCGCGGTCCGCTCCAGGCTGAAAGCCGCGGCGCGATCGACGATCGTCGCCAGCGTCGCGGTGATGATCTGCTGCTCCGGCCAGCTCGCGCGATACACGATCGCGACCGGGCAGTCCGCGCCATAATGCGGCCGGAGCTCGGCGACGACCTTGTCGAGCACGTGGATCGAGAGATGGATGGCGAGCGTCGCCCGCGATTGTGCAAACAGCGACAGCTGCTCCGTCTCGGGCATCGCCGAGGCCCGGCCGGATGTCCGCGTCAGCACCACGGATTGGGCGAGGCCCGGCAAGGTCAGCTCGCGGCCGAGCGCAGCGGCGGCGGCCGAGAACGACGGCACGCCGGGCGTGACCGTATACGGGATCTTCAGCGCGTCGAGACGCCGCAGCTGCTCGCCGAGCGCGCTCCAGATCGAGAGATCGCCCGAATGCAGCCGCGCGACGTCTTCGCCGCCAGCCGTAGCCCGCGCCATCTCGGCGATGATCTCATCGAGCGCCAGCGGCGCCGTGTCGACGATGCGCGCGCCTGGCGGGCAGTGATCGAGCAATGCCGTCGGAACCAGCGAGCCCGCATAGAGGCACACGGGGCATCGCGCGATCAGGTCGCGGCCGCGCACGGTGATGAGATCGGGCGCGCCCGGGCCCGCGCCGATGAAATGAACGGTCATCGGCCATCCTCCGCCCGGCCCTCGCCCCGGGCCACCGCGCAGGTGGCCGACGCATTGGCGAGCCGTGGCATGATCAGCGACGCATTGCGGCCGGCGGCTGCGAGCGCGGCAGTCTCGGCGACCGACGGCACGCCCTTCAGACGCTGGACGAGATCGCTCCGCGTGACCGCGAGATCCGCCACCGCCGAGAGTTCATTTTCCGTCAGGCCGAGCAACGGGCGGCCAATCCGCTTCGCCGCCTCGATCACACCGGGCTCACGCAACTTGTCGTCGGCGGTCGCCACGACTGCGATGTCATCCACTGCAAGCTTCGCAGCGGCGAGCGCCTGCGCGATGACGCTCTCGATCGCATCGAGGCTCGCGTCGCGACGGCAGCCGATCCCGAGCGCGATCATGGCTTGCTCACCCGCCATTGCGTCACCGGCATCGCCTGACGCCAGCCATGCATGCGGCCGACCGGCTCGATGCGCGACACCGCGATCCGGACCAACTCGCCGCCATGGCGGCCGAACAGATCGATCAGCCGCGCCTCGCCCTCGAGCGAGATGACATTGGCGACCAACCGGCCCCCGGACTTCAACCGCGCCCAGGCGGCCTCGAATACACCCGCTTCCGAAATGCCGCCGCCGATGAAGATCGCATCCGGCCGTTCGAGATCGGCCAGCACCGCCGGCGCCCGCCCGACCACCACCTTCAGCTCAGGGGCACCGAGCGCGAGCGCGTTGCGCATGGCACGATCAGCACGCTCCTGCCGCGCCTCGATGCCGATGGCGCGCAGCGAGCCATGGCGCAACAGCCATTCGATCGCGACCGAGCCCGATCCCAGTCCGACGTCCCACAGCAGCTCGCCCGGCATCGGCGCCAGCGCCGACAAAGTCGCGGCTCGGACATCGCGCTTGGTGAGCTGGCCGTCATGCTCGAACAGTTCATCGGCAAGGCCCGATGTCAGCGGGATCACCGGCGCACCGGGCTCGGCCTCGATCTCCAGCGCCAAGGTCGTGAGCGAATGGATGTCGGACAGGTCGAACTCATCGGCCACTATGCTGCGCAGCCGCTCCTGCGGGCCTCCCATCGCCTCGAGCACGGTCAGCCGCGAACGGCCCATGCGGCGCGCGGTCAACAAGGCGGCGAGCTTTGCGGCCGTCGATCCATCCCAGGCCAGCGCGAGGATCCGCGCGCCCGGCGCGAGATGACGGACGATGCCTTCGAGCGCGCGGCCGTGCAGCGTCACCTGAGCGACATCCTGCAGCGGCCAGCCGAGCCGAGCCGCGGCGAGACTGAAGGCCGATGCATGCGGCAGGCACAGCATCTCCGCCGGCGGGAAGCGCTGCATCAGCTGCTTGCCGACGCCGTAATTGAAGGGATCGCCGCTGGCCAGCACCACGACAGGCTGCCCCTTGCGCGATGCGATCTGCTCGAATGCCAGATGCAGCGGGCTCGGCCAGGCCATGCGCTCCGCCTTGATCAGCGGCGCAGCCAGCGCGAGGTGACGCTCGCCGCCGATCACCAACGACGCCTGCGCGACCAGGTCGCGCGCGTGCATCGAGAGACCATCAACGCCGTCCTCGCCGATCCCGATGATGGACAGCCAGCGCGTCGCGTTGCAAGTTGCATCCGGACTCAGCATGGACCCTGCCCCGCATGCGCATTCTCATTCTCGGCGGAACGACCGAGGCATCGGAGCTCGCGCAGCTCCTGGCCGGCGACAGCCGGTTCGACGCGACGCTGTCGATGGCCGGCCGCACCGCCTCGCCACGGCCGCAGCCGCTGCCGACCCGCATCGGCGGCTTCGGCGGCATCGCCGGACTGGAAGCGTGGCTGCGCGATCATGCTGTTGACGCCGTGATCGACGCCACCCACCCCTACGCCGACCAGATGTCGCGGCATGCCGTTGCGGCCTGCAGCACGCTGTCGCTGCCGCTGGCCTCGATCCGGCGCAAGGAATGGCAACGTCAGGGCGGTGATCACTGGATCGAGGTCGACAGCGCCGAGACCGCGGCCGGCGTCCTTGGGCAACAGGCCTCGCGCGTGTTCCTCAGTCTGGGTCGTCTCGAGCTTACGGCCTTCGCCGCAGCTCCGCAGCATCACTACATTGCACGTACGATCGATCCGCCCGGCGACATCGCGCTGCCGCCCGACATCCGCTTCATCAGGGATCGCGGACCGTTCGATCAGGCGAAGGAGCTGGCCTTCCTGGCGGAGGAGCGCATCGCCGTCGTGGTCTCCAAGAATTCCGGCGGAGCTGCGACCTATGCGAAGATCGCCGCGGCGCGGCAGCTCGGCATTCCCGTCGTGATGATCGCGCGGCCCGACAAGCCGCATGGCGTGGCGCTGGACGACGCGCGAGCGGCGCTGCTGTGGCTGGAGACGCTGCTCGCTCACGAGCCCGCTCCGGCTTCACGACGCAGCGTGTAGACGAATGGCGCCTTGCCGGCGCGCGCGATCAGGCGCGTCGCCGTCGATCCGATCAGCACGAGCGTGCGCATGTCGGCCTTGGCGGGGTCGACCTCCTCCAGCGTCGTAATGATCGCCGTGACATCGCCGCTGCCCGCCGCCCGCACCAGCGCGACGACGGTCGATGGCGGCTTGATCTGCCGCAGCAATGCGAAGGCCTCGCCCAGCTGATGAGGCCGCGCCTTGGAGATCGGATTGTAGAGCGCGATCACGAAATCGGCGGCCGCCGCGGCCTCGAGCCGGCGCCCGATCGTCGCCCAGCTCTTGAGATTGTCGGACAGCGAGATCGCGCAGAAATCCCCGCCGAGCGGCGCGCCGATCTCGGCCGCGGCGGCGAGCATCGCCGTCACTCCCGGCTCGACGCGGATGTCGAGCGCGCGCCATTCGGACGGGCCTGCCTCGACAGCCTCGAACACCGCAGCCGCCATCGCGAACACGCCGGGATCGCCGCCGGACACGACGGCGACGTGACGGCCATCGCTTGCGAGCTGGAGCGCATGCCGCGCCCGATCGAGCTCGACGCGATTGTCACTGGCGTGCCGGGCTTGACCTGGATGGCTGGCAGTGACCCTCTCGAGATAGGGGCCGTATCCGATCAGATCGGTCGCCCGTGCGATCGCAGCCGACGCAGCCGGCGTGATCAGCTCGGGCGCGCCCGGGCCGACGCCGACGATGGTGAGCGTGCCCGTCACAGCCGGCGCCCCTGGCCCGGGATCAGGATCATCGAGAAATACGGGCCGCGGTCCTGCTCGACCTCGCTCAGCGGCGCGACGCGCTGCGCCTCCATCGTGCCGCGCTCGACATAGAGCGCGCGATCGAGCAGCCCGGCCTGCGTGATCGCGCGCTTCACCTTGGTGAGATTGCGCCCGACCTTCATGATGACAGCAGCCTCGCAGCGCGTCAGCCGGTCCTGCAGGACGTCCTCGGCCAGCGTGCCCGGCAGCACCGACAGGATGTCGTCGCCCCAGGTGATCGGCACGTTGGCCTTGGTCCAGCAGCCGGACATGCCGGTGACACCCGGAACGACCTCGACCGGATGATCCTGCTCGAGCCGCCGCCACATGTGCATGAACGAGCCATAGAAGAACGGATCGCCTTCGGACAGCAGGCCGACCGACCGCCCCGCCAGGAGATGCGCCGCGATGCTGCCGGCGGCCCGCTGATAGAACTCGCCGATCTGCGCCTGGTAGGAGGCGTCGGCCACCGGCACCTCCTCGGTGACGGGATATTCCAGGCGCAGCTCGTGGCGGCCGGCCGGCATCAGCGGCGCGACGATCCGCCGTGCATTGCCCTCCATGCCGCGCTTGGCGAAGAACGCGACGACGTCGACCGACTGAATCAGCCCCGCCGCGCGCAGCGTCAGATAGCGCACATCGCCGGGACCGACGCCGATGCCGTAGAGTGTGCCCGCCTCGGCTCTGCCGGCGATGGTGTCGAGCAGGCTCATTCGACGTCGCTCGCAATCGCATTGACGGCGGCGACCGCCATGGCGCTGCCGCCCTTGCGTCCCTTCACGATCAGGTACGGCACGCGGCCATCGGCCGCGAGCGCTTCCTTGGATTCGCGCGCGCCGACGAAGCCCACTGCGGTTCCGATCACCGCAGCCGGCCGCGGCGCGCCCTGATCGAGCATGTCGAGCAGATGGAACAGCGAGGTCGGTGCATTGCCGATCGCGACCAACGCGCCAGCGAGATGCGGCCGCCACAGCTCCAGCGCCGCCGCCGATCGCGTGGTGCCGAGCTGGGCGGCCAACGCCGGCACGCCGGGAGCATCAAGCGTGCAGATGATCTCGTTGTTGGCCGGCAGCCGGGCGCGCGTGATGCCCTGCGCCACCATCTTGGCATCGCACAGGATCGGCGCGCCGCGATCGAGCGCCGCGCGCGCCTCGGCGGCGAACGTCTCGGACATCTCGATGTCGGAGGTGATCTCCACCATGCCGCAGGCGTGGATGATGCGGACCGCGATCTTCTCGGCCAGCCCCTGGAAGCGCGACAGATCCGCCTCGGCGCGAATCGTCGCGAACGAGCGGCGATAGATCTCCGCGCCATCCTTGATGTAGTCGCGCAGATCAGACATGGACGCTCTCTCGCGATCGAAACAGCCGGTGGCTCGTTAATCCGATGTCGGCCGGATCGAGAACGCCGGAGGGCTCGCTTTTGGCCGTGCCGTTGCGCACGATGCAGTACTGATCGTCCTCGCCGACCAGCACGAGGTCGGCCGCCGCCGACCGCGCGCACCCTTTGGCGCAACCGGAGACATGCAGCGTGCCCGGAAAACGCGTGCGAGCGATGTCACCTGCGAGCATGCGCGCATGCTCCCGCGTCGCCAACCGGGTCGAGGGGCAGCAGCCGGATCCCGAGCAGGCATCGACGCGCAGCAAGGGATCGGCATCGTCGACGATCAGGCCAAGCTCAGCCGCATCGGCCACGAGCTGCTCGGCAACGTCTGGGCGGGCGGCGACATACAATGTGCGCCATGGCGACAGGCGAACCTCGGAGACATCCGACGCGACCAGCAACGCAGCAAGCCGCGCCAGCGCGTCGCTGTCGACGTGGCCGAACGGGGCACCGAGGCCGACTGCGCAGGTCTCATCCGTCAGAACGATCACGCCCTGACGTTGCCGCGAGGTCACCCCTGATGATGGCGATGGCGCAATCGCAACGGACGCTTCGAGGCCAAGCTCGGTCGCGATGGCGGTGATCGCATCCGGCGACAGGGCTGCGGCACGTTTCGTCGGGCTGTAGTGCAGCGCGCCTCGCGCGACCTTCACCGCGGCAGCCGCGGCCTGCGGAAAGGTGACCGTTCCGAGCCATGTCACTGCATCAGCGTGGCCAAGTCCCAAAGCGATGCGGCACTGTTGGTCCTGAAAAAAAGCCGCCAGACGCACATCGGCCGCGAGCGCGGCCAGCGCCAGCCTGCCGCCGCCATCCAGCGCAAAGCCGAACTTCGCCGGCAGCGCCCGCAACTCCTCGTCGGCCGCGAGCTGCAGCTCCAACGCCGCTGCAACGGGACGCATGTCGATGATCTCAGCCGGATCGAGGCCCGCGAGCGGATTGATCACGATGTTGCGGATCGCCTCCGCCTCGGCGCTGTCGTCCAGCAGTTCGAGAGACGCCATCAGTTCCCACAAGGGCATCAGCGTCTCCGAAGACACGCCGCGGATCTGCAGATTGGCGCGACGGGTCAGATCGATCTGACCGTTGCCGAAGCGCGACGCGGCCTCGGCCAACGCGCGCAACGCGACGACCGTCAGCGCACCGCCATGCGGCCGGACGCGGACGATCAGCCCATCGCCGCTCGGCATCGGCCGCCGCGCGCCCGGGCACCAGCCCTTGATGTCGATCGCGGCGGTCACGGCACGGCCTCCGTCGGTGCGAGGCGCGCGCGGGCCGCTGCGAGCTCGTCGGCCACGGCGTTGCGGCGCGGCACCCACAGCCGTCTCCGCAGCACATCCTCGAACCGCGAGACGATGGCGGCCACCGCCGCAGGGTTACGATCGATCATGGCCTCGAACACTGCCCCGTCGCGCAGCAGCGCCCCATGCGCCAGATCAAACAGATGCTCCGGCACCGTGTCGGAGGTCGCGGCGAATGCATAGAGCGCGTCGACGCCTTGCGCGATCTCGGCGACGCCGCGGTGGCCATGACCGAGCATGCCTGCGAGCCAGCGCGGGTTGGTGAGGCGGCCGCGCACGACGCGGGCGATCTCCTCGCTGAAGGTCCGCGCCTTCGGCTGATCGGGCCGGCTGGTGTCGAGATGCAGCAGCGCGGGTGACGCGCCGAGCGACGCCGCAGCGGCGGCGAACCCGCCGGCGAAATCGGCCACCTCCTCGCCATCGAGCAGGTCGCGCTCGCGATCGTCCTGGGTGTGCACCAGCGCGTCGGCGCTGCGGACGCGGGCCCGGAACGCGTCCGAGGCCGGCACATGGTCATGCGCTCCGCCGAAGCTGAAGCCCGTACCGTCGAGATAGGCCTCGCCGAGCCGCGCGCGGCTGTCCCAGGCCATACCGAGCGCGAGATCGGCGGCAACGGCGCCATAGCTGCCGGGCGCGCCGCCGAACACGCGCGCAAGACTTTCTCCGCGGCGACGCGCGGCGGCGAGCGGATTGTCGGCGTCATCCTCGTCGCGCGCAGCGACGGTCTGTACGGCGAGATCGAACAGCGCGATCTGCGCCTCGAACAGATCGCGGAACAGGCCGGAAATTCGCAACGTCGCATCGATGCGTGGACGATCGAGCACCGCCAGCGGCAGCACGTCGATGCCGGTCACGCGATTGGAATTGTGGTCCCAGCGCGGCCGCACGCCGAGATAGGCCAGCGCCTGGGCGAGATCATCGCCGCCGGTCCGCAGCGACGCTGAGGCCCAGAGATCGAGCACCAGGGCCCGCGGATAGTCGCCATGCTCCTGCAGATAGCGCCGGATCACCTCATCGGCCGCGCGCGCACCGACCAGCACGGCGGTGCGCGTCGGAATGGCGCGCGGGTCGATCGCGGTCAGATTACGCCCCGTGGGCAGGACATCGAGGCGGCCACGGCTCGGCGCGCCGGCGGGACCTGCCGCGACGCGGCGGCCCTCCAGCGCAGCCAGCAAGGCGCCGGCCTCGGCCGATGCGCTCGCGCGTATCCGCGTGTTCACCTCGTCGCGATCGACGGCGCCGTCCGCGGCCGCCACGATCGCGTCGCTCAGCAGCGCGCTGGCAGCTGCATCCGGCGCCTGGCCGAACACATGCAGACGGTCGCGCACCGCCAGCTCCTTGATGTCGCATAGTTGCGCATCGAGCTGCGCGATCGCTTCGCGTCCACTCATCGTGCGGTCGAGCCCGCAATCCGCCGCGAGGCCGCTCTGCCAGGCGCGCGCGATGATCTCGTCTTCCAGCAGCCTCAGGCGGCGCTTGTCCAGCCCATCGGCCTCGGCATATTCCTCGACCAGGCCTTCCAGCTCGCGCAGCGGACCGTGCAGACCGGCTTGCGACAAGGGCGGCGTCAGGTGCCCGAGCGTCAGCGCCGCCAGCCGCCGCTTGGCCTGCATGGCCTCGCCGGGATTGTTGACGATGAACGGATAGATCACCGGCAGCGGCCCAAGCACGGCCTCGGGCCAGCAATCGCGCGACAGCGCCAGCGCCTTGCCCGGCAGCCATTCCAGCGTGCCATGGGCGCCGAGATGGATGAGCGCGTCGATGCACTCGATCTCGCGCAGATGCGCGTAGAGCGCGACATAGGCATGCCGGGGCGGCACGGTCGTATCATGATAGCCGGACTTGCGATCGGCGCGGCTGCCGCGATCGGGCTGCAGCACGATCGACAGCTTGCCGGCGCGCAGCACCTGAAAACGGAACGCGCCGTCGCGACACGCCGGGTCGGCATCCGCCGCCCCCCAATCGCCCTGCAACGCGCGCTGCAGATCGCCGGGCAACCGCGCGAGCACGCTCTGATAGTCCGCAAGCGGCACGACGAGCTCATCGGCTTCGTCACGCAGCAGCGCTTCGACGTCGGCAGCAGTCGGAGGCGCGTCGCCGAGATCGTATCCCGCCTGCGCCAGCAGCGCTGCAATGGCCGCCGCGCTCGCGCTGGTATCGAGACCGACCGCGTAGCCGCGACGGCCGCCGCGCGCCGGATAGTCGGACAACATCAGCGCGGCGCGGCGCTCGCGGGCCGGCAGCGAGCGCAGGCGAGCCCATCGTGCCGCAAGCTGCGCGACATGGGCGATGCGATCAGGCTGCGGGACATGCCGCATAGCGCCGAATTGCAGACGTTCGTCAACCGCCGCCTCGCCCTTGAAGGCGATGGTCCGCGCCAGCAGCCGTCCGTCGAGCTCGGGCAGCACGACGTTCATGGCGAGGTCGGTCGGCGACAGGCCGCGCGATGATGACGCCCAGGCGTCCTCGCCGCTCTGCGCCTGAATGACCTGCAGCACCGGCGCGTCGGCGACATCCAGCACGGTGCTGCCATCCTCGCGCAAAGCGGAGAACGCGGTGGCGTTGAGGATGATCGCGGGCCGCCGCCGTTGGATCAGGCGCGCAAGCGGCTCGACGATGGACGGGTCCTTCAGGCTGGTCACGGCGATCGCAACGGCCGCAAGCCCTTCCCGCTCGAGGGCCCGCATCAACTCCGCAATCCCTGCGGTATCTGCGGCGAGCAGGCTGGCGCGGTAGAAGGTGATCAGGGCGGCCGGCCTGGAATCGTCGGAGCAGCAGAGATCATCGATGGCGACGGCGCCGCGATCGGGCACGAAGCCGACGATCGAGCCGATCGCCGCGGGCTGCACGACCTGCGCCTGGCGGCCGAGCAGCGTGGCAAGATAACGCAAGCATTCGCGCGCATTGCCGATGCCGCCCTCGTGCAGATAGCCGTAGAGCTGTGAGGTGGCCGCTAGCGGCAAGGTCGACAGTGCATCCAGCCGCTCATCGGCGCGATCATCGCCCGGCAGAGCCGCAAACAGGATGTTCCGGCTGCGGCACACCGCGGCGATCCGCTCCAGTCCGTAGCGCCAATAGTCGAGGCCGCCGAGACAGCGCACGACGACGGCGCGTGCGCCGCGCACGACGCGATCGATGTAGAGATCGACCGACATCG
>NZ_CAFI01000220.1 GCF_000239775.1 Bradyrhizobium sp. ORS 375
CGAGTTGCGCGCGGCCGGCGGAACCGCCGAGGTTCGGGCGCTGGATGTGACCAGCCGCGCTGACGTCGCGGCCTTTGCCGAGGCTGCGCGCGCCTTCTGGGGGCACGTGGACGTCATGATCAACAATGCCGGCATCATGCCGCTGTCGCCGATGGCCGCGATGAAGGTCGACGAATGGGATCGCATGGTCGACGTCAACATCAAGGGCGTGCTCAACGGCATCGCGGCGGTGTTGCCCGGCATGCTGGCCCGCGGCTCCGGACACATCGTCAACATCGCCTCGATCGGCGCTCTGCAGGTCGTGCCGACGGCCGCCGTCTACTGCGCGACCAAGCACGCCGTGCGGGCGATCTCGGACGGGCTCCGGCAGGAAAATGCGAAGCTGCGCGTCACCTGCATCCATCCGGGCGTGGTGGAAAGCGAACTGGCCAGCACCATCACCGACGAGACCGCAGCCGAGATGATGCGCAGCTACCGCGCGATTGCCCTGCAGCCGGACGCGATCGGCCGCGCCGTGCGCTATGCCATCACGCAACCCGACGATGTCGACGTCAACGAGATCGTCGTCCGGCCGACGCGGGCGCCGTGAGACGCAGGCGGCTCTACCGCAGCAGCACCTCGAGCAGGTTGGCGAGCCGCGCGGCGGCGAGCGCGGCCTGCTTGCGGGCGAGATCGCGGGCGTTGGTCTCGTACTCGCGCGTGAGTTCGACCGGCTGCTTGTCGGCGCGCACCGGCGGGGCGTAGGCGACGGTCTTGGCGAGGTCGAAGCTTTCCTGCGCCCAGACCGCGGGGTCGATGATCTGCGCCTTGCCGGCATCGGGCGTGACAGTCGACAGGCCGCCGCGCTGGTCGGCATCGAAGATCGCGCCGAACACCGTGGAATAGCCGCCGAAGATGCCGTCCCAATAAGCGTGCAGATTCTGCGTCTCGCCGTTGGCGGCGACGACCTGCAACTCGTTGCCGCCGCGGTCGCCGCCCTTGTCGGGAAGCGCGGCCGAATAGCGCGCGACGGCGTGCAGCGGCTGGTGCAGGTCTCCGACGAGGTGGATCGTCCAGCTCAGACTGTACGACCGCAGGGCCTCCGAAGCGTCGGTGTTTGCGGGCAGCTTGGCGATCATCAGCTTGAGCTGCGACACCGCGTCGACCGCATCCGGCCGCGGCAGCGGCGTATCGTCGGCCGAGACCAGCGTGTCCTTGTAGTGCCAGTAGGCGTGCTTGAGATGGCCGTACGGCACGAGCTGCTTCGCCGTCGAATCCGTCACCTGGTCGTCATAATAGTCCGGCTTCATCTTGATGTCGTCGGGCCAGGTCGCCGCGTGCACGAAGGCGTAGAGCTTCTCCTGCCCCGCAGGCGCGCCGGCGATCCAGCTCGCGTAGTCGGGATTGAGCTTGAGCAGAGCGTCGGCCCTGTCTCTCGCCGCCGGAGACAGCTTCTTGTAGGCCAGATACGCGATCTGCATGTGGCCTTCGTCCCACCAGGCCAGGGCCGGTCCGGTCGGCCACAGCAACGCAACGGCGAGCGCGATCGTCAGCTTGCGCACGGCAATGCTCCCTCGAGATTCAATCAGCAAATGAAACGCGCATTCGGGTGGATCAACGAATGATCCTGAGCCTAGCTTGATCAAACGAAATTGGCAATTTCACCGCTTGCGCCGCAGTCATTCTCCGCAGTCATTGTGAGCGTAGCGAAGCAATCCAGGGGCCGGGTTGGGACTCTGGATTGCTTCGTCGCTTCGCTCCTCGCAATGACGGTGTGTCATCGGCTGTCCATGGACATCTCTTCCGCATCGATCCCTCACTGCTCGTCCTTCGGCGGCATGCGCGGCGGCAGCAGCGGGGTGAAGGAGACGCCGTCGCCGGCATTCTTCGCTGCCTTGAACTCGCCGGTGGAGGGATCGCCGCCGGCGGTCTCGATGATGGTCTTGGGCAGGATGTATTCGCGCGCGGCGTCGATGATGCCGCCGTCGCCGGTGCCGAAATCGGCGGCGCGGCCGCCCTGCAGATGGCCGGCGGCGATCTGATCGGCGGCGTGCTGCGCTTTTTCGGCGAGCGTGTCGCTGTAGGGAATCCGATAGGCGCGCGGCACGCCGCTCGGCCGGTTGTCGTCGTCGAGCCGCTCGACCCACAGATAGACCGCACCGGGATCGCCCTCGACGCTGTGCGGATCGACGATCCGCACCTGCAGCACCTTGAAGGCCTTCGGCAGCCGGTCGATGCTGGCCCAGCCGAGCAGGCCGCGCGCACCGACGAAGCTGCCGACATAGAACGCGCTGGTGACGACGACCGCGATCGCCTTCACGGGCCATGGCAGCCGCGCATAGACCAGCACCAGCAACAGCAGCGCGCCGATCAGCGCGTAGCACACGGATAGCGTGACGATGACGGTCTGGAGGCTGCTCATCATCGCCTGATCATCCTGACGCCGGTCTTGGGATCGAGGTCGGCGCCGTTGGCGCGGACATTCCGAAAGGTCTCCAGCAGCGATTTCGGCCGGCGCTGCACGTCGATCACTTTGCCCGTGGCATCCAGCTTGAAGCGCAGCGCGGTCTTCTCGTCGCCGGAATGGTCCATCACGACCTTGTCGTCGAAGATCACCTGCGCGGTCGGGTTGAGCTTCTGCACCTTCACCTTGGCCTCGACGGGCGCGCCGCTGACGTTCTGGAAATGCGAGATGTTGACGGTGTATTCGCCGGCGACGATGCCCCGGATGGTCACGATCTCCTCGCGGATCGGCGACGGGATCTTCAACCCATTGACCAGGATGAAATCGTTGGCGCCGCCGCGGTCGTCGCGGTCGAGCGTGAGGAAGCCGGCCTCGCGATGCCGGTACCAGGCGATGTTGCCGACGGGATCCTGCACGAACAGGTCGAGATCGTCGGGATGATTGTCCGGCCAGTCCATCGTGATCAGGAACTCGGCCTTGCTGTCGACCTTACCGTCCTTGGCGTCGGGCGAGATCGCGAGCACGGCGATGAAGAAGAAGAACGCGACGATCTGCAACGCCTTAAACAGCATGACGCTGAACGGATCGAACTGCTCCTCGCGCGGATAGAGCCCGAAATCGTCCATCATGCGCCCTGCTCCGCGCGCTCCATCGCGCGTTCCATGGCACGCTCGAGCCGCGGCGTCACCCGCGTTTCCGTGAGCATGACGGCGTCGGAGAACACGCGCCCCGTCGCGGCATCGAGCATGTAGTACTGGATGCGCACCAGGATCGAGCCGACGAGGCCTGCGAGCGTGGTGTACATCGCCACCGCCATGCCGTCGCTCATCAGGCCCATCGAGGATTTCATCGCCAGCTTGTCGTTGACGTCGAGGCCGGCGATCGGCGCCAGCATGATGATGAAGCCGATGATGGTGCCGAGCAGGCCGAGCTTCATCAGCGTGTCCGAGGCAAAGCCGCCGAAGCCGTTGGAGCCGCGCAGCCGGTCGGCCAGCGTGCGCAGCAGCAGCGTCTGGTCGAGCCGCCCTGCCCCTTGTGTCCTGGCCTTGGTGACGAGGCTCTTGATGTGGTTGGTGACGAGTCCTTTCGGCAGCAATTGCGCATCCGGCTCGAGCGCGCGCTCGGCGTCGAGGCCGATCAGGATGGCGCGGCAGCGCCTGGCGGCATCGGCCTCGCGCGCAATGGCGCGCGTGCGCCAGAAGCAGTGACAGCAGGTCGCGACATAGAGCACGGCGATGACGCTGGAGAGGTAGGTGCGGTCGGAGGCGACCATCAGATGGAAATAACCGTAGCGGGCCAGCACCACGGCGGCGAACACGGTCAGCCCGGTGAAGATCATCCAGAGCAGCAGCGGGCCGCGCTCGGCGGGATCACGCGTGGGTTCCACTCGGTCGGTATTGCTGACCACGCTCATGCAGGCACTCCCCGATGCGGCCGTTTCGTCCGGCGCTTTCGCAGCCAAGTTAAGCAGAGCGGCGGAACAGCGTCCAAAGACATCTGCCTCGGGGCTCTCGGGAAAATTTCCCAACCTGCCGCTTGTTGCGGTGCATTCGCTTGGCGACGCACCGGCCCGTTGTTACGCTTCGGCAGACCCCGTGGAGGATTGCATGCGCCTTGTGCTCCAGCTGATCGCGCGGCTTGCGCTGATCGTGATGCTGTGCCTCGCCGCCGCGGCGGTCTGGGTCACGGTCGATGCCTATCGCAGCGTCGACCGCGCCACGGCTGCGAGCGCCGATCGCGTGTCGCAAGCGCTGGAGGCGCTGTATTGGCGCGAGCTGCTGTTGCGCAGCAACCGGACGCGCGACCATCTGCTGCCGGTGCCCGACTGGCGCACGACCGAGACGATGAAGCTGATCGCGCCGGGCATCTGTGTGCAGTTCAAGCCGGAGGCCGCCTTCGAGAAGCCGCTGTGCGGCCAGAGCAAGGGCCTCGGCGAGTCGCCGCCGCGCTGGTTCTCAGGCTTGGTGGAAACGATCCTCGGCGACCACGCCGCGGTCGCGCAGGCGATCAGCGCCCGCGCCACGACGGCGGGAACCGTCTCCGCGATCGCCGATCCCGACGCTGCGATCCAGCTCGCCTGGCAGCGCATCCAGGACAGCTTTGGGGTGGCGCTGGCCATGGCGGTGGCGATCGGCGTGCTGGCCTCACTGGCCATCGCGCATGCACTGGCGCCGGCGCGTAGCATCGTCTCCGCGCTGCAGCGCATGGCCGAGGGTGAGCACCGACCAGCGCTGCCGAGCTTCCGCTCGATGGAGCTTGCCATGATCGGCCGCGCCGTCGGCGAGCTCGGCGATCGGCTGGCCCAGGCCAACGAGCAGCGCGCAGCCTTGACCGAGCGCCTGCTCGACATCCGCGACGAGGAGCGGCGCGCGCTCGCCCGCGAGCTGCACGACGAGTTCGGCCAGAACCTCACCGCAATCCTTGCGTTTGCCTCGACGATCGAGAGCGCCGGCAAGGAGCGCAACGATCAGGTGGCACAGGATGCGCGGATGATCACGCAATCCGTCAGCCATCTGATGGCCTGCCTGCGCGGCACGTTGAGCCGGTTGCGCCGGCCGCTCGCCGAGGAGCTCGGGCTCGAAGCCGGCCTCGTCGCGCTGACGCAGAACTATCAGCATGCCGCGCGCCCTGCGATCCGGCTCGACCTGCATGGCGATCTCGCCGACATCCAGGGACCGGTCGCAGTCACCGCCTATCGCATGGCGCAGGAATGCCTGACCAACGCGCTGCGCCACACCGACGCACGCGAGGTGTCGCTGCGCGTCGAGCGGCGCTCCGGACCGGAGAGCGCGCTGGTGATCTCCGTGGAGGATGATGGCGGCGGCGACGCGGCGCAGCTCACTCAGTCCGGCGGTTTCGGCCTGACCGGCATCCGCGAGCGCATCGCTGCGGTTGGTGGCTCGCTCTCGATCGAACCCGCGGCGCGCGGACTCAGCGTGTCAGCCACGATCCCGCTGGCGGCCTGAGACATGGCCGAGCCCGGCATCTCGATTCTGCTGGTCGACGATCACCCGGTCGTGCGCCAGGGCTATCGCCGCGTGCTGGAGAGCCAGGACGGCTTTCGCGTCATCGCCGAAGCCGACAGCGCCGCGGCCGCTTATGCCGCGTTCAAGGCGCACGCGCCCGACGTGGTCGTGCTCGACATCTCGATGAAGGGTGCCAGCGGCCTCGAGGCCATCCGCAACATCCGCGCCCGCGACAACCGCGCCTGCATACTGGTGTTCTCGATGCATGGCGAAGCGCCGCTGGTGAAGGCGGCGTTCGCCGCCGGCGCGAGCGGCTTCGTCACCAAGAGCAGCGAGCCCTCGTCGCTGGTGCGCGCCATCCGGATGGTGATCCGCGGCGAGCGTGCGCTGAGCGACGACGTCGCCCATGTGCTGGCCGCGGACAGCCTCGATCCTGTTCGCACGGTACTCGACCGGCTCGGCGAACGGGAAATCGAGATTCTGCGCCAGCTCGCGTCGGGCCTGACCACGGAGCAGATCGCCGCTAACCTGCATCTCAGCGTCAAGACGGTGCAGAATTATCATTATCTGGTGAAGGCGAAGACGGGGATGCAGACGGATGCGCAATTGGTGCGCCTCGCGGTCACCAGCGGCCTGACGGATCTGTAGTACAGCTCATCCCCGCAGGCTGCTCATGGGCGAGCAAGCTTTCTCCACTCGTCATTGCGAGCGCAGCGAAGCAATCCGGAGTCCCGCCCACCACCCTGGATTGCTTCGCTACGCTCGCAATGACGTGGTGAGACAGTGTCGCCACACGGCTAACGGCGCCCGCACTAGCCCGTCCGATGGGGTAACGGGCGGACCACCCGAGCGTCTCGCGAGCGCGCTTATAAATCGCGCCGCAGCGAGCGGGACGCTCGGGTGGTCCGCCCGTTACCCCATCTACGCGCAGCTAACGCGCCGCCAGCCCGCGCAACAACAGGGTCAGCACGGCGTCGACACGGGTCGAGCAGGTGCAATCGGCCCATTCGTCAGCGTGGGCGGGGTGGTGGAAGCTGCGCGTCGCATCGAAGATCGCGGCAGCCGCGATCTTGGGATCGGCGACGTCGAACGCGCCTTGGGCGACGCCCTCGGCGATGATGCCCTCGACCTGGGCGATCAGGTCCTGCTTGTGCGCCTTGACCACCGAGCAGGCCTCGCGCGCCAGGGTCAGGTAGGTCGCGAACATTTCCGGGTCTTCGCAGACCCGCTTGTGCTTGGCGTCGAACAGCTCGCGGAGCCAGCGCTCCAGCTTCACGGGCGCCGGACCCGGCTCCGCGGCGATCTGCGCCAACGGCTTGCTGACGCGTTCGAGCCAGCGTTTGGCTACCGCCTCGCGCAGCGACGCCTTGCTCGGAAAGTGCCGGTAGACGGAGCCGTGGCTGACATCGAGCGCTCTCGCGACGTCGACGACCGTCGCTTTGGCGAGCCCGTAACGGCGCAACACGTCCTCGGTGACTTCGAGGATGCGCTCGGATGTCAGAACCACGGCCTCATTCATGCGTGCACCATATCGGCGTCCGTCGTGTGCGCCTTGATCTGGATCGGCTCAGCCAATTCGGCAGACGGCGCGCGAAATTTGGCGGCTTGCGCCTCCAGGTGACGGGCAACCTGGAGATTCAGCCAGTTCTGAAATTGTGAGTGTAGCAATCGCTTTTCAATCTTCATCGAAGCGGTCCTTCGCAGGTGAAGCCGCTGAACCCCAGAGGTCAGACAGTGCTAATTGATCATGAACACAACATACACCATCGCGCTGACAGATTTCAATATCTGTCAGCACGATTTTAGAAATTGGTATTATAATACATCGAAACTCGTTACCGGTGGCCGAAAACCCGCCGTTTGTGTCGCCCCGGCGGCTCTGGTAAAGCGCGGCGTAAAATGCTGGCGCGACCGCGATGGTCCGCCCACCTTCCCTCCCGCCTGGAGAGCCGTCGATGATCCCCCGCTATACCCGTCCCGAAATGGCCTCGATCTGGGAACCGCAGACCCGGTTCAAGATCTGGTTCGAGATCGAGGCGCATGCGGCGGACGCGCTGGCCGAGCTCGGC
>NZ_CAFI01000219.1 GCF_000239775.1 Bradyrhizobium sp. ORS 375
CGGTGGGAAGGGCGGCGGCGGCTCGCGCCGCTCGGCGGCGGCCGGGGCGGTGCGGCGGACCTCGTCGATGAACGATGGACGCTGCGGACGTTGCGGCAGTTCCGGAACCGGCGCCTCGGCCAGCTCGGCCGGCTCGGGCTTGGTTTCGGGTTCATTCCAGGTCGGCATGTCCTGCACCGGCGCGATGCGTGCCGCGGGCTGATCGGCATTGAGGCCCGGCCGCTGCGGCAGCTGCTCGCGTGCCGGCATCGCGCGCACGATGTTGGACTCGACCACGATGTCGGTCGGCCCGCCGATCATCAGGAGATGCTCTATGTTATCCCGACGCACCAGCACGAGGCGGCGGCGGCCGTCGACGGCGGCTGCATCGATCACGGCGAGCCGGGGCATGCGGCCGCGATTCGGATTGGTGCCGAGGCGATTGCCGGCGAATCGACGGACCAGCCATGCGGCAAGGCCGATCAACGC
This sequence comes from Bradyrhizobium sp. ORS 375, assembly GCF_000239775.1. Taxonomy (GTDB): domain Bacteria; phylum Pseudomonadota; class Alphaproteobacteria; order Rhizobiales; family Xanthobacteraceae; genus Bradyrhizobium. The sequence goes on from NZ_CAFI01000219.1 coordinate 469, forward strand.
CAGCACGGCTACGAATGCAAAAAAGAACGTCAGCGCCTGCATCTCTGTCCCCGGCAAATACCGCGTCCTTTCGAAGTCTCTCCTGTCCGACACGCAAGTTTGCCGACACGCAAGTCTGCCAACACGCAAGCGTCAGTGAACGAGGCCTTCAGAACCGGAACCAACCCGTTAACGCAAAACGGCAGGATCTGCCGCTCGGTATCTTAATAACCCATGAATCGGCCGGGCCAAAACGACTTCTTGGCTGCGCCCACCGTCCCGGATTGGTGCATCGATCAATCGAAAGCCCCGCACTTTCCTAAGAAAGTGTCAAAACCCCGGGATAGTCCCGGGGGGCGACCTGGCCTTTCTTAACTCTCCATTAACCATATGCACGGCAATTTCTACCTATCGAATCCGTCCGGTAGTCGGACACAACCGAGCGCCGCCATGTCCATCAATGATCTTCCCGTGCTGTCGGCGTTGCGCACCAAGATGCAGTGGCACCAGGAGCGCCAGCGCGTGCTGTCCGAAAACGTCTCCAACTCGGACACGCCGAACTTCAAGCCCAAGGATCTGGTCGAGCCGAAATTCGATTCGACCGGGCATGCGGTCGGAGGTTTCGCCTCGCTGTCCTTGACGCGCACCAGCGCTTCGCACATCGCGCCGTCGTCCGGCGGCAGCGCGAGCTTCGACCAGAACCGCAAGGTGGGATTTCAGACGCGGCCGGCGGGCAATGCCGTCAGCCTCGAGGAAGAGATGCTGAAGGTGTCCGCCAACCAGATGGACTACGCCGCGGCGACATCGCTCTACGGCAAGAGCCTGCATCTGTTGAAGACGGCGATCGGCAAGGGCTGAGCCCGAGATCTTGAGGACGGAGACCGACACGCATGGCAAACGATTCCAGCGATTTCCTGCGCTCGATGACCATCGCGACGTCAGGCCTGCGCGCGCAGGCCGGGCGGATGCGCGTCATTTCCGAGAACATCGCCAATGCCGATTCCACCGCCGCCAAGGCCGGCGGCGATCCCTATCGCCGCAAGGTCCCGACCTTCAGCTCGGCTCTCGACCGCGCGCTCGACGCCAAGGTCGTGACGCTCGGCAAGGTGGTGCCCGATCAGTCTTCGTTCCGCGTCAAATACGACCCCAGTAACCCGGCCGCGGACGCGTCCGGCAATGTCAAGTACCCCAACGTCAATCCGCTCATCGAGATGACCGACATGCGTGATGCACAGCGGTCCTACGAGGCGAATTTGAACATCATCGGCGCCACCCGCCGCATGATCCAACGAACGCTCGACATTCTGAAGACCTAGGACAGGAACGAAAGTCATGGCCTCCCCAATTTCCGCAGCGAATGCCTATGCGAATTCCGCCCGCGTGCTCGATACCAGCGGGTCGGGCGGCGCGTTCGGTGGTCTCGCCCGCGTGCGCGACGTCCTCGGCAATGGCGCCGGCGCCGACAAGGGTGGTCCGTCCTTCAGCTCGGTGCTGAAGGATGCGATCGGCAGCGTCGTGGAGAGCGGGCGCAAGTCCGACAGCCAGGCGGTCGCGATGGCCTCGGGCAAGGCGAACGTGATGGACGTGGTCACCGCTGTTGCCGAGACCGACGTTGCGGTGTCGACGCTGGTGTCGGTGCGCGACCGCGTGATCCAGGCCTATGAAGACGTAATGAAGATGACGATCTGAGCTCGCCTGCGAGCGCTGACGACGTGACGCGCCGGCGCGCGTCACGTCACACGATCTGCGGGGCCGGATGAGCCGGAGCCGTATGCAACAGGAGGCGCTCGAACGGCGCCCGCGATCATCAGGGACGACAGGACATGACCGGAGCCGAAACGCTCGATGTGGCGCGCGATGCGATCTGGACCATCGTGCTGGTGTCCTCGCCGCTGATGGTGGTCGGGCTCGTCGTCGGCGTGGTCGTCTCGCTGTTCCAGGCGCTCACCCAGATCCAGGAGCAGACGCTGGTGTTCGTTCCGAAGATCATCGCGATCTTCGTTACGCTGCTGCTCGGGCTGCCGTTCATGGCCGATGCGCTGCATCAGCACATGATGCGGATCTCGTCGCGAATCATCGGCGGATGAGGCAATGTCCGGCGCGGCAGAGCTGTCCCTTAAAAGGGCGCTGCGACCGGTCGTGAGGAGCGGTGCGGGGGGCGCTGCTCTTTTCGATCGGGCGCTGACGGCCTCTTGGCTTGGCGCTCTGCAGACCGGCGTGCCGCAGCTTGCGGCCGGCGGCGCCGGGACCGCAGACGATGCGCATCGACATCTCGTTTCTTCCGACCTTGGCGGCGGTGTTCATGCTCGCCTTCGCGCGCATCGCGGCGATGGTGATGCTGCTGCCGGGTCTCGGCGAGGTCAACATTCCGGTCCGCATCAAGCTCGCGACCGCGCTGCTGCTGACGATGATCGTGCTGCCGCTCAACCGGCAAGCCTATCAGGTCGATCTGCAGGCGCTGTCGCCGCTGGTCGTCATGATGGTGCACGAGATCGTGATCGGGATCGTGCTCGGCGCCACCGCGCGGGTGACCTTGTCGGCGCTGCAGGTCGCGGGCTCGGTGATCGCGCAGCAGATGGGGCTCGGCTTCGTCACCGCGGTCGATCCGACGCAGGGCCAGCAGGGCGTCCTGATCGGCAACTTTCTCACCATGCTCGGCGTGACATTGCTGTTCTCGACCGACAGCCATCACCTGGTCATTGCCGCGTTGAGCGACAGCTACAAGATCTTCGCACCTGGGGAGCTCATTCCCAGCGGCGACGTCGCCTCGCTGGCGACCAAGGCCTTTGCGGCGGCCTTCAAGATCGGCCTGCAATTATCGGCGCCATTCCTGGTGTTCGGTCTGGTCTTCAACATCGGGCTTGGCGTGCTGGCGCGGCTGATGCCGCAGATGCAGGTCTATTTCGTCGGCGCGCCGCTCTCGATCCTGATCGGATTTCTCATCTTCGCCCTGGTGCTGACCGCGATGATGGGCACGTTTCTCGGCTATTTCGAAGGCGTCCTCCACGAGCTGATGCCGCGGTGAGGGGAGCCTGACCGATGGCCGAGGAGGGTGATACCGAGGACAAAACAGAAGACCCGACGCAAAAACGCCTCGACCAGGCGCTGGAGCGTGGCGACGTCGTCAAGAGCCAGGAGCTCAACACCTGGTTCGTGATCGCCGCGGCGACGCTGGTGATGACGAGCTTCTCCGGTTCGATCGGCACCGCCGTGCTTGTGCCGATGCGCAATCTCATCGCCAATTCCTGGATGATCCATACCGACGGCGCCGGGCTGCTGGCGCTGGCGCGCAGCCTGTCCTTCGCCGTCATCGCCGCGATCGGGGTTCCGATCCTGATGGTGATGCTGGCCGCGGTCGCAGGCAACATGATGCAGCACCGCCTGGTGTGGTCGGGCGAGCCGCTGAAGCCTTCCCTGAGCAAGATCTCGCCGCTCGCCGGCGCCAAGCGGCTGTTCGGCAAGCAGGCCGCGGCCAACTTCGCCAAGGGTCTCTTCAAGTTGGTGCTGCTCGGCACGGTCATGGTGATGATCCTGTGGCCGGAGCGGCTGCGGCTGGAATCGCTGCTGCACATGGACGTCGCCGAGCTGCTCGGCGTGACGATCTCGCTGACCACGCATCTGATGGGCTCGGTGGTCGCGCTGCTCGCGCTGGTCGCGATCGGCGACTATCTGTTCCAGTACCGGCAGTGGTACGAGCGCCAGAAGATGTCGCTGCAGGAGATGAAGGAGGAGTTCAAGCAGTCGGAAGGCGACCCGCACGTCAAGGGCCGCATCCGGCAGATCCGCCAGCAGCGCATGAAGAAGCGCATGATGGCGGCGGTTCCCAAGGCCTCCGTGATCATCACCAACCCGACCCACTATTCGGTGGCGCTGTCCTACGAGCGCGGCATGTCGGCGCCGGTCTGCGTCGCCAAGGGCGTCGACAACATCGCCTTCAAGATCCGCGAGATCGCCAAGGCGCACGACATTCCGATCGTCGAGAACGTGCCGCTGGCGCGCGCGCTGTATGCCACTGTCGAGATCGACGAGGAGATCCCGGTGGAACATTATCATGCGGTCGCGGAGATCATCGGCTACGTGATGGGGCTGCGGCGCAACCTCTCGGGGCGTCCGCGATGACAATCGATTCGGTCCCGGAACGGGCCGCAAAATACGGATAAATCATGGAATATCGGCTTGACGGGCTTGCGCTTGACCCGTCGATTCAGGCAGGTGGAAGCGGGAGCCGCGTGAACAGGCTGGGGCTCCCAGCCGACAGGTCGCGTCCTCAAGCCATGAGCGCCGAGAAAGACAACGAAGCGTCACCGGACCAGGTGAACCTGCCGGAGCGGCCGCGCCGCAGCGGCAGCATTCTGCTGATCCTGTTGGTGGCGTTCGGCCTCGTCGCGGTCGCGATCGCGCTGATGACGATCGGCCGCAACCAGGCGCAGCCTTACATCCTCGGCTTGCTGTCGCTGCTCGCCACCGTCGGGCTGTTCAACCTGTTCGCCTTCGCCGCCGGCATCGTCCGCTTTGCCGACAAGTCAACCGATGATCCTGTGATGGGCGCGATCGCCGATCACGCGTTCGACGGGCTTGCGGTGACCGATGCGCGGGGCCACGTCGTCTACGCCAACGCCGCCTATCTCAGCATGACCGGAGCTGCGAGCGCGCAGGAGGCGCGCCCGGTGGAGCGCGTCTTCATCGGCAATCCCGACGTCTCCGAAGCCGTGTTCCGCCTCTTGAAGGCGGCGCGCGAGGGCAAGCGGCAGCAGGAGGAGGTGCGGATCACCGCCTCCGAAGGCGGCCAGGGCCGCTGGCTGCGCATGCGCGTACGTCCGCTCGGCCAGACCAAGCGCTACGCCCGCTACGCGGTGTGGTCGATCGCCGACATCACCCGGGATCGCGAGCGCCAGGAGGACGTGTTCCAGGAGCTGCAGCACGCGATCGAATATCTCGACCATGCGCCGTGCGGCTTCTTCTCGGTCAATCCGGAAGGCAGCCTGGTCTACGTCAACGCCACGCTCGCCAACTGGCTCGACTACGATCTCGCCGAGATCGGTTCCGGCGGGCTGAAGCTCGCCGACGTCGTCTCCGGCGACGGCGCCTCGCTCTTGACCTCGATCGTCGCGGTGCCCGGCGAGGTGCGCACCGAGGTGTTCGACATCGACCTGAAGATGCGCGGCGGCAAGACCATGCCGGCGCGGCTCTATCACAAGCTCGCCTTCGGCGCCGACGGCAAGCCCGGCGCCTCGCGCACCCTGGTCATCAGCCGCGCCCGCGACGAGCGCTCCGATCCGGAGCGCGCCGCCGAGGTGCGCTTCATGCGCTTCTTCGACCACACGCCGATGGCGATCGCGACCGTCGACCGCGGCGGCGCCGTGGTGCGCGCCAATGCGCGCTACGCCAAGCTGGCGCAGAGCGTCAGCGGCGATCCGGCGGCGGCGAAGTCGATCTTCCGCACCGTCAGCCAG
>NZ_CAFI01000218.1 GCF_000239775.1 Bradyrhizobium sp. ORS 375
TTCGCGGCAATCTTTCGCGCGGCGGCGACCGTCCGTGGCACCGGCTCGCCCCAGGCATGCGCCGACAGCGCCAGCCGCGTCGGCCGGCCCTTGGCGTCGAGCAGCGGCGGCAGGGGATCGCGGCCGTAGAAGCGGACCGCCCAGCTGCCCTTGCGGCGCATGTCTTGTGGCGTCATCTCCGACATCGGCTTGGTGACACCCGGCCTCAGCTGCGCGCCGTCGCGTTCGGCGAAGGCCCGGCGTCCCGCTGCAGTCAAGCCGCCGCGCGGATCCTTCTCCTTTGCCCGACGCGTGGGCTTGCGCGCTTTCGACTTGGAGCCGGCGCCGGCGCGCTTGGCGGGACGCTTCTTTGCAGACGACACGGCCCTCGATCCGGTCTTGGCTGATCTCGTCTTGGCCGTTCTGGTCTTGGCCGTTTTCGTCTTGGCCGTTTTCGTCTTGCTTGTTTTGGTTTTGGCCGTTGCAGCCGACCGCTTGCGGCCGCTCGTCTTGGTCTTGCCCGCCTTCTTGGCGGCGACGCGCATGTTGTCGACCAGATTGGGATAGGGCCGGCCAGCGCGGCGCGCGCGGGCCTTGGCGGTGGCCTTCTCGGCCGGGGTCAGATGGGTGGAGGCCTTGCCGGCGCGCTTGCGCGGATTGGCCTTGCTCCAGGGAGCGCGGGGTGATCGTGCCATGCATGATCAACGCATGATCCCCGCCCCGGTTTCCGGTGCGACGATCTACGCGCCCGGCGGCAGCTTCGGCACGGTCGCCCGCAACATCGCATCGAGCAGCGAATCGGCCGTCGTGCCCGCGGGCGAGCGACGCAGAATGTCGGCAAGACGGCCGTCGAGCAGCAGCATCGTGTAGCCGTGCACCAGCGACCAGGCGCGGGCGATCGCCGCAGCCTGATCCAGCGGCAGCTCCTCGTTGCCCACCTGGCCCTCGCTGCGCGCAGCGACCGAACCGGCCAGGCCGGCGAACGAAGCCTCGGCGGCCTCGTGCAGCGAGGGGCGTGAATAATCGAGCCGCTCGGTGCGGAACATCAGCCCGTACATGCCGGGATTGGCCTGCGCATAGGCGACGTAGGCATGCGCCCGCGCCATCGCGCGCTCGACCGGCGTGCCCGGCTGCTCGCCCGCCGCCTTCATCGCCGCATTGAAGCGCGTGAAGCCGATCGCGGCGAGCTCGCTGACGAGCCCGGTGAGATCCTTGAAATGATGCGTCGGCGCCGCGTGCGACACGCCCGCCTCGCGGGCGACGGCACGCAAGGTGAGGCCAGCGAGCCCGTCCCGCTCCAGCACGCGCTCGGCGGCCTGCAGCAGCGCCTCGCGCAGCGCCCCGTGATGATAAGGCGTCGCGACCTCCGCGGCCGCGGGACGCGGACGGCTTCGGAGCG
>NZ_CAFI01000217.1 GCF_000239775.1 Bradyrhizobium sp. ORS 375
CTGAGCGCGAACAGGTACGACGCCTCGATCACCTCGAGGCCCTTGTTCATCATCGAGGCCGAATCGATCGTGATCTTCTGGCCCATGCTCCAGTTCGGATGCTTGAGCGCCTGGGCGAGCGTGGCCTGCTCGATGTCAGCGGGCGCCCAGGTCCGGAACGGACCGCCGGAGGCGGTGATGATGACGCGGACCAGCTCCTCACGGTTGCCCGAGGACAGCGCCTGGAACAGCGCATTGTGCTCCGAATCGGCCGGCAGGATGCAGGCGCCCGCGTCAGCGGCGCGCTGCATGAAGAAATCGCCGGCACAGACCAGGCATTCCTTGTTGGCGAGCGCGACGGTTGCGCCGCGGTCGACGGCGGCGAGCGCCGGCTTGAGGCCGGCAGCCCCCGAAACGGCGGCCATGACCCAGTCGGCGGGACGTGCGCCGGCTTCGATGATGGCGCTCTCCCCTGCTCCGCATTCGATGCCGGTGCCGGCCAGCGCCTCACGCAGCTCGCCGAGGCGGGCCGGATCGGCGACCGCGACGAAACGCGGTTTGAACTCGCGGGCGAGCTTGGCCAGGCCCTCGATATTGCTGTTGCCGGTCAGCGCCTCGACCCGGTAGCGCTCGGGCGCACCGCGCAACAGGTCCATGGTCGAATCGCCGATCGAGCCGGTGGCGCCGAGCACGGTGATACTGCGCACCTCCGCCGTCTCAGCCTTAATGTTTCGCAATGGCACTGCGCTCATGTTCTCACCAAATATCTCGACCGGCGAGATGCGCCGGTCACCAAACCAGAAGGCCGCGGCCAACGCCGTCGAGGCCGCCGCGCAGCAAACCCACGAGAGCCGCGAACACGATCGCGGCGACATAGCCGTCCAGGCGGTCCAATAGGCCGCCATGGCCCGGGATGATGTGACTTGAGTCCTTGACGCCGAAGTGCCGCTTGACCGCCGACTCCGCGAGGTCGCCGAGCTGCGACACCACCGACAGCACCGCAGCAAGCACGAGCATCGCGCCAAGCCCGCCGGCGCCGGCGAGCGACCAGGCCGATGCAGCAACGAGGCTGGCCACGAAGCCGCCGATCGCGCCGGCCCAGGTCTTGTTCGGGCTGACGCGCGGCGCGAGCCTCACGCCGCCGATGCTGCGTCCGGCGACATAGCCGCCGATATCGCTGGACCAGACCACGAGGAACACCAGCACCAGCGCGTACCAGCCCTGCTGCTGATCGAAGCGCACCAGCACCGAGGCGAGCTCGGCAGCGGCCGCATAGACGAAGCCTGCCGCGACCCAGACACGGCGGCCGGCGGCAAGAAGCGTGGCCGCGATGAGCCCGACCGCGAGCACGACGACCGCGACATCGATCAGGCCGAAGGCGCAGCAGAGCCCCGCAATCGCAATGGCGAGCGCACCGGATGTGCCGACGCTGACGGTGCGGACCTCGCCGATCACCATCAGCCATTCGAGATACAGGCCGACCGCGACCAGCGTGACCAAGGCGGTCCAGAACACGCCGCCGGCATAGGCTGCACCCAGCGCCAGCGGCACCAGCACGAGCGCGGCCGCAATCCGCATCAAGAGATTGCTCGGAGCCTTCCGCGGCGGCGCCGCCTCATGCTCCGGCGCGGCCTTGACGGCGTCTCCCACGGCTGCGGTGTCGGGTTTGCTCACGAGGCAGTTTTCGCCACGAGGCCGCCGAAGCGGCGTTCACGCCGGCCGAACTCGGCGATCGCGCCCTCGAGCGCGGCCTTGTCGAAATCGGGCCAATGCATGGGAACGAACACCAGCTCGCTATAGGCCGCCTGCCACATCAGGAAGTTCGACAGCCGCTGCTCGCCGCTGGTTCGAATGATGAGATCGGGATCGGGAATGTCGGGCGCATCGAGATAAGCCCCAAGCGCATCCGCATCGATCGAGGCGGGATCGCGCTGGCCCTCGGCGACCTCGCGCGCGAGACGCTGGGCCGCGCGGGCGATCTCCTGGCGCGAGCCATAATTGAAGGCGACGACCAGCGTCAGCTTGGTATTGCCGCGGGTGAGCTCCTCGGCCTCGCTCAGCAGCGCGCAGATGTCGGGTTCGAGGCCGGTGCGTTCGCCGATCACCCGGACGCGCACGCCGTCGCGATGCAGCGTGGCGAGATCGTTGCGGATGAAGCGGCGCAGCAGCCCGAAGAGATCGCCGATCTCGCTGGCGGGTCGCGACCAGTTTTCCGACGAGAACGAGAAGATCGTCAGATAGCGAATGCCGAGCTCATCACAGGCGCGGACCACGCGGCGCAGCGCCTCGACGCCGCGGCGATGTCCCTCCGCGCGCGGCAGGCCGCGTGACGCGGCCCAACGGCCGTTGCCATCCATGATGATGGCAACATGGGCCGGTGCGTCGGACTGGTCCGGCGCCTCCGTCACCGGGGCCGCGGCTTTGGACATCAGGCGCATCCTTCAGACGGTGAGGATTTCCTTTTCCTTCGCCGCCAGCAGCTGGTCGATCTCCGAGATCACGCTGTCCGTCGCCTTCTGCACGTCGCCGGCGAAGCGCTCCTGATCGTCCTCGGACATCTCGTGATTCTTCTCGAGCTTCTTGAGAGTGTCGAGACCGTCACGACGGACATGGCGCACGGCGACGCGAGCCTGCTCGGCATATTTGTGCGCGACCTTGACCAGCTCCTTGCGCCGCTCCTGGTTGAGCTCGGGAATACGCAGCCGGATCACCTGGCCTTCGGTCGCCGGCGACAGGCCGAGGTTGGAATCCACGATGGCCTTCTCGACAGCCTTGACCATGGAGCGGTCCCACACCTGCACCGAGAGCAGGCGCGGCTCCGGCACCGAGACGGTGGCGAGCTGGTTGAGCGGCATGTGCGAGCCATAGGCCTCAACCTGGACCGGCTCCACCATCGAGGCCGAGGCACGGCCGGTGCGCAGGCCGCCGAGCTCGTGCTTCAGCGCCTGGGTCGCGCCCTGCATGCGGCGCTTCAGTTCGTTGAGGTCGAAATTGCCCGTGCTCATCACGCTTTCCTTTCCTGCAACCCGGTTCTCGCTCGCCGGCTGGGCCGGGCCTCCCGAGCGGAGGCCCCAAGGCCGGACCTGACGAGTCCCGGACGAATTCCTGTGTCACTTACGCTTCTACCGCAGGCGCCGGACTGGTCCAACACCGGCCACCGACGGTGCCGTATCTCACCCCGCGACGACGGTGCCGCGCCCTTCGCCGCGCAGCATCGCGCCGATCGCGCCGGGTTCGGCAATGGAGAACACAATGATAGGCAGCGATGTTTCTCGGGCAAGCGCGAAGGCCGTCGCGTCCATGACCTTGTAGCCGCCCTCGATGGCCTGGGAATGGGTCAGCCGGTCGAAGCGTTTCGCGGCCGGATCCTTCTTGGGATCGGCGCTGTAGACGCCGTCGACATTGGTGGCCTTCAGCACCGCCTGGGCGCCGATCTCAGCGGCCCGCAGCACGGCGGTGGTGTCGGTCGTGAAGTAGGGATTGCCGGTGCCGCCGCCGAGCACGACGATACGCCCTTCGGCGAGCGACTTGTGCGCCGCAGCGCGCGTGAACAGCTCACAGACCTGCGGCATCACGAAGGCCGACAGCGCCACCGCCGGCGCTCCCTTGCGCTGCAATGCGGCTTCCAGGGCCAGGCTATTCATGACCGTGGCCAGCATGCCCATGGTGTCGCCGGTCGCGCGCGAGACGCCCTGCGACGAGACCTCGACACCACGCACCATGTTGCCGCCGCCGACGACGACGGCGATCTCGATGCCGAGCTTCTGGGCTGCGATGAGGTCGTCGGCGATCCGATCGACGGTCGGCTGGTCGATGCCGAAGGAATGCGGTCCCGCGAGATATTCTCCGGACAACTTGACCACGACGCGACGATAGACCGGCTCAGCCATGTGCCAATGCTCTCCTATCCCGCGCGTTGAGATCCGGCGCGAAGGCCGCGCCGGATCATGACCGTTCTCAGTCGTTACTTCTTGCCGCTGGCGGCGGCGACTTCGGCGGCGAAGTCGGTCTCTTCCTTCTCGATGCCCTCACCGAGCGCATAACGGACGAAACCGGCCACCTTGATCGAACCGCCGACCTTGCCCTCGGCTTCCTTCAGCGCCTGGGCAACCGACTTGCCGCTATCGTGAATGAAGGCCTGCTCGAGCAGGGTGACTTCCTTGTAGTAGGTCTTCAGGCCGGACTCGACGATCTTCTCGATCACGTTCTCCGGCTTGCCCTGCTGACGATACTTGTCGGCGAGCACGTCCTTCTCGCGCTTGACGATCTCCGGATCGAGACCGGCGGCATCGATCGCCTGCGGATTGGCGGCGGCGACATGCATCGCGAGCTGGCGGCCGAGGGCCGCGAGCTCGTCGGTCTTGCCCGGCGACTCCAGCGCGACGATGACGCCGAGCTTGCCGGCGCCCTCGATGACCGCGCCGTGGACGTAGCTCGACACGACGCCCTGGCTCACCTCGAGCGCAGCCGCGCGGCGCAGCGTCTGGTTCTCACCGATGGTCGCGATCGAATCGGCAATCGCGGCCTCGACCGTGATGCTGCCGACCTTGGCGGCCTTGATCTTCTCGAGGTCGGCGCCGACGTCGAGCGCGACCTGGGCAATCATCTTGACCAGGCCCTGGAAGTGCTCGTTGCGCGCGACGAAGTCGGTCTCGGAGTTGACCTCGACGACCACGCCCTTCTTGCCCGAGGTCAGCGCGCCGATCAGGCCCTCGGCCGCCACGCGGCCGGCCTTCTTGGCGGCCTTCGACAGCCCCTTCTTGCGCAGCCAATCCTGCGCCGCCTGCATGTCGCCGCCGGTCTCAGTGAGCGCGGCCTTGCAATCCATCATGCCCGCGCCGGTCGACTCGCGCAGGTCCTTCACCATCGCTGCGGTGATATTCGCCATTGTTGAACGTCCTTTTGCCTGTCCAAAGCGCGACGCAGCGGATGGCTCTTCGCCGTCCGCTGCCAGGAAAACCCTATCTCAGTCGCGATGGCCGGCGTGCGACGCCGGCCAGATACTCAAGTTGTGTCGTCTTAGGCGTCGGCGAGCGACTTGGCCTGGGCGACCCAGGCATCGGCCCGGCTCGGCAGACCGACTTCTTCGCCGATCTGGTGCGCCGTGTCGTGATTGAGCTCGGCGAGCTGCCAGTAGTGGAAGATGCCGAGGTCGTTCAGCTTCTTCTCGATCGCACCCGACACGCCGGTGAGCTTCTTGAGGTCGTCGGCGGTGCCGCGCGGGCCCGGCAGACCCTGGAAGGTCGAGGCCGAAGCAGCCGGAAGCTCCTCTTCCAGCGGCGTCGCGGAGGCGCCGACGTCGATGCCGAGCTCGCCCTGGGCGCGCGAGATGCCGTCGATGGCGGCGCGCGCGATCAGGTCGCAATACAGCGAGATGGCGCGGCCAGCGTCGTCATTGCCCGGGACCACGTAGGTGATGCCCTTGGGATCGCAGTTCGTGTCGACGATCGCGGCGACCGGAATGTTGAGGCGCTGAGCCTCCTGGATCGCGATGTCTTCCTTGTTGGTGTCGATCACGAAGATCATGTCGGGCAGACCGCCCATGTCCTTGATGCCGCCGAGCGAGCGATCGAGCTTGTCGCGCTCGCGCTGCAGGGTCAGGCGCTCCTTCTTGGTGTAGGAGTTCGCCTCGCCCGAGGACAGCACCTCGTCGAGGTGGCGCAGACGCTTGATCGAGGCCGAGATCGTCTTCCAGTTGGTCAGCGTGCCGCCGAGCCAGCGCGAATTGACGAAATACTGCGCGCAGCGCTTGGCCGCGTCGGCGACGTTGTCCTGCGCCTGGCGCTTGGTGCCGACGAACAGGATGCGGCCGCCCTTGGCGACCGTGTCGCTCACCGCCTGCAGCGCCGTGTGCATCAGCGGCACGGTCTGGGCGAGGTCGATGATGTGGATGTTGTTGCGAGCTCCGAAAATGTAATCGGCCATTTTCGGGTTCCAGCGGTGAGACTGGTGACCAAAGTGAACGCCAGCTTCGAGCAGCTGGCGCATCGTGAATTCAGGCAGCGCCATTGGATATTCTCCGGTTGATTCCTCCGGAAACGCGTGAGCAAAAACGAGCCGTTACGGCCCGGCTTGCCACCGGACGCCCTCTAGGAGAGCCAAGTTTCCGTGTGAGATGGCGCGCTATATAGCCGGATTTTGGCGCAACGCAAGGAAAATGGACCTATTCCGCCTGCAGAAGCTCCGCCATGGCGGTCCGGGCCTGGCTTTCCTGCAGCGGCACGAGGTCGACGGGCCCCTTGTTGTCGGCGCCGGCCGAGGCTGCCGCCATGACACCCGCACCAACCAGCCCGAACATGATCGCGCCTCCCTGCATCGCCCGGGAGCGCTCACTGGGCTTGATCGAGAAGAAATAGGTCTTCCCAGGCTCGGTGTTGAAATCGAGCACTGTCTCGCCGGGAAACAGGATCTGGGTCGCGGTGAGGTGGTGCGGGCCTGCAGGACGATCGACATAGGCGTAGGTGCCGGGCAGCAGCCGGTTCAAGGCAATGCCATCGACCTTGGCGTCACAATTGGTGCGGTCGAGCCAGGAATCCTTCAGGCTCATGATGACGATCCGGGAATGGCCGGACCGCGGCGCACCGATCTTCTGCGAGACCACCGCGAATTCCGTTCCTTCCCTGCCCGTGACACACCCCGATACCAATAGCGAGAGAGCCAGTCCCACAAATGTCCGTCGCTTCATGATTGATACCCCCGTAAATCCCCGGAGCCAACGCTATGACGGGAACTCGGCAACTTTCAATCTCCGCAAGCAAAGAGACTGAAACTGTGCTCAGGGCTCCACAGCCGGTTTCAGCTCGGCGCGATCGGCATCGAGCTTGGCCTTCAGCCTGGCCACGTCGTCGATGAAGGCCTGCTCGCTGCGCACCGGGGCCAGACGCAGGGACGGCGGCATCAGCACGTGGGTGACATTGGGCCGGCCGGAATTCGCGAACGCCTCCGATCGCTGCAGGGTCTGCACGGCGATCGCGACCACCAGCAGGACACCGACCACGATTCCCTTGACGACCATGTGGGTGCGCCCGACCTCGCGCAGATGCAGGAAGCAGATCGTGGCCAGCACGATCCAGGCGACCGCATAGCCGTAGGTGAAGATCGTGGTCCAGGTCAGCGCGAACGAGGCGACCTGTGCGAGCTCGCTGTAGATCCAGAACGCCACCAGCCCGGCCTCGGCGATCAGGAGATGCCGCAGGAAATGCGCCCGGCCGGAAAACAGCCGCGACAACAGCGCCCACACGCCCACCCACGCGACCACCACCCCGATCATGGTGAGCGTCGGCACGAGATAATCGGACGCGCGCGGCTCGGAGGTCTGGCCGAACCAGACCAGGATTGCGTTGATCGCGAGCAGAACGGCGCCGAGCACGATCGCGGCGATGATCGGCAGCGCGCCACGCTCGGAACCGGCGAGCCGCTCCGGCTCGACGGCGTGAGCCGCGTCGCGCACCCGCAGCAGCGTCTGGCCGATGCGGATCGGCTCGGCGCCATCGAGCACCAGCTGCGGCTTCCGGCTCTTGCTGGCGCCGAGGTAGAGACCGTTCGCGCTGCCGAGATCTTCAGCGACGAGACGTCCCTCGGCATCGCGGAAGATCCGGACGTGTCGCGCGGCGACATAGGGATCGTCGAGGATGACGTGATTGTCGTAGCCGCGGCCGATGTGGATCTCGGCGGCATCGACGCGGAAGCGGCCGGCGACATCGCGATGCTTGGAGAGGATCTCGATCCAGATCATCGGGCGACCTGCAGCCGTTCGAGGAAGCTCTTGCCGATCCGCAGCGCGTCGTCATAGGCGATCGCCTGCAGATTGAGCCGCGAGACCAGCGCCTCGTCGGCGCGATCCTGCGTCACGGCCACCAGAGCGATGTCATAGAGACCATCGAACTCGCGATAGCCCTGGGCGCACCACATCACGCGCAGCGGCGGATGCTCGGCGGCAGGCGTGACCCCGACAAAATCCTCATGGCAATGCTGCGGCGTGTACCATTTGCGGAACGAGCCGCCCATCGTGAGCCGCGGCTGCGCCAGCTGCGTCAGTACCGTCGCAAACTGGAACTGATTGAGGTCGATCGATTTCGCGTAGGAGTGATTGACCTCGACCACGCCGGTGTTGAGATCGGAGGCGACATACACGCTCGCCTCGGCCTTGCAGCTCGTCGCGTTGATGCTGGCGCGCGGCTTCGGCGAGGCGCCGGCGTTGGTGCTCGCCCAGCACTCGAACCACGCCGAGCGCGTTTCCGGCGCCTGATAGGAGCCGAACACGCGATCGCGAAAACCTTCCTCGGCAAGCGACTTGTAGAGCGCGCCGCGCCAGCTCGCGAGCTGGGCGATCACGTCCTTGCGCAAGTCCCCCGCCGCCGGCTTGGCCTCGCGGCCGCGCGCCAGCAGCGCTGCGGCGAACCGCGCCGGCACCAGGAAGCTGATCAGCTGGCCACCGCGGCGGGTCGCGACGTTGACCCCGACCACCTGCCCCTGCGCATTGACCGCCGGACCGCCGCTCATGCCCGGATTGAGCGCGCCGGTGAAATGGATGTGATCGTTGTAGCTGTGCTCGACGAGCCCGTTATAGGTGCCCTCGATGATCGTGAAGCCGAGATCCAGCGGATTACCGAGGGAATAGAGCCGTTCGCCCTTCGGCAGCGTGCCGTCGAGCGCGGCCTTGTCGAAGGCGAAGAAAGGCGCCTCCTGCTTGTCGACGCGCACGAGCGCGAGGTCGTTGGGCAGATCGACGGCAAGCAGGGTCACTGCGCCTTGCGTGCCGTCAGCGCCCGTATATTCGAGCCGATAGGTCTTGGGCTCCAGCGCGGCGTCCGAGACGACGTGATAGTTGGTGATCGCGAGCCCGTCGGCGGAGACCAGGAATCCGGAGCCGGTCGAGGTCTGGCGGCCGGCATCGGCCAGCAGCGTGCGGATCTGCAGCAGGCGTGGCGGCGCCGAGGCGTAGACGGTTTCGGCGCCGGGCAGGCCCTGGGCCGCAGCCGATGAGGCAAGGCCAGGCGCGCCAACACTGCAAAGAGCGACGATGATGGCACTTCGCCACAGCGCGCGCACGGGTCGAACAAACGCTGAAATCAATGACGCCCCCGCAACACGTCGTCGGCTGCCGACGTCCTGCGCCCACGATCGATCAATCCGGCGGTTCGGCCAATATCGAAAACGAGCCTTTGTTGCAACCGCCGCGCCGCCGCGGCGGCGCGCGATCGCTCAGCAATGCGGCACGTTCGGCGGACACCGCTTGCCAGCCGCCGGCGGCGGCGGCGGCGCCGGCCGTGCCATCTGCGGCGGAGGCGCAGGACGTGCCACCGCGGCCATTGGCGGCGGCGCCGGACGCGCCATCGGCGGCGGAGGCGCAGGCCGGGCCATGGGGGGCGGTGGCGCAGGCCGGGCGATCTGCGGTGGTGGTGCAGGACGCGCCATCTGCGGCGGCGGTGCGGCTGGGCGCATCATCTGCGGTGGCGGCGCGGGCCGA
>NZ_CAFI01000216.1 GCF_000239775.1 Bradyrhizobium sp. ORS 375
AGGAGAGACCACCCGAGCGTCGGAGATTAGCAAGACTGAGTCCGCAGCATACATCGCAGCCGATGGCATCGTCCTACTCATCATCCCGCGGAGCGATGTCGCGCTTGCCGTGATAGCCGCGCTTCGGCCGCTTCGGCGGGCCGGGGAAGCGCGCCTCGGCCTCGTGACGCTCGCGCGCCTCCTCGCTGCCGGTGCGCTGGACCAGCACGCGGCGGCCCTTGCGGTCGGCGACCACCTCGCGCTTCGGCTTGGGCTTCGGATCCGGCAGCGGCTCGCGATTGCCACTGCCCGCCGGGCCGAGATCGGCGCCGGACTGGGCGATGACCTTCTCGCCGAGTTGCTCGCGCAGTACCCGCGTCTTGACCTCCTGCACCTCGCCCTCGGGCAGCTCCAAGAGCTGGAACGGGCCGTAGGAGACGCGGATCAGGCGGTTCACCTCGAGGCCGAGATGCGCCAGCACATTGCGCACCTCGCGGTTCTTGCCCTCGCGGATCGCGACGACCAGCCAGACATTGGCGCCCTGGTCGCGCTCGAGCGTCGCTTCGATCGGGCCATACTTCACGCCGTCGACCTCAACACCAGCAGCGAGCTGGTCGAGCTGGCCTTGCGTGATCTCGCCATGCGCGCGGACGCGGTAGCGCCGCGTCCAGCCGGTGTCCGGCAGCTCCAGCACGCGCGCCAGGCCGCCGTCATTGGTGAGCAGCAGCAGGCCCTCGGTGTTGAAGTCGAGCCGGCCGATCGAGATCAGCCGCGGCAGGCCCTCGGGCAGGTTGTCGAACACCGTCGGGCGACCCTCGGGGTCGCTGTGCGTCGTCATCAGCCCGCGCGGCTTGTGATACAAAAACAGCCGCGTCCGCTCGCGCTCCGGCAGCGGCGCGCCGTCGACCTTGATCTCGTCGTTCTCGGTGACGTCGAGGGCCGGCGAGTTGATGACCCGGCCGTTCACGCTGACGCGGCCCTGCGTCACCATCTCCTCGGCGTCGCGGCGCGAGGCGAGGCCGGCGCGGGCCAGCACCTTGGCGATTCGCTCGCCGGTCTTGCCGGGCTTCGGCGCCTCGTCGGGCACGACGCGTTTGCTTCGCTTCTCCGTCTCCGGCTTGCGCTCGCGATACGGACCGCGGCCGCCGAACGCCGGGCGCTTGGCGAAGATCTGGCTGTCGTCCTCATTGTCGCGGCGCGGCCGATCGCCGAACTCGCGGCGCTCGCTGCGCGGATGCTCCTGCCAGTCGGTGCGCCCCTCGGGGCGGCGCCGCGGCTTGTCGAAGCCCCGGTCGTCGCCGCGATCACGGGGACGGTCGAACTTCGGACGATCCTCGCGCGGGCGATCGGACCGCAGACGGTCGTAGCTGCGGCCGCCCTCGCGCGGCGGGCGCGCGCCGCGCTCGGCGCGATCGCCATCGCGCTTCTGCCAAGGCTTGCTCTCACCCCGCGGCGGACGGTCGCCGAACTCCTTGCGCGGCCCGCGCGCTCCGCCGCCGAACTTGCGCTCGCCACGGTCGCCTTCAGCACCGCGCGAGAAGTTGCGCTCGCCGCCGAACTTGCGCTCCGGCCGATCGCGACCGCGCGAGGGACGGTCGCCGAAGCTGCGCGCCGGTCGGTCACCGCGATCGCGCGCGCCTTCGCCGCGCGGCGTATACGGCCGCTTCTCGCCGTCGCGCTCCCGCGGCGCGTAGGGCTTGCGCTCGCCGAA
>NZ_CAFI01000215.1 GCF_000239775.1 Bradyrhizobium sp. ORS 375
CCCGCTACGTCGCCCTGCCTCACGCCGACGCCACGCGGTTGTCGCAGGCGGTCATGGCCCAGGCGGGCCGCGGCTGACGGCAATGGAACCGCTGGCGTCAAGCAGCGTTCCCAACAGCGACTGACAAGCTGCCCCATCATCGCTATGCTCGGCTGCGTCGGCCTCGGCAGCATGATCGCCTCATTCGGCACGACATCGTGACACAGGAGCACGCCATGCAGGTCGCTTCGACCACACAGAGTGATCATGCGGCCGGTACGCGGGCTCTGACGATGCCGCCGCCGCTGACGGCCCCGCGCTTCGAGCTCGCCGATGCCCGCATCGGCCGCATCACCTGCTATGTCGACGGTCCTGCCGCGTCGACCGAACGGCCGCTGCTGCTGATCCACAGCGTCAACGCGGCGGCGACGGCCTACGAGATGAAGCCGCTGTTCGAGCATTATCGCAAGACGCGTCCGGTCTATGCGCTCGACCTGCCCGGCTTCGGCCTGTCGGATCGTGCCGACCGCATCTACACGCCGCGGATCATGACTGACGCGATCCTGCTCGCCGTGCACGAGATCAGGCGCCGCCATGGTGATGCCGGCATCGACGCCATCGCGCTGTCGCTCGGCTGCGAGTTCGCCGCCCGTGCGGGGACCGAGGCGCCGAACCTGTTTCGCACCCTGGCGCTGCTCAGCCCGACCGGCTTCGATCGCCGCGCCGAGGCCGCGGCTCAGAAGGCCGGCAACAAGGATGCCACGCGCGCCATGCCGTGGGTGCGCAACATCCTCAACGTGCCCCTGTGGAAGCACGGCTTCTTCACCTTGCTGACGTCACGCGCCAGCATCCGCTTCTTCCTGCAGAAGACGTTCGGTCGCAAGGACATCGACGAGGGCCTGCTGGAGTACGACTACATCACCACGCATCAGCCCGGCGCCGAGAACGCGCCCTATTCGTTCGTCTCCGGCTATCTGTTCAGCGCGCAAGCTCTCAAGCTGTACCAGGCGCTGGCGATGCCGGTGTGGATGGTGCACGGGGTGCGCGGCGATTTCGTCGACTACAATGGCAAGCATGCCGTCGAGGGGCTGCCGAACTGGACCATCCAGGTGATGCAGACCGGGGCGATGCCGCATTTCGAACAGCTTGATAAAGTCGTCGCAGGCTACGATGATTTCCTGGCGCGCGCCGCCGGCGCGTGAGCCGCAGCGGCGCGGGGGCACGCGCCGTCCGAACAGGTCGTCGGCATGAGCGACAAGCCGAGTTGGAATATCGACGGCCGCACCTGGCCGAACCGCGAGGCGAGCCGCTTCGTCGACGCGGGCGGCATTCGCTGGCACGTCCAGGTCATGGGCAGCGGTCCGGTCGCGTTGCTGGCGCACGGTACCGGTGCGGCCACGCACTCCTGGCGCGATCTCGGCCCGCTGCTGGCGAAGCGCTTCACGATCGTCGCACCCGATCTTTCCGGCCATGGCTTCACCTCGACGCCGAATTGGCAGCGGCTGTCGTTGCCGGGCATGTCGCGCGATCTCGCCACCCTGTGCGAGCAACTGGCGATCGCGCCGGAGATCGCGATCGGCCATTCCGCCGGTGCTGCGATTCTCACACGGATGGCGCTCGACAACCTGATCGCGCCAAAACTGATCGTCAGCCTCAACGGCGCCTACCTGCCGTTCGGCGGCGTCGCCGCGCAATTCCTGTCGCCGCTCGCCAAGATGATGGCGCTGAACCCGCTGGTGCCGCGGCTGTTCGCCTGGCGCGGCCGCGATCCGGCGGCGGTGCACCGGCTGCTCAAGGCGACCGGCTCGACGCTCGATGCCAATGGCGAGCGGCTGTATCGCCGTCTCGTCGGCAGCCCTGGTCACGTCGGCGCCGCGCTGGAGATGATGGCGAACTGGGACCTCAATCCGCTGGTGCGCGACCTGCCGAAGCTGACGACGGCGCTGCTGCTGATCGCGGCCGCCCACGACCATGCGATCACGCCGGACGTGGCCCGGCGCGTGCGCCAATTGGTGCCGCAGGCGCAGCTCGAACTCATTGATGGGCTTGGTCATTTGGCGCATGAGGAGCAACCGGCGCGGGTGGCGGAGCTGATCGTGAAAGCCGCCGAGCGCGCCGGGGTCCTCGCAGTGCAGCAGGAAATGTCAAACTAGATTGACGTTTTTGGCTAGCGAAAGCGTCAATTTCAATTTACGCTTTCGGCCATGCTCGACGTCTCCACCATCAAGGCCGCTGCTCCGGCTGCGCTCGGAGACCGGCCGCATGCGGTCGTGATCGGCTCCGGCTTCGGCGGTCTCGCCGCCGCGGTTCGGCTCGGCGCGCGCGGCTATCGCGTCACCGTCTTCGAGCAGCTCGATGCGCCCGGTGGCCGCGCCTATGTGCATCGCCAGGACGGCTTCACCTTCGATGCGGGACCGACCATCGTCACCGCGCCATTCCTGTTCGAGGAGCTTTGGCAGCTGTGCGGGCGGCGGATGTCGGACGACGTCACGCTCAAGCCGATCTCGCCGTTCTATCGCATCCGTTTCGACGACGGCACTGTGTTCGACTGCTCGGCCGACCCGGCCGCGATGCGCGCCGAGGTGGCACGCATATCGCCCGGCGATGTCGATGGCTACGAGCGCTTCATGAAGGCGAGCGAGGCGATCTTCAAGAAGGGCTTCGAGGAGCTCGGCGACGTGCCGTTCCTGTCGCTGCTCGACATGGCGAAGATTGCGCCGGCGATGATCAAGCTGCAGAGCTTCCGCTCGGTCTACGGCCTCGTCTCCCAGCATGTCCGCGACGAGCGTCTGCGCGTCATTCTGAGCTTCCATCCGCTGTTGATCGGCGGCAATCCGTTCACGACCACGTCGATCTATTGCCTGATCGCCTATCTCGAGCGCCGCTGGGGCGTGCACTTCGCGATGGGCGGCACCGGCGCGCTGGTGACGGGTCTCGTCAGTCTCATCGAAGGGCAGGGCGGCAAGGTCAGGTGCTCGGCGCCGGTGGCCGAGATCACCACGAAAAATGGCGTGGCCACTGGGGTGCGTCTGGCCTCCGGCGAGACGATCGCGGCCGATGTCGTCGTGTCCAATGGCTGCGCCGCCTGGACTTACAAGAATCTGCTGCCGTCCGTGCCACGGCGGCGCTGGACCGACGCGCGCATCGACCGCGCGCGCTATTCGATGAGCCTGTTCGTCTGGTACTTTGGCACGAAGCGCCGCTATGACGACGTCGAGCATCACACCATCCTGCTCGGCCCGCGCTATCGTGGCCTGCTTGACGACATTTTCCGCCGCAAGGTGCTGGCGGATGATTTCAGCCTCTATCTGCACCGACCGACAGCGACCGACCCGTCGCTCGCGCCCCACGGCTGCGACGCGTTCTATGTGCTCTCGCCGGTGCCGCATCAGGAGAGCGGCATCGACTGGACGGTCGCCGCCGAGCCGTTCCGCAAGCGGATCGAGACCGCATTGAGCGAATCGGTGTTGCCGGATCTCGCCAACCAGATCGTGACCTCGCGCTTGCTGACGCCTGACGATTTTGAGCATCGCCTGTTGTCCTATCGCGGCGCGGCCTTCGGGCTCGAGCCGGTGCTGATGCAGAGCGCCTGGTTCCGGCCGCACAACAAGAGCGAAGAGGTCGAGCGGCTGTACCTCGTCGGCGCCGGCACCCATCCCGGCGCGGGGCTGCCCGGCGTGCTGTCCTCGGCGCGCGTGCTCGACGAGCTCGTGCCGGCGCCGCATGAGCTGGAGCGGCGATGAGCTGGCAAACGGACATTGCGATCTGTCGGCGGATGCTGCGGGGCGGATCGAAGACGTTCTTTGCCGCATCGAAAGTCCTGCCCCGCATGGTCGGCGATCCTGCGATCGCGCTCTACGCGTTCTGCCGCGAGGCCGACGATGCCATCGATGGGCCCGGCCGCCGCGTCGACGCGGTGGAGATTCTGCACGAGCGGCTCGACCGGATCTATGACGGTCGGCCGGATGACAACCCGGTTGATCGTGCGCTCGCCGGCGTCGTCGCGCATTTCGCGATCCCGCGCGCGTTGCCGGAGGCGCTGCTCGAGGGCCTCGCCTGGGACGCGCAGGGGCGGCGCTACGAAAGCTTGAGCGACGTGCTCGCCTATGCGGTGCGCGTTGCCGGCACGGTCGGCGTGATGATGTCACTGCTGATGAACCGGCGCGAGGCCGAGACGATCGGGCGCGCCTGCGATCTCGGCATTGCGATGCAACTCACCAACATCGCCCGCGACGTCGGCGAGGATGCCCGCAATGGCCGGCTGTATCTGCCGCAGCAATGGCTGCGCGAGGCAGGCCTCGACGTCGAGACCTGGCGCGCCGCGCCGTTCTTCGACGACCGGATCGCGCGCGTGACTGCCCGCCTGCTCGCGGTCGCCGACGTGTTCTATGCCCGCGCTGCGGCAGGCATCACCGATCTGCCATGGAGCTGTCGGCCCGGCATTCACGCCGCGCGGCTGATCTATGCCGAGATCGGCCGCGAGATCGCACGCGCCGAGTTCGATTCGATGTCGCAGCGGGCCGTCGTGTCGGCCTCGCGCAAGCTGCAACTGCTCGGCAAGGCGGCGGTCGTGTCGCTCGCCCAGGCGCAGCCCTCGCTGGCGCCGCTGCGCCCTGAGGCGCGGATGCTGATCGACGCGGTCGTCATCGCGGACGCGCAGCGCCCGCATGCGCTCGCACGGCCGGGACGAACGATGCACGACCGTGCGCTATGGGTGATCGATCTGTTCGAGCGGCTGGAACGCCGTGACCAGTTCTTGCGTTCGGGACGGACGTCCTGAAGCGGCGAGGCCGCTGCATGCGCCAGACGTCATTCACCCGGGACATGACTGCGCCACCATCGGGGAAACGTCATGAGTGGACGTTGGGCGCGGGACCCGATGGGTGAGACGTCATGAGCGAGATGGGCGGTCTCCTGGAATTCGTCGTCGTCGCGCTGTGCGTGCTCGGCTGGCTCGTGCTCGAATGGCAAGGCCGCCGCCTCGACCGCCAGCGCGCCGAGCGCGAGGCGAGGGAACGCGCCGCCGACGAGACATCGTCGTAGGGTGGGCAAAGGTGCGCCCGCATGGTTGCGATGCGTGGAGATCGGCCCGCGCGCCGTGCCCACCGCGCCCCACATTCGAGGCTGATGGTGGGCACGTCGCGCCCGCGGCTTCGCCGCGCTCGCGCCTTTGCCCACCCTACGCTCTGCGGCAACATCACTCTGGAATTGCCAACGTTGGCCCCGACGCATCTACGTCCACCGCCGTCGTCCCGGCCTTGAGCCGGGACCCATCCCCCCAGGGAGCCGTTTGAGGCACGCTGGCGATTGGCAGTTTGCCTCACACGTCCGCCGCGGCGTATGGGTCCCGGATCGGCGCCGTGACGCGCAGGCGCGCATCACGGCTTGTCCGGGACGACGGCGCAGTGTGACGCAACGGCAGTGATCAACGCTGACCTCTCCAGCCCGCGCGCCGCGGCATTCTGAACGGCAGCATGGCCTGGACGATCGGCATCTGGAAGCGGTCGAGCGAGAGGCTTTCATGCATCACGGCGACGTCCTCGCCCTGGATGCGCGCGGCGAGGTGGCTGCGGGCATAGAATGGGGCGTCCTCCAATGTGCTCACCACGCGCACGGATGTCTCAGCGTCGGCGCGCGCGCTGCGGTCGACGCGCCACAACGTCTTGCGCAGAGGAGACTCGGCCAGCGGCGCGATGCGCCTCAGCCTGGCGTCGGGATCGACGTGCAGCGCGATGGACTTGTCCGTGCCGGCGCGTGCCACCGTGTCGTAGGAGATCACCGTGCCGGTCCGCGTCGCGGCGCGCGACCATTGCCAGCTCTGGAAGTCGCGTTCGAGCGGCGCGTCGCCATGGTTGAGGTCGAAATAGCCGTCGCCGCGCCAGTGCAGGTCGGGATGGTCGAAGTCGACTGACACGCGGCAGCACGGCGCGATCGGCTGCCAGCGATGCCGGCCCTCGGCATCGAGCGTAAACGCGACCTCGTTCAGCGCCGTCGGCACCACGCGCACCTTGCCGCGCAATGGCAGCGGCCATGGCACGCTGACCTCGTTGATGTCGATCGACAGCTCGCGGCCGTTCCAGCTCAAGCTGCTCGGCCCGACGGCAAAGCGCGCTTCGTCGCGCGCGATCGCGCCGCGGCCGCGCTCGGTCATGGACCAGCGCCGCGCGCGCTTGCCATAGAGCGCGACGTTGAGCGCACAGTGATTTTCCGGCTCCGCCGGACCACGCCGCCGCGCCCACGCGTAGTACGGCGAGAACACGCTGCCGACGAAGGCGATGATGGTGAGGCCGAAGCGGCCGTCGTCGCTCAGCGCGTCGACATACCACCACGCATAGCCGTTCGTCGGGACGGTGCGGTCGAAGCGAGGTCCAGAATCGCCCGTGCGGCTGCCATCCGGCCCGACAGCGCTGCCATCGGCACGCCCGGTCCCGGATGCGCGCTGCCCCCCGCCACGTAGAGCCCGGCCAGCTTCGTCTGCGCACCCGGCCGCTGGAACGACGCCATCCAGCCGTGCGAGCTGCGGCCGTACAGCGCGCCCCCCGTGCCCGGAAACATCCGGTTGAAATCCGCCGGCGTCGTCACGCGGGTCAATTCGGGTGTCGTCGCGATGCTCAGGCCGCAGCGCTGCAACAGGTCGAAGGTCTGGCGGGCACATTGGCTGATCTCCGAGGCAGCGAAGCGATGATGGTCGCCGGTGGCCGGCGCGTTGATCAGCACGAACAGCGGCTCGTTCGTGCCGGGCTCGCGCGGCTGGTCGTCGCGGTCCTGGGCGCAGACATAGACTGTGGGCTCGGCCGGCATCGCGCGGCGATCGATCAGCTGATCGAACTCGGCGCGATAATTGCGCGAGAAGAACACATTGTGCCGCACGAGGGGAAAGCCGTCCGCGCGCGCCATGCAGCTCCAGGTCATGGCCGAGAGCGAGCGTGCGGACTCCGGAATCGCCGGCAGGGCGCGCGCCGCGTCCGGGCCGAACAAGCCCTGCGCCAGCGCGGCGACATCGGCGGTGGCGATCACGGCATCGGCCGCGATCTGCTCGCCGTCGGCAAGCCGGACACCTGTCGCGCGGCCGCTCTGCGTGACGATGCCGGCGACCTCGCTGTCGTAACGGATGGTGACGCCGTGGCGCCGCGCCAGCGCCGCCAGACACGCGGCGAGCTCGTGCATGCCGCCGTCAATCAGCCAGACGCCGGCCTGCTCGACATGGGCGACCAGCATCAGCGTCGCCGGCGCGTGGAAGGGTGATGAGCCGCAATAGGTGGCGTAGCGGCCGAACAGCTGCTGCAGGCGGTCATCGCGAAAATAGCCGCCGAGCGCCTTCCACAAGGTCTGGAACGGACGGATTGCGGTCAGATCGCGAAAGCCGGCATTGCGCAGGAGATGCGTCATGCTCGGCGCCGGCGTGCGAATGAAGGGATCCCTCAGCGTCTCGAAAATCCGGCGCGCGTCGCGGCAGAACGCGCGATAGCCCTCGGCCTCGCTACGCCCGGCGAAATGGCCGATCGCGTCCGCAGAGCGGTCCTCGTCGGCGAACAGATCGAGCGTCCGGCGGTCGGTCCAGGCGTGGCGCGCCAGGATGTCCAGCGGGGTCAGCGTGAGGTGGTCGTCGATTGAGGTGCCGATCTCGTCGAACAGCTCGTCGAACACCCAGCGCATCGTGAACACCGTGGGGCCGGCGTCGATGCGCGCGGGTCCGATCGCGATCTGCCGCATCTTGCCGCCGGGCGCGGCCGCGCGCTCCAGCACCGTCACCTCGGCTCCGCGCGCGGCGAGGGTGAGCGCGGCGCTGAGGCCGGCCATCCCGGCGCCAACCACGATCACGCGGTGATCGGCCATTGCTCGCACTCCTGTCCGCCGGACCTGACGCAGGAAATGTCTAGCATGATTTACAGTATAGGTGTAAGCTGAAATTTACATAGCGAGGACCCGGGCACGACCCGAATGGCCTCGCGGCAGGGGAGGCTGGCATGGACGTGATGGCCCGGATCGAAAAATCCCTCGTCGCAGCAGTTGCGCTGGCCGACCGGCCCGGATGTCCGCCACGGCTCTCGGCCGCGATGCAGGCGGCGGTGTTCCCCAAAGGCGCGCGGGTGCGGCCCCGACTCTGTCACGCGGTGGCCGCGGCCTGCGGCGATGACGAGCCGTCGGCGACCGATGCGGCGGGATCGGCGATCGAGCTGCTGCATTGCGCCTCGCTGGTGCATGACGATCTGCCGTGCTTCGACAACGCCAAGCTGCGGCGCGGCCGACCCTCGGTGCATGCCGCGTTCGGCGAGCCGCTCGCGGTGCTCGCCGGTGACGCGCTGATCGTGCTCGCGTTCCAGACGCTCGCCAAGTCGCGCTGCTCCCCGGAACGGCTCGCGCGGCTGATCGCGACCATCGGCGATGCGGTCGGCGTGCCGCATGGCATCGCCGCCGGCCAGGCCTGGGAATGCGAGCCGGAGATCGACCTGTCGCGCTATCACCGGTCGAAGACTGGCGCATTGTTTGCGGCCGCCACCGTTTCGGGTGCCGCCGCGGCGGGGCATGACAATCCGGAGGCGTGGCGCACGCTCGGTGAGACGATCGGCGAGGCTTATCAGGTCGCGGACGACATTCGTGACGCGGCCAGCGACGAGGAGGAGGCGGGCAAGCCGGTGGGGCAGGATGCCGCGCTCGGACGGCCCAATGCGGTGCTGCTCTACGGACTGACCGGCGCCGTGACCTATCTGCACGATCTCGTTGCCGATGGCATCCGCACCATGCCGCCCTGCGCGCATGCGCAGGAGCTGCGCGCGCTGATGGAGCAGGAAGCTAAGCGCCTGGTGCCGCGCCGCCTCGCGGCCTCGGCGGCGTGATTTCAAGTCATTGGGAGGCGTGTTCCTTGGGACGAGAACGTCTGCTCATCAGTTGCTCGTCATGCCCGGGCTTGACCCGGGCATCCACGTCGCCCATTCCGTCAGCACCGAACTTGGATGGCCGGGTCAAGCCCGGCCATGACGAGAGTTGATTGCTGTGATTGGGCGTCTCCAGAACGCCCTCTGCGCCGTCACGCGCCCGACGCGACGGGAGTTCTGATCGCCATGCCCGCCGCCATCCGCCACGACACGCCGCCCTCGATCAGCTTCGGTGATCGCTGGCGCTGCTGGCGCGATACGCTACTCGCAAGCGCGGCGTTCCAGCGCTGGGCAGCGGCGTTTCCGCTGACGCGGCCGATCGCGCGCCGGCGTGCAGCAGAGCTGTTCGATCTGTGTGCCGGTTTCGTCTATTCGCAGACCTTGGCGGCCTGCGTGCAACTCGACCTGTTCGAGACG
>NZ_CAFI01000214.1 GCF_000239775.1 Bradyrhizobium sp. ORS 375
CCGACCTCTCCCTGTGGGAGAGGTGGGGACCAGGGATGCCGCGCCGGCTGAGCGCGACGCGGCGCAACGATCACGGCGAGCGGCAGCTAATCGTCGACATCCTCCTGCGGCCGTCCGAACAGATGGACGATGCCGGGTGTGGCGATGGTGACGAAGACGAAGCGCGAGAGATGATGCGCGCCGACGAAGATCGGGTCGATGTGCAAGGTCAGCGCCAGCGCCATCATCGCGTCCATCGCGCCGGGCGCGAAGGCGACGATGGTGTCGGAGAAGCGCACATGCGTCGTCAGCACGATCACGGTGACGAACAGCGCCGAGATCGCCACCGCGATTGCGAACGAGCCGAGCGCCGCCCTGAGATGGCCGATCAGGGTCTTCACCCGCATCCGCGCGAAGCGGCTGCCGATCAGGGCGCCGATGCCGACCAGCGCCACGCCGCGCATCCACTCGGGCAGGCCGCCTTCGACCAGGCCGGTGCCGTGCAGGACGCCGCTGGCGACCATCGCGCCGAACAGCCAGCTCGCCGGAAACTTGATCAGCTGCATCAGGACAGCCGCGCCCAGCGAGGCCACCAGCAGCGCGAGCAGGCCGAGCGGCGAGGCGACGCTCTGGTCGAGCGACACCGGCGCGGCCGGCGCGACGCCGGCGATCGCCAGCACCAGCGGCAGCGCCGCGGTCAGGATGATCACGCGCAAGGTCTGCACCACGGCGATCGCCGGCAGGTCGGCGCCGCGCTCGACCGCGAGCATCGTGATCTGCGACAGCGCGCCGGGACTGCCGGCGAGCAGCGCCGAGGTGCGGTCCCAGCCATGGACGCGCTGCAGATAAAGGCTGGAGCCGAAGGTCGAGCAGAACGTCGCGAGCGCGAGCAGCGCGATCGTCAGGGGATAGGCGCTGACATGGGTGATCAGCTCGCGCGAAACGATCGCGCCGATCGAGATGCCGAGCAGCAGCAGCACGGTCTGGGTCAGGATCGGCGGCATCGCCAGCGGACGGCCGGCAATGGCGGCGATCGCGGTCGCGATCATTGCGCCGGAGATCAAACCGCCCGGCAGATGGGCGAACAGGAAAACGAGCCCGCCGGCGGTGCCGAGCGCGAGCGTCTCGAGCGCGCTCAGGGTCTTGGCGCGGCTCGGCAGGTCGAAGGGGAGGGAGGAGATGATCTGGCGCACGGCGCCTTATGCCAAAAGCCGGTTAAGCAAACAATTCGCGGTGCCGCGCAGGCGCCATGCGCGGCCGATCATTTCGGCTTGTCGGGCGTCGCCGGCGATGCGGCGGCCGGCGCCGGCGTGGCCGCAGCCGCCTTGTCGCGCTTGCAGGCAGAGCGGAATTTGGCGCGCGCCTTGAACTTGAGGCCCTGCTCGTCGGCCTCCTTCGAGCAGGCCACCGAGATCGCCCGGCGTGCGGGCTTGTCCAAGGTCGAGAACTTGTCGGTGGCGGCATCGGGCCGGGCCGGCAGGGTCAATCCGGGTTGCGAGAAGGCGGGGCCCGCGGCCAACAGGGTGGCGGTGGCGGCCGCTGCGGCCGCGCGGGCAGTGAATCTCATGCTCAATCCTCGATCGAAAGGCCCGGCGCGATGGCCGGCGATGCTGAATGCGGTATGAATGGAATGAGCCGGATCGCCACGCGACGCAAATTATATTTTCGCGACGCCACGCTCGCGCCTGCTTTGTCGGCCGACGGCGGCTCGCTAGAATTACCGCCCCATTCAACATGCTCCACAGGGAGATCTGGGATGAGTTTTCAGGCAAAATCATTGACGGCTTCGTCACTCGCTGCGCTGGCCGTGCTCGGCCTCGCAGCATTCGCCACCGCGCCGGCGCAGGCGCTGACGGCGCAGGAATGCAGCGCCAAGTACAAGCAGGCCAAGGACGCCGGCACGCTGAACGGCCAGAAGTGGAACGACTTCCGCAAGGCTCAATGCGGTAGCGACGCCGCCGCGGCCGCGCCGGCTGCCGCTCCGGCAGCACCCGCCGCCGAGACCAAGCCGGCCAAGGAAACGAAATCCGCCGCCAAGGAAGCCGCTCCGGCCGCGGCGCCGAGCGGTCCGGCCGTGTATCCGAATGCGGTCGATCCGAAATACGCCAAGGAGAAGCCCGGCGAGGCGCGCATGCACACCTGCGTCGACCAGTACAACGCCAACAAGGCGACCAACGCCAATGGCGGCCTGAAGTGGATCCAGAAGGGCGGCGGCTACTACAGCGAATGCACCAAGAAGCTGAAGGGTGCCGCCTGAGCGGCGTGATCGCATGACGAGGTGGCGGCCGAATCGCAGTGATCCGGCCGTCGCCGTTCCACCATGAGGCCATTGGCTCGCAATCCGCGCTGACCTGATCGAGACACTCAGCCATGATCGCAAGCCTATGATTGCAAGCCTTGGCCTCATCCTGCTCTGCCAGCTGGTCGGCGAGGTTGTCGTCCGCGGCCTGGCGCTGCCGCTGCCCGGTCCGGTGCTCGGCCTCGTGCTGCTGCTGGTCCTGCTGCTGTTGCGCGACAAGATCCGCGCCTTGGCAGTCGGCCCGCTCGCGGGTGACGGCACGGGGAGCATCGAGGGCGTCAGCCGGGTGCTGCTCGCCAATCTGTCGCTGCTGTTCGTGCCCGCCGGGGTCGGCGTCGTGCAGAAGCTCGATCTGGTCGCCGCGCACGGCCTCGCCATCGCCGCCGTGCTGGTGCTCTCGGTCGTCGTGACGCTTCTGGTGACGGTGGCCGCCTTCGTTGTGACCAGCCGGCTCGTGGCGCGCAAGCGGGAGCCGTCATGAGCGCCAGCCCGTTCTCGCTCTGGGTCTATCTGGCGCAATCGCCGCTGCTGTGGCTCACTGTGACGCTGGTGGTCTACGCCGTCACCGACGCGCTCTCGCTGCGCACCCGCCGGCATCCCCTGGCCAATCCGGTGCTGCACGCGATGTGGATCGTCGCCGCGTTTCTGCTGCTGACCGGTACGCCCTACACGACCTATTTCGCCGGGGCCCAATTCGTGCACTTCCTGCTCGGCCCGGCCACCGTGGCGCTCGCCGTGCCGCTGTACCAGAACCGCTGGACCGTGCTGCAGGCGATCGTGCCGATGCTGGCGGCGCTGGTGCTCGGCTCGATCACCGCCATCGTTTCGGTGGTGATGCTCGCCGAAGCCTTCGGGCTGCCGCGCGACGTGGTGCTGTCGCTGGCGCCGAAATCGGTCACGGCCGGCGTCGCCATGGGCATCAGCGAGTCGCTGCACGCCGATCCGTCGCTGACGGCCGTGGCGGTGGTGCTGACCGGCATCATCGGCGCGGTCATCGTGACGCCGCTGATGAACCGCACCGGCATCACCGATTTCCGTGCCAGGGGATTTGCCGCCGGCCTCGCCGCGCACGGCATCGGCACCGCCCGCGCCTTCCAGGTCGATCCGCTGGCCGGAACCTTCTCCGGCATCGCCATGAGCCTGAATGCGCTGGTGACGTCGTTTCTCGTTCCGCTCGCCGTCACGCTGCTGATCCGGTGATTTTGGGGCTTGCCTTCATTGTCCGGAAATGAACCTCTGCCGCCATGATGACTGTGACACAAGGTATTCTTAGCGTGCTCTGCGGCGGACTGGTCGGGTTCTCGCTCGGCCTGGTCGGCGGCGGCGGATCGGTGCTGGCGGTGCCGCTGATGGTCTATGTGGTCGGCGTCCCCGAGCCGCACATCGCGATCGGCTCCAGCGCGATCGCGGTCGCGACCAACGCGGCGGTCAATCTCGCGAACCACGCGCGCGGCGGCACCGTCATCTGGCCGATCGCGGCATTGTTCGCGGCGGCCGGCATCGTCGGCGCCTTCACAGGCTCGCTGCTCGGCAAAATGGTCGACGGCCAGAAGTTGCTGGCGCTGTTCGCGCTGGTCATGATGGTGATCGCCATGCTGATGCTGAAGACGCGGGCGCGTGTCGGCGTGCCGGACGTCAAGATGAGCATGGCCAACGTGCCGGCCATCATCGGCTTCGGCCTCGCCACCGGCACGCTGTCCGGCTTCTTCGGCATCGGCGGCGGCTTCCTGATCGTGCCGGCGCTGATGGCGGCCACGGGCATGCCGATCATGAATGCGGTGAGCTCCTCGCTGGTCGCCGTGACCACGTTCGGGCTCACCACCGCCGCGAGCTATGGCTGGTCCGGGCTGGTGGCCTGGGACCTTGCCGGCCTGTTCATCGCGGGGGGAATCGCTGGAGGCCTTGCCGGCACGCGTCTGGCGCGCCATCTCTCCGAGCGGCGCGGCGCGTTGAACGTGGTATTTTCGGTCGTGATCGCGGCGGTGGCGCTGTACATGCTGACGCGCAGCCTGCTGCACATCTGGAGCTAATTGTCGTGACGCGCAGCCCATCGAACACGATCCTCCCGGCGAGCAGCCGACGCGAACTTCTTTCGCTGCTTGGCGCCGGCGCCGCGCTTTCTGTTTTGTCGCGCCCGAGCCGCGCCCAGGAGGCCGATGAGCCCGACGAAGCCTCGGTGCTGCGCGATCCCGATGCGCCCGTGCTCGGCAATATGTCGGGCGACATCGCGATCGTCGAATGGTTCGACTACAACTGCCCGTATTGCCGCAGGCTCGATCCCGAGCTGCAGCAGGTCGTCCATGATGACGGCAAGGTCCGCTGGGTCATGAAGGAATGGCCGATCCTCGGGCCGGTCTCGGTGACGGCGGCGCGGATGGCGCTGGCCTGCAAGTATCAGGACAAATACGCCAAGGCGCATGACGCGCTGATCGGCGTCAGCTCCAAGCTCACCGAGCCGCGCATCGACGAGCTGCTTGCCGAGGCCGGCATCGATATGGATCGTGCCAGACGTGATCTCTCCGCCAATGCCAAGGCGATCGACGCAATGCTGGCGCGCAACGACAAGCAGGCGCGCGGGCTGCGCTTCCGTGGCACGCCGTCCTTCGTCGTCGGCAAGTTCAGGGTGCCGGGCGTGCTGACGATGGCGCAGTTCGAGCAGGTCATCGCCGACGCGCGCAAGGCCAAGGCGGCGAATTAGCGGCGGCCAACTAAGGCGCAAAGCAAAGGGCGCCCCGACCTCAGGTCGGGACGCCCCTGAAAGCAGCAGTGCTGCGCGCTATTTCGACGAGATGCGAACCCAGTCGTCATGCGCGCGGGTCTTGAGCGAGTTCCAGCTGTCAGCCGCAACGTCCCAGTTGACAATGGTGCGGCGGGACTGCGCGGTCGGCCCGTTGGCGACTTCCGAAGTCTGCATCGAATCGTGAATGTAGACGCCGAACCCCAAAAGAAGCGCACCCAGGATCATTCCCACCAACGTCCGCATGATCATGTTCTCCAGTGTGACGGCCGACAACGCCGCCGTCGAAGCTTGGTTCCGCCGTTACGGCGGAAGGTTCAAGCGGCACCCAACAAACTAACTGCGCGGTTTTTCAGGACGCGATTCCGGCATGGAGGTGACCAGATTAAGTGATTTCAGCTCGTCGGGCTTGAAGGTGAACAGCTGGTCATGTGGCGTCTCCATCGCGTGCACCCAGACCTTCAGGTCGATGCCCATGTCCGACAGATAGCGCTGGCA
Organism: Bradyrhizobium sp. ORS 375; assembly: GCF_000239775.1. Lineage (GTDB taxonomy): Bacteria > Pseudomonadota > Alphaproteobacteria > Rhizobiales > Xanthobacteraceae > Bradyrhizobium. The sequence continues at coordinate 5,514 of NZ_CAFI01000214.1, forward strand.
GCGCGCCGAGACGTTCTGCGCGAGGCTCATGTCGTTGTCGGTGCGGGCAGCTTGGGCGGAGCGGACTGCGGCAATCTGGTGCACGCCGATCATCGCCCGCTCGCCCGCGCGCCGTTCGGCGCCCCCGGCGAAGACCAGTGGGCACGACGAGGCACAGGTCTTGCCGGCCTCGATCTCGGTGGCGAATTTGCGCGTGCGGATCAACCGCCCCATCGCCAGTGCATCCGCGACCGATCCGCCCGGCGAGTTCAGCACGATGGTCTTGATGTATTCGCCGTGGCGTTCGATCTCGTCGGCGAAGGCGCTCGCGCTGCCGGGCGTGATCGTGCCCGTCGCATACAGGCGGCCCCCGCCGCGCAGCTCGAGGCTGATCGGCTGCTCAAGCGCGGGATCACCCTTCGGCAGCGGCATCAGCCGCTTCAAGAGCGGCGCGAGCACGGATGGATCGGCCGGCCCATCCGGCGGATCGCGCTGGATGTCGAGCTGCGGCGACGCGACATCCGCAGAGACGCGCGCGCCGTTCAGCTCGACGAGATCGGCTGCAAGGACGCCGACGGTGACGACGAGGATCGTGCGGAACACCCAGCGGAGGATGCTCTCGTCCGGATTGCCGGCGAGCCACGCTTGGATACGTTGGTTCACAGCCGACCCCACCGGACTACTTGCCGATCCTTGCGGAGGACAGCGAGGTGACGTTTTCGTCCGCAGCGCTGGCCGCGGCCGGCTGCGGCTCGGCCTCTGGCACGGGCGGTACGTCGGCGGGCGCAACCGCGGGCCGCGCCTCGGCCGCGCGCCGGGCGTCCTCGACCTCGCGGGCGACCTGCATGGCCGCGACGAGATCGGCGGCCGTCAGGCTCGAGGCGCTCGCGGCCGGCAGGCCCTCGCGGCGGATCGCGGCATGTACGACGCAGAGGATCAAGACCAGCACCGCCGGCATCAGGTCGATCGAGATCGCGCCGGCCCAGCTCGGGATGAAGTCCCCAGCATAGCGCAGTACTGCCTCCGCCGGCGACAAGGTCTGGAACCGTGTCGGCTCGATCCGCGGCAGCGCCAGGATCTTGTCGGCGGCATCCGCGAGCGACGCCGCCTGCGTCGCGATCGCGCCCTCGACCTTGCCGACCACGGCGGTCTGCCGCTCGGCGAGGTCGCCGTTGCGGCCGCCGGCGGCGGGCGCGATGAAGCCTGCGGAGAGCGAGGTGGCCGCGCGCTTGACGGCAGGCGCGACCGAGGTCTGCTGCAGATTGGCGATCACGCCCATCAGAGTCAGCGATTCCGTGGCGAAGGCATCGCTGCGGGTGGCGATCGGGCCGCGATCGGAGATCAGTTCGCGCATCTTGGCGAGGCTCTTGCTGCCCTGCTCATAAAGACCGGAGACACGCTTGCCGGACTCCTGGACCTGCTGTCCCAGACTATCGAGCTGGGTGGACATCTGCGTCAGCAGCTGAACGACCGTGCCGGATCCAGATGTTCCGGTGAGCGAGCCGGCGCGCTCGGCCTCCGCGAGCTTCGCGAAGCGCGAGGAGGCGAGCTGGATATCGGGCAAGAGGCTCTGTGCGGCGATCGCCTGGGTGTTGGCGCGGTCGAGATCGCGCGTGTAGTTCTGCACGGTGATCGCGAGATGCTGCTGGATCGCGGCGGCGCCGGCCAGCGCGGAGGCGTTCAGCCACGACGACATCGCGACGATCATCAGCGACCCCAGCAGCATGCAGCCGCCCATCAGCAACCGTCCCAAGACGCTGGTGACGTGCGGCATGAACTGCATCATGAACACCCAGAAGGCGTAGATGCCGACGGAGACCGCGACGGAGTAGATGACGGCAGCGAAGAACACGGTGGTCGGGCTGCCATTGAGCAGCTCGCGGACGCCGAGATAGGTGTAGACGCCTGCGGCGAGCGCCAGGATCGCCGTCGTGAGCTTGAGCGTGACCTCGAGGCGGTCCACGCCGTTGGCGAGCAGCACGGAGGTGGGGCGGGCCGAAGCGAGAGGCGAGGGCATGAGCAATCCTTCGGCGGCATCAGATCCGCCCTGAGCAGCGCCCCCGCTGTTTGGCCAAGCATCAAACAAGGCGCGTCAACCAATGCGGAGAAAATCCGCCGAAATTGCGTCGCGGAGCTTACCGATCGGTCATGTCGCGCGGGATATGCACAAGCCCGTCAGCTCGTCAGCCAGCGCAGGAGGTCGACATTCACCTCGCGCGGATAGCAATGGCTGAGATCATCAATCTCGCGATAGACGACGCTGGCGCCGGTTTTCGCCAGCGCGTCCTGGGTGTGCCGTGCGATCTCGACCGGGAACATCCAGTCGAGCTGGCCATGAACGATCTGGATCGGCAGCCCACGCAGCCGGTCGCGGTCGGCGATCTCAGCCATCAATGGATGAAACGTCGCGGCGACAGGCGCGAGATGCGTGAACGGTGAGCTCCGCTCCAGGCCGCTGACATAGCAGAAGGTGCCGCCATCGCTCATGCCGGTCAGCAGCATCCGCGCGGGATCGACGGCAACACGGCTGCGGACGAGATCGAGGATGCGCAGGAGGTTCGGTGTATCGGCGTCCTCGCCCATCAGCGCCCAGGTCGGACCGCTCGCGGTCGGCGCCACCAGGATCGCGCCGACGCTGCGTGCGGCGCGCAGCCAGCTCCACAGGAAGTCTCGCCCGTTGCCGCTGCCGCCGTGGAGTGCCATCACCAGCGGCCAAGCGCGATCGGCCGTGTAGTATTCGGGAACATAGAGCGAGAAGCCGCCGCGATTGCCAATCTCGTTGTGGTCATGAAACACGGCGTCTTTCCCCGCCGACGCTGCGAGCAGCTGACGCAGGGGCTCATTGTTCTCGACAGCCGGATCCAGGAAGAACTCGCTGAGCGGCGGCAGTGTCGCGGCCAGCGGAAACAGCGCCTCGAGCGCGCGCGGCAGCTGGCGCAGCGCGCGGAACACGTCGATCAGATCGCCTTGGCCGCCCTGGACGGCGCGCAGACCCGCGAACGACGTCAGCGCGGCGTCGGCAGCGGTGTCGAAGGCGATGCGTATGTGGGAGAAATCCGCCGGCCATTCGGTGAGATGGGTCCGCGCCGTGTGCAGGGTCTGCTCGGGATCGCCGATGGCGGCCATCACGCGATCGAAATCCGGCGGGTTCAGATAGCGGGCGACATACGACAGGGCTTCGAGCGTCTGCAGCAGCGGCGGCAACATGATGAGGATGTCGTCCACCACGGCGTCAGTCATGCAGGTCTCCTGGGTCGAGCGGGTTCAATCGGACACCCGCTGGCCGGCGAGCGCCGTCATGCAACGCAAAATCGGCGGCGCGGGCAATGATCATTTTCCGAACGGGCGTTCGTTGCGCGAATCGTGGAGATGCCCGCGCAAAAATCCGAGACAACAAAATGCTGACAACGCGCGCGATTTTTTCAGGTCGCGCGACAGGCGCATCGCGCGCAAATACACGTGTGGACGAAAGGCGATTGACAAACATCCGACGCGATGTCGCACTCCATCAAGCCGACGGCGCAGCAATGAGGTTTCCGAACGGAGCGCATTGCTGCGGTCAAAATTGCCGACCGGCACTCACGGGGGATGCGCATCATGACCAGTTCGCCGTCAGCCGCGTTGATCAACGCGGTGCTTGCCATGGACGTCTATAACAGAGGCGTCAACCCGACGCTCTCGGTCAATTTCAACCGCATCGGCAGCTACGAGCTGGTGGCGGGTTCCGTGGCCGCCGCAGCGGATAATTTCGAGGCCGCGACCTATCAGCTCGTCGGCGATCCGTCGACGCGGGTCATCTCCTATCGCGGCACGGACAGCATTGCCGATGTGCCGGCCTGGCTGGGCGGCGCCGGGCTGACCGGCTGGCCGACGCAATTCCCGGATGCCGAGGCGTACTACAAGACCTGGGCGACGACCTCGCATGTGTCGCTGACCGGCCATTCGCTCGGCGGCGGCCTTGCCGGGTACATCGCGGCGCTGAACAACAAGGTCGCCTATGCCTATGACGCGATGCCATTCGAGTTCGCAGCCGAGGTTCGCTACGATCAGCTGCACGGCTTCTGGGGCGCGTTGACCTCCAATCCGGTCGATCGATTCAATGACATTCACATGGTCTCTGTGTCCGGTGAGGTGCTGCAATATGTGCGGGCCGCGGCGCCGGTGCTCGAAGCGCCGCTGGCGCTGCTGCAACTCGGACCGGTCGCCGGTGCGCTGGCCATCGCCCATGCGGCGATCGGCATCGCGTCGGAGCAGAAGACCGTGCTCGGCGCGGGCACCGATCTCGGCCTCGATCCGGTCAAGCTGCATTCGATCGCGCTGCTGACGATGATGCAGTGGGCCAGCGACAACAATGCGCAGGACTGGAAGAAGGCAGCAGCCGTGCTGCTGGCGCCGCTCGAGGATGACGCGATCGCCAAGGCGGTCGGCATTCCCGCCGCCGGCACCGGCGGCGAAGGCGCGCCGGCCGACAAGATGAAGGACATGATCGCCTATTCGACGGTTACCGACGCCAGCGGCTTTGGCAACAGCGCCGTGCAGGCCCTGTTCAATGGTGGCGGTGTGCTCGGCAACAGCGTCACGGCGGCAACAGCGGCGATCTATCTGAAGGACGGCGGGGTCGAAAAGGCGCTGGCGGACATCGTGGTGGAGTATTCCGCGTTGCTGGCGCAGAACCACGATGAGGTGACCTCGACGACGCCGGGGGTGATCGGCCATGAGCACGGCATCCTCTATCAGGACGTGACCAAAAACCTGCTGGTCGCTGATCTGTCGTCCGATCTGTGGTCGTCAACGACGACTGGATCGGCGGTTGACATCCTCGGCAAGGTCGCGCTGATCGATGCCGTCGCGAGCGTCGACGGCGAGGATGCCGCGCTGATCGATGCGGCGATCAGCCTGTTGTGGGGCGGCAAGACCGATAATCTGGACTGGCTCAGCGCGGCGCTGAGCGATGCCGCGACGACGGTGATGATCGATCCGGTGTCAGGGGCAACGATTGCGGCCACCGATGGCGCGCTCCTGATCGCGGGCGGCGGCAACGACATGCTGTTCGGCACCGCCAATGACGACCTCCTGATCGGCGGCCTGGGCAGCGATGTGCTCAAGGGGGGCGGCGGCGACAACATCCTGGTCGGCGGCGTCGGCGCCACCTACGTCTATGCGCCCGGCGACGGCAACGACGTCATCATCAATGGCGTCGCATCGATGTCGAAGCCGACCGGCACGCTGGATTTTGGCTCGGCGTATTCGGCGGACAATTTCTGGTTCGTCAAATCCGGCAACGATCTCGACATCGACATCATCGGCACCCACCAGCAGGTCGTCGTCGCCGACTGGTTCGTCGGCGGCTCGTATCAACTGCAGGAGATCAGGGCGGGCGGCCTGGAGCTCGACACTCAGGTCTCGCAGCTGGTTCAGGCGATGGCGACCTATGCCCAGACCCATCCGGGATTTGATCCGACTGTCGCCTCACAGCTGCCGAGCGATGCGCATCTGCATGAGGTGGTCGCAGCCGCCTGGCACGTCAATGTATGAGAGGCGGCCGTGGCTGCTCAGTGCAGCCGCGGCGCCTTCAACAGCTTGGCGCGGTCGGTGGAGGCCACCGTCACGTCAAAGGTGACGCCCTCGTGGTGCACGGTCAGCGGCACGTCGACGCCGGCGTCGCCGAGCGCCCAGAGCTTGCGATAGAACTCGCTCTGGCTCGTCACCTTGTCGCCATTGATGCCGAGGATGACGTCCCCCGATTTCAGCTCGGCGCGGGCCGCCGGCCCGTTGCTGGCGACGCCGATGACCACGACCCGGTCGTCGACCTCGGTCGCGAACATGCCGAGCCAGGGCCGGGCGGGCTTGTTGACACGGCCGAAGCGGCGGAGATCGTCGAGGATCGGCTTCAACAGGTCGATCGGCACGACCATGTTGACGTGCTCGGCCTTGCTGTCGCGCTCACGCTCGAGCTGCAGCGAGCCGATACCGATCAGCTCGCCCTTGGGCGAGAGCAGGCCGGTGCCGCCCCAATTGGGATGTGCCGGATGCGTGAAGATGGCTTCGTCGAGCAGATACTCCCAATAGCCGGCGAATTCCTGCTTGGCGATGATCTGGCTCGCCACCGAGCGCGTCCGGCCGCCGGCGCCGCCGAGCACGACCTGGTCGCCGATCTTGGTTGCTGCCGACGAGCCGAGCGGCAGCGCCGGCAGATCGAGCCGACCGAGCGCCTGCACGAGGCCGAAGCCGGTGGCGAAATCGAACCCGAGCACATGGCCCTCGACCACCCGGCCGTCATTGAGGTGCAGCCAGACGGATTCGGCCTCGGTGATGAGATAGCCGATGGTCAGCACCAGGCCGTCGTCGATGACCACGGCGTTGCCGGCGCGCTCGGTCCCCAGCGTTTCGGCGCTGAACGCATCCGACGGAATGATGGAATGCAGGCCCACGATCGAGGACAGCGCATGGTCGAGATCATATTGATAGTCTTCGGCGCGAGGCTGGAAGGCAAACGGCACTTTCCATTCGGTCAAAGAAGGCATTTCGTTCTCCTGCTCTGTCGACGCCCTCAGGACTTCGACCAAGCTTGCTTCGTGTCGCGTGATTGTCGCGTCTCGGCCACAGCGTTAACGCGAGCTTAACATCTTTGGCCGTCGGCGCCAGTTCCTGGGGCACCGCAATCGCGCGGAGGGGATGGCACGTCACGAGCGTCCGCATTCCTTGCCCATGATCGGCCAGACCAGCCAGGCGCCGGCGGCATAGAGGCTGCCGACCGTGGCTGTTCCGGTTCTCGCCGCGACATGGAAACGCCCGGCGTCCAGCAAGGCTCCATCAGAGGCGATGATCGCGGGGATCATGTGGTCCGCCGGACCGAACACCACCACCGCCTCGGGCCTGATCACCAGCGCCATCGCCGCCATTCCGGCGAACCAGATGAAGGCGACCGCCAGCATTCCCCGCCAGGGCAGGGCTGTTGATGACGGCAGACGATCAGTAATCGTAGGCATGCTCGAAGATGTAGCCGGCGGCTTCGAAACGGACGATGTCCTGAACCAGCGACCGGACCGGCACGTCAACGCCGATGCGGCGCGCGCCGGGACGGGACTGGATCGGGATACTGAATATAGGCAGCCCATCGAAGGCTGCCAGCCGCGCGTCGCCGGGCGGGACGACGATCGTGACCAGGATCTGATGGTTGCCGGCCACCTCAGCGAGCGCAGCGCCGGGATGGCGCCCGATCTCCCTGGCGAAGGCGTCGAACCTGGCGTAGCGCTCGGTCTCCACCAGCATGCCCTTGCCGCCCTTGGCATCGCTCACCTCTCGGATCACCTTGACGCCTGGAATCGTCGCCAGCTCGGCAGCCGGGAGGCCGGTCACGACGCTCTGTATCGTCAGCACCGCGGGATCATAGCCGGCGGCGTAGCCGATGACGGCGGCATAGGCGGCGCGCCCGGCATATTGCAGGCTGAGCGAGAACCGCCGCTCCACCGAGCGCACCGACGGCACGAACGGCGTGTCGCGCCAGAACTGCTCCAGCTTGGCCCAGAACGGATAGCGATACCAGGGGGTCTGGTAGAGGAACGCCGCGTAGTCCTTCAGCAATGCCAGGTTGAAGGCGTCCTCGGCGGTCTTCGCGCCCTCGGTCGTCTCCTGGGTGAGAGCGCCGATGCTCTTCTCATAGGCACCCTGCAGCGCCATTTCGGCGGTGAAGCTGAAGCCGATGATGTAGTTGGTCAGCTTCTGGTCGGAGGTGGCAGGCCCGGAGCCGTCGGCCTGCCGCGTGGCCCTGCACAGGCTGCGCCAGAACCCGGCGATGCTGGACAGATAGCGGAAATCGGATTCCGATGTCTGCCCGGTGACCCCGGCGAGATCGCTGTAGGCATGAACGATGTACCACTCGGGGAAGGTCAGGAAGCTGTCGCCCTGCGACCGTGCATAGCCAGGATCGGTGACGCCGAACTGCGACGTCACCGCGGGTGTCGGCACGTCGGCGGTGCAGACCGTCTCGACGCTGATCACCGTCGTGATGATGACCACCGCCGCGGCCGCCAGCGCGGCGCCCGCCAGATAGAGAATCTTGCGACGCAGGCTCATGCCAGCGCGGGCCTCGCGCCCCAAGGTGACCAGCCGACGGCGATGCCGATAGCGCCGAGGGCGAGATGCGGCAGGCTGGAGAGCACCTTCACCAGCCATGAATTGTTACGGATGCCGTCGATGATGATGGAGAGGTCGAGATAGCCGGAGCCGGTGAACACGCCCATCACGCCGTCGAGGAAATACAGCGTGCCGAACACGCGCAGGAAGAACATGGCGCTGCGGCGTGTCAGCATCGCGGCCAATGCCCACAGGCCGGAGGCGACGTGCAGCGCGTCCTTGTAGATGTCGAGCTGGAACAGGCCGAACACGCGCCCCTGCGCATCGATGAAGGCGGGGATGTAGTCGGTCGCGGCGGCGAACAGCAGCGCCACGGCAAGCGCGAGCGCGGCGATGCGATAGCGGTCCAATGAGAAGCCGTCGGTTGTCGTCGTCATGCGAAATAGGCGTCCCACATCGCGTTGCGGAACAGAAGGTTCGGATCATACTGCCGCTTGGCGGCGACGAAGCGCGCCGCTGCCGGATAGGCCTTTTCGACCTGGTCGCGGCGCGCGTGCAGACGATAGGGCAGATAGAACGCGCCGCCAATCGCGGTGATGCGGTCGATCAGCGCTTCGGTCGTGCGCAGCATATCGATCTCACCCTCGGGCGAGGTGACCTGTGAGAACGACATCACGGCGGCGATGCGGCGGACGGGAGCGATGGTGAGCGCCGGCGTCCTGTCCTCGGCGACGTAGCGCAGCGTGACGTTGAGAAACTCCGCGCGCGCCTTCGGAATGATGTCGCGGCAGGCCGTGAGGAACTCGCCGAACCGCTCCGGCGCGACGAAATATTCGTGCAGGATGTCGGTACGATGCATGTCCTTCTGCGCGAGGTTGGCGACCGGCTCGGCCATCAGCGAGTTGCGGGTGTAGCGGCTGTCGGAGATGGCGGGGCCGAGCCGCGTCTCCATGAACCAGCGCAGGCCCTTGGCGACCTCCCAGCCGGTCTGTGCGCGATAGATGGTGTTGGCGACGCCGGTCAGCTTGCCCGAGCTCGCCACGGCCGGCAGGGTCGCCGGGGCGTCAGGCGCGGGGCGGAAGGTGACGAGCAGCGCATCGTCGAAGAACGCTTTGCGCGACACCGACATCCGGCCATAGGCCATCTTCACGTTGGGATCGCCGTCGATGCTCTGCGTGAACTTCTCGGCGAACTTCTCCGGCGCCATGCGCTCGAATCGCGGCTCGAGCAACAGGTTGGGCACCATCTCGACCTCGAGATCGACGATGATGCCGAACAATCCGTATCCCCCCATCGCCAGGCCGAACAGCTCGGCATTCTCGGTGCGCGAGCACTGCACCAGCGTGCCGTCGGCGAGCAGCATGCGAATGGATTTCACGGTCGAGCCGAACGGGCCGTAGGGCACCGGCCAGCCATGGGCGTTGACGCTGAACGTGCTGCCGACGCCGAAATCGCTATTGGACTGCATCACCGCCGGCGAGAAGCCCTTGGCGTCGAGGGTGGCGATCACGTCCCACCAGCGGTTGCCGGCAGCGGTGCGATAGGTCCGTGCCGCGGTGTCGAGCTCGATTGCGCCGCCGTCCAGCGTGATGGCGGTGCCGTCGCGCGGCAGGCTCTGGCCGCCCATCGAATGCCGGGCGACGGCCGCGGCGACGGGCCGTTTCGCGGCCGCAGCCTCCTTCAGCTCGGCGCGCAGCCGCGCGATCAGGTCGTCCGTCGCCGGCTTGGAGATCAAGACATGCTTGGCGACCGGCGTCGGGTTCAGCCGGCTGGCATCATTGAGGATGGTGCGCAGTTCGGCTCGCGCCCGCGGGATCCGCGCAAGCGGCAGCGCCGCAGCCGTGGCTGCGGTGCGCAGAAACCGTCGTCGTGAGATCATGGCGCGAACACTCCTATCCATCTTCGGAGTCTATGCCAGCCTCGTAAACGTTCGAAAAATTGTCGTCCCCTCAGTCTGCCGCGGCGCGCCCGCGCGAGGGGACCAGGCGGAAGTCACGGCCATCCTTGATCCAGGCGGCGCGCTCGTCGCGCAGCAGGGTCCGGCGCACCTTGCCGGAATCGTCGCGCAGCATCGTGTCGACCAGCTCATAGCTTTCCGGATGCTTGTAGCGCGAGAGCCGGTCGGCCAGGAATGTCCCCATGCCGTCGACGATTGCCTGAGCGTTCTTGGCCTCGTCGATCTCGACGATCGCGTGCACACGCTGGCCGAGCTCGGGATCGGGCAGGCCGACGACGACGCAGGAGCGGATGTCGGGATGCGCCATCAGCGCGGCCTCGACCTCGGCCGGATAGATGTTGGCGCCGCCGCGCAGCACCATGTCGGCGAGACGGTCCCCGAGATAGAGATAGCCGTCGGCATCGAGCCGGCCGATGTCGCCGAGCGACTCCCAGCCGTCGGCGCGGCGCTTCGGCTCGGCGCCGAGATAGTGATAGGTGCTGCCGGGGCCATCGGCGGGCAGGAAATAGATCTCGCCGCTTTCGCCCGGCGCGACGTCATTGCCGTCGGGGCCGAGGATGCGCAATTTGCAGGACTCGTCGATCTTGCCGACCGAGCCCTTGTGCTGCAGCCATTCGGTGCCCGAGATGATGGTGCGGCCCTGCCGCTCGGTGCCGCCATAGAGCTCAAACACGCGCTCAGGACCGAGCCACTCGATCCATTTCTCCTTCAGCCATGGCGGCATCGGCGCGGCCATATGGAAGACGATCTTCAAGCTCGACACGTCGTAGCTGTTGCGCACCGCCTCCGGCAGCGCCCAGATCCTGTGCATCATCGTCGGCACGAAATTGACCCATTGGATGCGCTGCGCCTGGATCAGCCGCAGCGTCTCCTCCGCGTCGAACTTCACCATGCCCGTGAGCGTGCCGCCGGCGAACAGCGCGTAGTGCGACACGATGAATGGTGCGTTGTGATAGAGCGGCCCGGGATTGAGCAGCGACGCGCCCTTCGGTATTCCAAGCGGTGGCTCCGCAGCCGTGTCGGTCACGGCGGGATTATGATCGAGGATCACCTTGGGCCGGCCGGTCGAGCCGCCCGACGTCATCGCCTTCCAATAGCGCGACACGGGCGCGGTGAGCGGTTCGTCCGAAAATCCCTCCGGCGTGAAGCCGGCCGGCAGCGCATTCGGCGCGTTCCAATCCGCCTCGCCGCCGACGACGAGTGACGGCTTGAGAATTTCGAGCACCGCAGCGGCTTCGCCACGCGGCAGCCGCCATGACAACGACGTCGGCGTCGCGCCACATTTCCACACTGCAAAACTGGTCTCGAACAGCTCGTTGCCATTGGGCAGGCCGATGGCGACGAAGTCGCCGGGCTTGACGCCCTTGGCGGCGAAGGCGCGGGCGCGCGCATTGGCGCGGCGCTCGAGCTGCTCCCATGTCAGCGCGTCGGTTCCATGCTGGACCGCGATGCTGTCTTTGGGTTTGCGCTCGGCGTACCAGCGCGGCACGTCCGCTATCGGGATCAGCATCTCGTCCTCCGCATCGTCAGGCGCTTCGCTGGCGCCGTTCTTGGTTCAGCGGCTCAGCGCCGCTGATATCAGTGAGGGGAGGAGTTTTGCCTCAACCGCGCAGAGGCGTCCATACGCGCACGCCGCAGGGTTTCGGATGGCAGTTCTGCGAAATGGCGCTTGTAGTCGAGCGAGAACTGACTGAAGTGCCAGAAGCCGTGGCGCACGGCGATGTCGTAAATTCCGTCGCGCGGATCGCTTGACGCTTTGAGATCGCGCCGCACGCGGTTGAGGCGCACCGCGCGCCAATAGGTCAGGGGACTGGTGTTGAGCACGTCCTGAAAGCAGTAGCTGAGCTTGCGGCGGCTCGCGCCGACGGTCTTGCAGACATCCAGCAACGAGACCGGCTGGTCCGACGATGCCAGCATCAGTTCGCAGGCCCGCTCGACGATGCGCTTGCGTGCGGCGCCGCTGCGGCTGTCGTCACACGGCCGCGCGTCCGGCAGCAGGTCCGTGATCGCGAGCAGCAGGTTGTCCTGCAGCGCTGCGCCGGCTGTCGCGCTCCTCAGCAGGTCCGTCCGCGCCGCGAGCTCGGCATCGATCGTCGTCAGCGTGGCGCGAAAGCGGGTGAGCGCAGCGGCCGGCGCCGACACGGCGCGCACGCGATGTCTCATGTCGCGTGGCAGCTCGATTCCAAGCTGAGCGGCGATCTCGTCGACGAGGCTCGCCGACAGGGTGACGCCGCGCAGCTCGAACCCGCGCGGTGTGCACATGTCGACCTCGGCGTCGAACGAGATGATCAGGGCATCCTGCGTGATCGCGCTGCCGTTCACATTCACTGGACCGTCGCCGACGCAGGGCACGGCCAGCCCGAAGCAGTCCTGCCCGAGCTGGCCGTATTGCCGCACCTGCTGGCTGGTGACCTCGCGAAACACGTCGAGTTGCGCCAGCGACAGCTGGCTGAAGCTGCCGCGGAAGGCGCCGGCGCTGATCTGGTCATAGGTCAGCTGCCATCCGCCGAGCTGAGCGCAATGCTCGTCGACGTCGGTGCTGCTCGTCTGCACGACGGCCAGACGATCGGCCGGAAGTTGCGGCGTCCTGGTCAAATCAGCATCCTGGTCAAACCAATGACATCACGGCGGAATTCGATGACGCTCGCGCTGCAAGATGCACGCCGGGCCCGCGCCGAGCCATGGCCTCAGCCGAACATCCCCGAGCTGATCTTGCCCGATTTCGATAACGCTGTCCTGCGCCTGATTGGCAGTCTCGCTCAATTCAACGTGCCGAGCGAGGACGCGATGCGACCGACCGACATCATGCGCGGCAGCCCTCCGCCGCCGGAGGCGCAGGTCACGAAGGCCAATTGGCGCACCTATCCCGCGATCCGCTGGGGCTTCACCCATGCGCGCGAATTGTTGCCGACCGCCGCGATCCGCCGCGCGGCGCAGCAATCGTCGCTGGTGGAGGCGCAACGCGAACTGACCGGGCTGGCGTTCACCACGCCCGAGGGGCAGCCGACCACGATCGCCGAGACCCTGCAGGCGACCGATGCCGATGCGCTGATCGTGATGCATCGCGGCGTCATCCTCACCGAATGGTATGGCGAAGGCATGAGCGAGACCACGCCGCACATGCTGTGCTCGGTGAGCAAGTCGATCTGCGGCACGCTCGGCGGCGTGCTCGCGGCGCGCGGCCTGATAGATCCCTCCGACAAGGTCACGAGCTATCTGCCGGAGCTCGCCGGCACCGCCTATGACGGCTGCACCGTCCGGCATCTGCTCGACATGCAGGTCGGCATCCGCTTCGAGGAGGACTACGACGATCCGAATGGCGACGTGACGCGCTACCGCCATTCGTCCGGCTGGGATGTCGCGCCGCCGGGCGTGCCGGCCGGCGATCAGCGCGGCTTCCTCACCACGTTGCGCGCGAGCGGCAAGCCGCACGGCAAGCTGTTTCACTACGTGTCGCCGAACACCGATGTCTGTGGCTGGATCTATGAGCGGGCCTGCGGCGCGCCCTATGCGAAGATCTTGTCGGACTATCTATGGCAGCCGATGGGGGCGGCCGAGGACGCCTCGATCACCTTGGACTCGATGGGAGCAGGGCGGTTCGCTGGCGGCATCTCGGCGACCGCGCGCGACCTTGCACGCTTCGGCGAGATGATCCGCTGCCGCGGCCTGGTGCAGGGCCGCCAGGTCGTGCCCGGCGCGTGGATCGACGACGTTCATGATGCCGGCGACCGCCAGGCCTGGGTCGACGGCGATCTCGCCTTCGTGTTTCCGAAGGGGAATTATCGCAGCAACTGGTACACGGTGGACGTCAAGCGGCGCGACCTCGCCGCGGTCGGCATCCACGGCCAGTGGATCTATGTCGACGTCGTCAGCGACACCGTGATCGTCAAGCTCGCCACGCAGGGCAAGGCGATGGACATCGCCCAGGACCATCGCTGGCTCGCCGGCTTCCGCGCCATCACGGCGCATCTTTCCTGATCATCCCATGTGATCCCTTGGAGCTTCCCGTGCAGGATATCGCTTCAGCCGCTTCAACCTCCGTCGGCCATCCGCTCGATCCGCTGACCTCCGACGAGATCGCGGCGGCTTGCAATCTGGTGCGTGCCGGCGCGGCCGCGCCGGACACGTGCCGCTTCCCGATCGTGCGGCTGGAGGAGCCGACCAAGGCCGAGCTGATCGCGCATGCGAGCGGGCAGGCGCTGCCGCGCAAGGCCTTCGTGGTGTCGCTCGACATCGCCAGCGGCGAGTCGGTCGAGCACGTCGTCGATCTCGGCCGTCGCGAGATCGTCGCCCGCAAGGTGGTGCCGAACCGCGAGGCTCCCTACGGCCAGCCGCCTGTCATGCTCGAGGAGTTCTTCCGCTGCGAGGCCGCGGTCAAGGCCGATGCCGGCTGGCGCAAGGCCATGCAGCGGCGCGGCCTGACCGACAAGGATATCGAGCTGGTGCAGGTGGATCCGTTCTCGTCGGGGTTCTTCGACCTGCCGTTCGAGCGCGGCGCGCGCATCGTGCGCGCGGTCAGTTATTTCCGCGAGCATCCGCAGGACAATGGCTACGCGCATCCGATCGAGGGTGTCGTCGCCGTCGTCGATCTGATCGCCGGCAGGGTGATCGATCTCACCGACGAGGACCCCGTCATCCCGATCCCGCGCAAGAAGCGCAACTACGGTGCGCATGAGGTGACGTCGCCGCGCAGCGGCATCAAGCCGCTCAACATCGAGCAGCCGCAGGGCCCGAGCTTCACGGTCGACGGCTGGAAGGTCGACTGGCAGAAATGGAGCTTTCGCGTCGGCTTCACGCCGCGCGAGGGCCTCGTGCTGCATCGGCTGTCCTATCAGGACGGCGACCGCACCCGCTCGATCATCCATCGCGCCAGCGTCACCGAGATGGTCGTGCCTTACGCCGACCCGACCGCCAACCATTTCTGGAAGTCGGCCTTCGACGCCGGCGAGTACGGCCTCGGCATGCTGGCCAATGCGCTGGAGCTCGGCTGCGACTGTCTCGGCAACATTCACTACTTCGACGTGCCCGCCGCGGACAGCAAGGGCGAGCCGTTCGTGATGCAGAACGCGATCTGCATGCATGAGGAGGATTACGGCATCCTCTGGAAGCACTACGAGTTCCGCAATGGCCTGTTCGAGGTGCGGCGCTCGCGCCGGCTCGTGATCAGCTTCTTCGCCACCGTCGGCAACTACGACTACGGATTCTACTGGTACCTGTATCAGGACGGCACCATCCAGCTCGAATGCAAGCTGACGGGCATCATCCAGACCGCGGCGATCGCACCCGGCGCGACCTATCCGTGGGGCGGCATGGTTGACGACAATCTCGGTGGTCCGACCCATCAGCACTTCTTCAATGCGCGCCTGCACATGGATGTCGATGGCGGCGGCAACACCGTCACCGAGCACGAGTTCGTGCCGCGACCCTGGGGCCGCGACAATCCGCACGGCAATGTATTCGACACCACAAGCCGCGTGCTCGCGCGCGAGCGCGATGCGTCGAGGCTCGCCAATGGCGAGACCGGGCGCTACTGGAAGATCTCCAATCCCAATGAGACAAACTCGGTCGGCGCGGCGCCCGGTTACAAGCTGGTTGTCAATCCCAGCCCGGTGATGCTGGCGCAGGAGGGCAGCTTCGTGCGCAGCCGCGGCGGCTTTGCCACCAGGCATGTCTGGGTCACCGCCTATGATCCGGCTGAGAAATATGCCAGTGGCGACTATCCGAACGTGCATGGCGGCGGCGACGGCCTGCCGCGCTACATCGCGCAGAACCGCAACATCGAGAACACGGACATCGTGGTCTGGCACTCGTTCGGGCACACCCATGTGTGCAAGCCGGAGGATTTCCCGATCATGCCGGTGGAGTATGCCGGCTTCATGCTGAAGCCCGTCGGCTTCTTCGCCGCCAATGCCGGCTTCGATATTCCGGCGGAGCGCAATGCGAAGAGCGTGCTGAGCGCGGACGCGCCCTCCGGCGCGGCTGGCGGCAGCTGCTGTCACTGAGACAGCAGCCACGCGCGCGCAAACGGATGCATGCCGGGAACAGGTTAGGCGTCAGCGCGTACCGATACGTTGATGTCGCAGCCAGAAACCGGCAAAATCAGCTGCGTCCGCCGTTCCCCATTGCGGCCGGTTGTCACCCGGCATGCCCAAGGAGAACGTGCGCGTGGCACATCCGTTCCGTGTGGCGAGATCACGCCGGATGAACAACACGCCGATTAGAACCTTCTGCGCCGATCGTCATTGACGGGCACGGGGGCCAGCTCTCTTGGAGTCACCCATGCACGCCCAACAGATGATCGAAACGCATCCGCACGTCCGCGGCCAAGTCGACGACGCACTCGTCCGCTGCATCGAGGAGTGCTACTCCTGTGCCCAGATCTGCACGTCTTGCGCGGACGCCTGTCTCGGCGAGGACAATGTCGCCAAGCTGACGCAGTGCATCCGCCTTAACCTCGATTGCGCCGACGTCTGCAACATCACCGGTCGTCTCGCGACCCGCCGCACGGGATCGGATCAGGAGATGATCCGCCGCATGCTCGACGCCTGCGCCGCGGCCTGCCGGCTGTGCGCGGAGGAATGTCAGAAGCATGCCAAGATGCACGCGCATTGCCGGATCTGCGCCGAGTCCTGCCGGCGTTGCATGAGCGCCTGCGAGGAGGCCGGGCGCAGCATGGCGCATTGAGCCGGGGGCTCCGTCATCACCGTGCTCGTGTCTTCAGAAGCAAAAGGCCGGGCCCGAGAGCCCGGCCTGTCCGACCATGGCGGCCGGATTGCTCCGGCCCTGAGAACGCCATTCCAGACGGTTCCTAAAGATCAGCCACCATTCAGTTTCGTCGTCAGCGTCGTGAAGATGCCCTCGAGCGTCAGGCCGAGCTTGTTGAGGATGGTGATGATCGCGAGTGCAATGCCGGCGCAGATCAGGCCGTATTCGATGGCCGTCGCGCCCGATTCATCTTCGTAAAATTTGAGAAGCAATTTCTTCATCGATCCCCTCCGCAATCCGCCACGTCTGGCCCCCGGGTGACATCGGTGAAATTACGGAATGGAACCTAAGGTAGTGTGAACGGCATTTCGCCAAGTGTCTCGACCTGACTGAAAATGGCATAAAAGACAGTTGCAACGGGTTCCGCTGCACGCAGTCGGATCAGGCGGGCACGCCCGCTGCGCGCAGCGCTTCCGCGTAGGTTGTGGCCATGGTCCGCACCGGAAACGGAATCCGGGACATGAAGCCCGACACGGTGAGGTCGGGCTCGACGACGAGCAGCTGCCGCGCGACGTCGGCGGCGCGCGCGATGTCTCCAGTTCCGACCAAGGCCACGATCAGCACGCGCAGCGCGACAGCAAAGCGGCGGTTCTGGCTCAGCGCGATCTCGGCCCAGCGGATGGCGTCGCCGGGATCGTCACCGGCCAGCGCGCAGATCGCCATCGCGCCAGTCGCGAACCAGCCGCGCGGATCACGCGGATTCAGGCGCAACGCGCGTTCGATCATCGCCCGGCCTTCCGCCGGTTGTCCTGCCATCGCGGCAATCCAGCCGCTCATGGTGAGCGCCATCGCGGAGTTCGGATTGATCGCGAGCGAGCGTTTGAACAGCTCGCGCGCCGGCGCGATCTCGTCGGCCATGTTCCAGATCGCGAACGCCGCCATCCACAGCACCTGCGCATCGCCCGGCGCGCGCTCGATGGCCCGCCAGGCCAGTGCGACGGCCTCGCTGCGATAGTCCTCGCTTGGTGCGCTCCATCCCTGGAAATGGCGCAGCGCCTGGCAATAGGCTCGCGCGGCCATCGCCGGCGCGTAGTCCGCATCGATCGCCAGCGCCTGATCGAGGCAGGCGAGCGCCGCCGTCAGGCTCTCCGGCGTGAAGGCGTCGCGCAGACTCGCCGCGCGCAGCAGCAGATCATAGGCGTCGGGACGCGGCTGCGGTGATAGCCGACGCCGCTCGCTTTCGGCGAGCTCGAGCGTCGGCTCGATCGCCGCCACCACGCTTTCGGTGATGCGGTCCTGCAGCGCGAACACGTCGCTCATCTCGCCGTCGAACCGGTCGGCCCAGAGATGCGCGCCGGAACTGGCGTCGATCAGCTGGCCGCTGATGCGCAGGCGTTCGCCGACGCGCCGCACGCTGCCTTCGAGCACATAGCCGACGCCGAGCTCGCGCCCGACAGTGCGAATGTCGACGGCCCGGCCCTTGTAGGTGAAGGATGAGTTGCGGGCGATCACGGCGAGACCGCTGCAGCGGGACAGCGCCGTGATGATGTCCTCGACCATGCCGTCGGCGAAGTAATCCTGCGCCGGATCGCCGCTCATGTTGGTGAAAGGCAGCACGGCGATGGATGGACCGTCGAAACGTGGCGCCGCCGCGACCGGCGTGGGCGTCGCCTCGGCCCGCTCGCTGACGTCGCCGATGAAGCGGATGCCCTTGCGCGGGAAGGTGCGGATCAGGCGCTGCGCCTCGCCGCTGTCGCCGATGGCGCTGCGCGCCGCGCTGATGCGGCTTGCCAGCGTCGCCTCGGAGACGATGCGGCCGCCCCACACGACGTCCAGAATCTCGTCGCGGCTGACGACGTGATCCCGCGCCTTGATCAGGAACGCGAGCAGATCGAACACCTGCGGCTCCAGCGCGACCAGCTCGCCGCCGCGGCGCAGCTCGCGGCGGTCCGGGTCGAGCACGAAATCGTCGAAGCCGTACACCACATGCGCCGCCGTCATTGCCGCAGGACCGGGCCACCATCGCGTCACCGCCGCTTCAAAATCAAGCTTGTCTGAAGGAAAAATCAAAGCTGCCTCCAAGCGCGGCGCGCCGGCAGGGCGCACAAGGACGCATCCGAACCAGGAGCCCCGCCATGACATCCGTTCTTCACCAGAGCCGCCGCCGCTTCCTCACCCTGGCTGGAACCGCCGTCGCCGCGTTCCAGCTCGGGGCCCGCGCGCACGCGCAGAGCTTCAAGTCTGCTTCGACGCTGCCGGCGATCAAGCCTGGAACGACGACGGCGCTCGGCCCGATCAAGCAGGTCACCGCCGGCGAGATCAGCATCGGCTATGCCGAAGCCGGCCCCGCCGATGGTCCGGTCGTGATCCTGCTGCACGGCTGGCCCTACGACATCCACAGCTTCGCCGATGTCGCGCCGGCGCTGGCCGCATCGGGCCATCGCGTCATCATTCCGTATCTGCGCGGCTACGGCACGACGCGCCTCTTGTCGCCGACCGCGCTGCGCAGCGGCCAGCCGGTCGCGGTCGCCGCCGACATCGTCGCGCTGATGGATGCGCTCGGCATCAGGACCGCCACGCTCGCCGGCTATGATTGGGGCGCGCGCACCGCCAACATCATCGCCGCGCTGTGGCCCGAGCGCTGCAAGGCGATGGTCTCGGTCAGCGGCTATCTGATCGGCAGCCAGCAGGCCGGCCGCAAGCCGCTGCCGCCGGCCGCGGAGCTGCAATGGTGGTATCAGTTCTACTTCGCGACCGAGCGCGGGCGCGAGGGCTACGACAAGAACCGGCGCGATTTCGCGCGGCTGATCTGGCAGACGGCCTCGCCAAAGTGGGCCTTCGACGACGCGACCTTCGCGCGCAGCGCCGCTGCCTTCGACAATCCCGACCACGTCGACATCGTCGTGCACAATTATCGCTGGCGGCTCGGCCTCGCGCAGGGCGAAGCCAAGTATGATCAGCTCGAGGCAAAGCTCGCGAGCTTCCCCGACATCACGGTGCCGACCATCACGATGGAGGGGGACGCCAACGGCGCGCCGCATCCTTCGCCCGAGGCCTATGCGAAGAAGTTCGCCGGCCGCTACGAGCACCGGCTGGTTGCCGGCGGCATAGGCCACAATTTGCCGCAGGAAGCGCCGCAGGCGTTTGCGCTGGCCGTGATCGACGTGATGGCCGGCTCCTGAGGCGGGCGCCTGAGGCCGCCGTCAATGTCGGCGCGCAGGCGGCGAGTTCACAGCTGCCTGTGTTGCAGCCACGTCTCTCGCCGCACCACCCATCGCTCCGATCGCGTCTCGCCATTGTGGTGCGCGAGATCGATGAAGCCGATGAACTCGGCCCCGGTCTTCTGCTTGACCCGGCGCGAGGCGATGTTGGTCGCGACGTTGCAGACGATGAACTGATCGAGGCCGAGCGGGCCGAAGGCGAAGTCGTTCACCGCCGCGATCGCCTCGCTCATCAGTCCCCGATTCCAATAGGGCTCGGCGAGCCAGAAGCCGCGATGCCCCTTCATAGACTCGATGCGCGGCCGGAAGTGGATGTTGCCGATCGCCTCGCCGTCACCCTCGCGCAGCACCAGAACCCATTGATAGATCTCCTCTCCAGCCGCGATCCTGTCGAGTTGCAGCCGGACGAACGTCTCCGCGCCGTCGGCGGGATAGGGCCACGGCACCGTGGCCGCGAGGTTGCGGATGATGCTCCAATTGTCGAAGTGACGCTGGATCGCCGGGGCGTCTGAGAGCGCCAGCGGTCGCAGGATCAGCCGTGCGGTATGCAACGTGGGCGCGAACATACGGCGATCCTGGCGTTAACCTAATGCAGCGTCAAGCGCCGCCGTTGCAGTGCAATGAAGCTTGTATGTCACTGATTCATCGGGCTTCGCGTCCTCATTAAGGTTGCTAATCAGTTTCGTTCCAGCAGCGGAACCCAATACTTCCGCAGCGCAAAATTGTGGTGCATTGATTGAACACACGCGGATGCAAGGGTGCAGCCTGTGTACAACCGCCGCAGGTCACTGCGACGGATCGGGCTCAGCGTTGCGCCCGAAACGTCGGCCGGCGCCTGCCGCGATAGCAAAACGAATTCGGGTGGACTCGAGTCGAGGTGTCGTGGACATGAAGCGCGGAACGACCGGTCTCCAGTTGCGTCGTCGGCACGTGGATCAGACCTTCGATCCGCGCACATGGCGCGAGCAGCAGCACACGCGGGCCATGCCGTTCTACGGCTCGGAGCTGTTCCAACTCGGCTGTCCGCCGCTCGCTTCCTTCATCGCCTCCTTCCTGGGCTGCCTGATGACGCTGCATCTGAGCGCATCAGGCCTGTCACCGCTGGTCGCCTCGGCAGCGGCTGCGCTCCTGCTGTGCGCTTCCCTGATCCTGACGCGCACGGTCGATCTGGTGCCGAGCACGTTCTTCTCGTCCGCCTATGGCGGCAGCTTCGTCGGCATGACGCCAGTGGCGCTGTTGAATGCAAGCGTGATCCGGGCCGGCCTTCCGCTCGATGCGGCCTTCACCTTGCTGTCGCTGTTCACGGGCCTGATGTTCTGCCTCGGCTGTGCGCTCGACATGTGGTTGCGCGGCGGGCTGGCCCGCGGCTATGGCGGACGGCTCGGCGCGCTCGCGGCCGTTGCATCCTTCCTGTTCGTCGGACTCGCGCCGATGCTCGGCGCCGATGGTGAGCTGTTTCCGATCGCACGCCGGCCGGTGCCGGAGCTTAATCTCGGCGCCGCCGCGATCACCTTCCTGCTGTGCTCGGTCGGCATGCTGGCGACCATGGCGGCGCTACGCTGGGCGCCGGTTGCGGGAGCGCGCCGTGCGGTGCGTATCTTCGTCGCCGCCGCGGTGGCGTTCGCCGGCCTGGTCCTGCTGCTGCAATTCGTCCCCGGCAACGCTCCCGAGCTCGACGCCTATTATGCCGGCTGCTTCCTCGGCATGTCGTCGCAGCGCCGGCTGCGCAGCCTGCTGCAGGCCTTGGCAGCGGCGCTGCTGCTGACGGTCCTGCTGATGCTGACCGGTCCGATCCTTCCCGCCGTCGGCGGCAGCCTCGGCTATGTCGCCTTCGTTTCGGTGATGTTCGTCGATGCCGCGGTCCGGCTGTTCCTCGAGGCCGGCGAATCGCCGCGGCAGGCGACGATCGCCTGGGGCCGCGGCCTGCTTGCCGCGCTCGCCATTGTCGTCGCGCTGATCTCGACCGATCTGCTGTTCGAACGTTCGAGCCGCGAGCCGACCGGCTCGATCGCCAAGACGCACCTTCCGGCGGCGCCGCCGGCGCTGCCGGCAACGCCCTCCGCAACGGAAGATGCGCGCGACGCCGCCGCCTCGGTCGCCGGCGAACCGCCGACATCCGCCGCGGCGTCGCCGGATCTGCCGATCCAGATCCTGCGTCCAGATGCCGGTGCGCCGCTCNAGNCCTCGCCCCAGCGAGCCCGCCGCCCGTGCGCCGGCCC
>NZ_CAFI01000213.1 GCF_000239775.1 Bradyrhizobium sp. ORS 375
CGCACCGTCTTCGTTGAAGCAGGCGACGAACCTCCCATGATCGAAATCAGCCACGTCAACAAATGGTACAGCCCGACCTTCCAGGTGCTGAAGGACTGCACCACGTCCGTCGCCAAGGGCGAGGTCGTGGTGGTCTGCGGTCCCTCCGGCTCCGGCAAGTCGACCCTGATCAAGTGCGTCAACGCGCTGGAGCCGTTCCAGGACGGCACGATCACGATCGACGGCCTCAAGGTCAATGACTCGAAAACCAACTTGCCGAAGCTGC
This sequence comes from Bradyrhizobium sp. ORS 375, assembly GCF_000239775.1. Lineage (GTDB taxonomy): Bacteria > Pseudomonadota > Alphaproteobacteria > Rhizobiales > Xanthobacteraceae > Bradyrhizobium. The sequence goes on from NZ_CAFI01000213.1 coordinate 266, forward strand.
GCTCGCGCGTCGGCATGGTGTTCCAGCACTTCGAGCTGTTTCCGCACCTGAAGATCATCGACAATCTCTGCCTCGCCCAGCAGAAGGTGCTGGGCCGCGGCCATGAGGAGGCCTCCGCCAAGGGGATGAAGCTGCTGGAGCGCGTCGGCCTCAAGGAGCATGCGCAGAAATTTCCGGCGCAGCTCTCCGGCGGCCAACAGCAGCGCGTCGCCATCGCGCGCGCGCTCGCGATGGATCCGATCGCCATGCTGTTCGACGAGCCGACCTCGGCGCTGGATCCGGAGATGATCAGCGAGGTGCTCGACGTCATGGTCGATCTCGCCCGCGAGGGCATGACCATGATGGTCGTCACCCACGAAATGGGCTTTGCGAAAAAGGTCGCCCACCGCGTCATCTTCATGGACCGCGGCGAGATCGTCGAGGACGCCAAGAAGGAAGAGTTCTTCGGCCAGCCCCGCAGCGAGCGCGCGCAGCAGTTCTTGTCGAAGATCCTGTCGCATTGATTGAGCCCGTCATTCCGGGGCGCCCGCAGGGCGAACCCGGAATCTCGAGATTCCGGGTTCGATGCTGCGCATCGCCCCGGAATGACGGCGGGAGAAACGAACGACGTCCGCATGACTGTGCGTGCGCCGATTACAAAGGAGAAGCTACCTTGGACCCGATCGCTTACGTCAACGGCGCCTTCGTGCCGCTCTCCGAGGCCAAGGTCTCGGTGCTCGATCGCGGCTTCCTGTTCGCCGACGGTATCTATGAAGTCGCTGCCGTGCTCGACGGCAAGCTGGTCGACAGCGACTCCCATCTCGCCCGTCTGGAGCGCTCCGTCGGCGAGATCGGCCTCGCGCTGCCGGAGAGCCTTGCGCGCATCGAGGAGCTGCAGAAGGAGTTGGTCGCGCGCAACAAGCTCGACCAGGGCATGGTCTACCTGCAGGTCACCCGCGGAGCCGACAAGGGCCGCGACTTCCCGTTTCCGAAGGGCGACGTCAAGCCGACGCTGGTGATGTTCGTCACCGCGAAGAACATCGTCGATGCACCCTCGGCGAAGACCGGCATTGGCGTCATCACGGTGCCCGATATCCGCTGGGCGCGACGCGACATCAAGAGCGTGGCGCTGCTCGCGCAGGTGCTGGCGAAGCAGGCGGCAGCAGTTGCCGGCGCTGGCGAAGCCTGGATGGTCGAGGACGGCCACGTTACCGAGGGCGGCTCGTCGTCGACCTTCATCCTGACCCAGGACGACGTCATCGTGACCAGGCCGAATTCCAACGCGATCCTGCCGGGCTGCACCCGCAAGGCGGTGGTCAAGCTCGCTGAGGAGCGCCAGCTCAAGGTCGAGGAGCGGCTGTTCACGGTCGACGAGGCGCTGGCCGCCAAGGAAGCCTTCATCACCAGCGCGAGCTCGTTCGTGCAGCCGGTGGTCACGATCGACGGCAAGCCGGTCGGCGACGGCAAGCCGGGACCGGTGGCGACGCGGCTGCGCGAGATCTATGTCGATTTTGCGCGCGCGACGGCGGTGTAGTCTGGCCACAGAGCAGGTGCAGCATCGAAACTCGTTTGCATTGTCCGGCGCTTTGCTATCGTGACGAAGCAACAGAAAACTGCAGGGAGGAGTTTTGATGCGTAATCGCTGGGGCGCGCTCGCGGCTGGTTTGGTGATGACCGGTGCGGTGCTGAATTGGATCGGGACGGCGTCGGCCGATGACGGCTGGGTGACGTTGGTGGACGGCGACAAGAAGGTCGAGTTCACCGAGGTCGGCAAGGCCAATTGGGCGGCCAAGGACGGCACCTTGATGGCCGACAAGCTCGACGGCAAGGGCCCGTCCTATCTGGTCACCAAGACCAGCTACAAGGATTTCCAGATCAAGGCCGAGTTCTGGGTCGACGACGCCGCCAACAGCGGCATCTTCATCCGCTGCGACCAGTCGGACAAGATCGACTCCAACATCTGCTACGAGGTCAATATCTTCGATAAGCGGCCCGATCCGAAATACGGCACCGGCGCGATCGTCGACGTCTCAAAGGTCGATCCGATGCCGAAGGCCGGCGGCAAGTGGAATACCTACGAGATCACCGCCAAGGGCACGCGGCTGACCGTGATCCTCAACGGCGAGAAGACCGCCGATGTCGACGACAGCAAGCACGCGGCTGGGCCGATCGCCCTGCAATACGGCTCGGGCGTGGTGAAGTTCAAGAAGGTGCAGATCAAGCCGCTGTAGCGGCCGTGGCCGCCGCGCATTCCGGGCAGCGTCGCTGGCCGCGGCTCGCACGGTAGAGCCCCTTGCAGTACCAATGGCGCGCCATCATCTGCAGGGGATGACGCGCCAGCCGGGCCAGCGTCACCAGTTCGAGCATGGCGGGCATTGCGGACTCCTTTGCATGATTTCGATGAGATGGGGCGGCGCTTCGATGACCGAAGCGTCGCTCCAGTCGCATCAGCCGTGCAGCTTCTTTGCGGTCTCGGCGATGACGCGGCCCTGGTAGCGCGCCCCCGCGAGTTCGTTCTCGCTCGGCAGCCGGCTGCCGTCGCCGCCGGTGATCGTGGTCGCGCCGTAGGGCGAGCCGCCGGTCACCTCGTCGAGCTTCATCTGGCCGGCGAAGCCGTAGTTGAGGCCGACGATGGTCATGCCGAAATGCAGGAGGTTGGTGATGATCGAGAACAGCGTGACCTCCTGGCCGCCATGCTGGGTCGCGGTCGAGGTGAAGGCGCCGCCGACCTTGCCGTTCAGCGCGCCCTTGGCCCACAGGCCGCCGGCTTGGTCGAGGAAGTTGGCCATCTGCGAGGCCATGCGACCGAAGCGGGTGCCGGTGCCGACGATGATCGCATCGTAGTCGGCGAGCTCGTCGATCTTGGCGATCGGCGCGGCCTGGTCGAGCTTGTAGTGCGATGCCTTGGCGACGTCGGCGGGAACGAGCTCCGGCACGCGCTTGATGTCGACGGTGGCGCCGGCTTCGCGGGCGCCTTCAGCGACCGCGTTCGCCATCGCTTCGATGTGGCCGTAGGCGGAGTAGTAGAGCACGAGAACCTTGGTCATGATAGTCTCCGTGGGAATGATGAGAACGATTGTCCCGGCCTGAGGATCGGCCGGGATCGTGACGACGAGTTAGGCGGCGTCGACCAGCACGAGCTCGGAATCTTCGAGCGCGGTGATCTTCAGCGTGGCTTCGTCGCGGATGGCGGCGCCGTCACGGGCGTTCACGCGAACGCCGTTGACCTCGACGCTGCCCGCGGCCGGCACGAGATAGAGGTGCCGGGCCTTGTCCGCCGAATACTCGGCGGTCTCGCCGGCCTTCAGCGTGGTGCCAAGCACGCGGGCTTTGGCGCGGATCGGCAGCGCGTCACCGTCATCGGCGAAGCCCGAGGCCAGCGTGACGAGCTTGCCGGAGCGGTCGGACTTCGGGAACGGCTTGGCGCCCCAGGTCGGCTGGCCGCCATCGGTGGTCGGCTCGATCCAGATCTGGAAGATGCGCGTGGTGGTCGGCTCGAGATTGTACTCGGAGTGGCGGATGCCGCTGCCCGCGCTCATCACCTGGACGTCGCCGGCCTCGGTGCGGCCCTTGTTGCCGAGGCTGTCCTGGTGCGTGATCGCGCCTTCGCGGACATAGGTGATGATCTCCATGTTGCGGTGGGGATGCGCCGGGAAGCCGGTGTTCGGCGCGATCTCGTCGTCGTTCCAGACGCGCAGCGCGCCGTGGCCCATGTTGCTGGGATCGTAATAGCTCGCGAACGAGAAATGGTGCTTGGCCTTCAGCCAGCCATGGTCGGCGCCGCCCAGCGCCGCAAAGGGCTTCAGTTCAATCATGGGTCTGCTCCTGTGGTTGCGACGGTCGGCCGGGGCCGCCGTGCTGTTGGGCATTGGAATAAGGGAGCTGTCGGAGTATAGAAATAGAAACTGTTGAAACCTATTGTTTCCAAAATCGAGACTTGAGCCGATGGCGCGACTTCCAGATTTCGAGGCAATGGCGATCTTCGCCAAGGTGGTCGAGCTGCGCTCCTTCGCCGGCGCGGCGCAGGAGCTCAGCCTTTCCAAGGCCTCCGTCTCCAAGGCCGTGAGCCGGCTGGAAGAGCGTCTGGGCACGCGGCTGTTCAACCGCACCTCGCGCCGCCTGGCGCTCACCGACGCCGGCCAGCACTTGTCGGAGCGCGCCGCGCAGTTGCTCGCCGATGGCGAGGCGGCGGAGACCGAGGCGCTGGCGCAATCGCTGACGCCGCGTGGCTTGGTGCGCTTCGCCGTGCCGATGACCTTCGGCGTCAAGAAGATCGCGCCGCTGCTGCCGGGCTTCCTGGAGCAGTATCCGGAGGTCTCGATCGACCTGCACATGAGCGACGCCACCGTCGATCTGATCGGCGAGGGGTTCGATCTCGCGCTGCGCATCGCGCGGCTGCCCGACTCTTCGCTGGTCGCACGCCGCCTCTGCGCGATGCCGCGCTACACAGTCGCGGCGCCGTCCTATCTGAAGCGCCACGGGCGGCCGACGCACCCGATGCATCTCGCCGAGCACAAATGCTTCGGCTACGCCTATCTCTCGACGGCCGGCGTCTGGCACTACACGAATGCAGCCGGCGAGCAGGCGAGCGTTCGACCCGCCGGACAGCTGCGCGTCAACAATGGCGAGGCGCTGTTGCCGGCCGTCGTCGCCGGGCTTGGGATCGCCGACCTGCCGGACTTCATCGTCGCTGACGCCATTGCCTCCGGCGCGGTGGAGGTCGTGCTGAAGGGCTGGAGCCAGCCCGAAGGCGCGATGCATCTGGTGATGCCGCCGGGCGGCCCACGGCCCGCGCGCGTCGAGGTGCTGACGGAGTTTCTGGTGAAGGAACTCGCCAAGGGAAAGCGGGGGCGGCCCAACTAATTGCGTCGCTGCAGTGCAATTCCAGGCGCAGGACACGTCACGGTGAAATCTCGCTTTGCCCGCTTGCAGACATTCGCGCTAGCATCTCGACAACACAAGAAGACGTGCCGGGGGAGAGCTGCCGATGAATCGCCGCGGGTTCCTGCAGACTGCCGCTGCGTTGCCGCTCGTTGGCGGATCGCTGACGATGCTAGCGTCCGCGGAGGAGATCTATCCTAACCGCACCATCACCATGATCGTGCCGTTCCCCGCCGGCGGGCAGGCCGATCTGGCGGCGCGGCCGGTTGCGGCGGCCCTCGAACATATTCTCGGCAAGCCGGTGATCGTCGACAACCGTGCCGGCGGTGGCGGCGGCTCGGTCGGCAACGCGCAAGCGGCGCGAGCGGCGCCCGACGGCTACACCTTGCTGATGACGCTGTCGTCGCTTGCGGTGCTGCCTGAGGCCGATCGGCTGTCCGGCCGCACGCCGTCCTACGAAGTATCGCAGTTCGCGCCGATTGCGCGCGTCCTGGCGGATCCAACGCTGCTGGCGGTCCCCGCGTCCTCGCCGTGGCGAACCCTGAAGGAGTTCATCGACGACGCCTACAGGAGGCCGGGCGAAATCCCATACGGTTCATCCGGGCCCTATGGCACGCTGCACGTGGCGATGGAGATGTTTGCATCGCGGGCAGGGATCAGGCTGCTGCACGTCCCCTTCCGCGGCGCCGGCCCGGCGCTGACGGCGCTGCTCAGCGGCACCGTGCAGGCGATTGCCGCGGCGCCGGGTACGCTGAAGCCGCAGGTGGATGATGGAAAGCTCCGGGTTCTGGCGAACTGGGGCGCAACACGCGTTGCCAGCTTTCCGGAGGTGCCGACCTTCATCGAGCTCGGCTATCGCGATGTGGAGATGTACATCTGGGCAGGTCTGTTCGCGCCGCGGGCGATTCCCCCCGGGGTCATGAAGCGCCTGCGCGAGGCGATGGCGCAGGCGGCGGCAAGCCCGGACGTGTTGAAGACGTTCGCCGCGGTCGGCAGCGCCGTCGCCTATCAGGATGCCCCGGACTTCGCCAAGTTCATGGAGGCCGACAGCGCGCGCCTGATCGCCGCGGTGCGGCGGATCGGCAAGGTGGAATAGCTACGGGCGCGACACCTCGCAGACGTCGACCCATTCGGCTGATGTCAGCTCGGCCATGCGATCCGGCGTGATCTTCACCGCGCTGTGGGTGGAGCCGGCCGCGGGCACGACGATGTCGAACTCCTTCAGCGAGACATCGCAATACACCGGCAGCGGCGACTTCAAGCCGAACGGGCAAACCCCGCCGACCTCGTGCCCCGTGATCTCGGCGACCTCGTCGAGCCCCAGCATCTTGGGCTTGCCGCCGAACAGCGCCTTGACCTTCTTGTTGTCCATACGCGCATGGCCCGCCGCGACGATCAGGATGACGCGGTCGCCGACGCGCAAGGACAGCGTCTTGGCGATGCGGGCGGGCTCGACGCCATAGGCCTCGGCTGCAAGCGCCACGGTCGCGGAGCTCTGGCTGGAGACGAGGACATCGATGTCGGGGGCTTTTGCGGCGAAGAAGGCGCGGACGGATTCAAGGCTCATGCGTGTTGACGATCTCAGGCAATTCGGACAGCGCAGCAATACGATAATCAGGCGCAAAACCCAACTCGTCCATCTGGGTGCGCAGCGCCTTGAACAGCGTGAGCGGCGCGACCAGATCAGTCTTGACGCAGGCCGCCGCCATCGCCTGCGGCGTGATGCGCTCGATCCAGGCGACGTTGAGGCCGAAGGCCTTTGCGCCGCCGACGTCCCAGGGATTGGAGGAGACGAACAGCACGTCGCGAGGCGCAAGCCCGAGCGTCTCTTCGATCAGCGCATAGGCTTGCGGGCTCGGTTTGAAAACCTGGCGGGCATCGACGCTGATGACGGCATCCAGCAAATTGTCGAAGCCGCTCGCCCTGACGAGGCTGTCGAGCATCGCGGGGCTGCCGTTGGAGAGGATCGCGAGCTGACGATCCTTCATCGCAGCGAGCGCAGTCCGCGCGTCCGGGTAGGGATCGAGGTCGAGATATTTGGCGATGATGCGATCGAGCGTGGACGCATCGGCATGCAGTCCGAGAACGCGCAGCGTGTAGAGCAGCGACTCGCGGGTGACGACGGCAAAATCCTCGTAACGCTGCATCAGCGAGCGCAGCCAGGTGTATTCGAGCTGCTTGATCCGCCAGATCTGGGTGATGATGTCGCCATGGCCCGGGAAGGCCTGCTCGGTGACTGCCGCGACTGACTGGATGTCGTACAGCGTGCCGTAGGCATCGAAGACAATAGCTTTGAACGGCACGGCGCTCACCTATCGAAAAGCAGGTGGGCGCGATGACCGATGGCCACCGCGCCTGAAGCGATGTCAGATCCCGAGCAGCTTGCGCGCGTTGGCCTTCAGCACCTTCGGCCGGATCTCCTCGCGAATATCCAGCTTGGCAAAGTCGGCCAGCCAGCGGTCGGGCGTGATGACAGGCCAGTCCGAGCCGAACAGCATCTTGTCCTGCAGGATCGAGTTGATGTAGCGCACCAGGATCGGCGGGAAATACTTCGGCGACCAGCCCGACAGGTCGATATAGACGTTCGGCTTGTGGGTCGCGACCGACAGCGCCTCCTCCTGCCAGGGGAAGGAGGGGTGGGCGAGGATGATCTTGAGGTCGGGGAAGTCGGCCGCGACGTCGTCCATGTACATCGGGTTCGAGTACTTCAGCCGCATCCCCATGCCGCCCGGCATGCCCGAGCCGACGCCGGTCTGTCCGGTGTGGAACAGCGCGATCGCGCCGCCGTCGTTGATGGCTTCGTACAGAGGGTAGGCAAGGCGGTCGTTGGCGTAGAAGCCCTGCATGGTCGGGTGGAACTTGAAGCCGCGGACGCCATACTCCTCGATCAGCTTGCGCGCCTCGCGGACGCCGAGCTTGCCCTTGTGCGGATCGATGGAGACGAACGGGATCAGCACATCGAGATGGTCGGAGGCGACCTCGAGCATCTCGTAATTGTTGTAGCGGCGGAAGCCGGTCTCGCGTTCGGCATCGACCGGGAAGATCACCGCGGCGATGTTCTTCGAGCGGTAGTACGCCGCGGTCTCCGGCACGGTGGGCGGATGCTTGTGCGGCGATTTGAAATAGTCGGCCATCTGGGCCTGAAAATCGTCGTAGCCGTCGTCCGCATGCATGCCGCAGGGCTCCTCGGCATGGGTGTGGATGTCGATGGCGACGACGTCGTCGATCTTGGGCAGAGCGAGCTTGGGCATGGGCGTTCCCGGCGGTTGGTTTTTGGCTTTGTGAAATTGATTATAGAATATAACAAATTTGGCAATCGGCAATTGAGCGTGAGCGGGGGACCCGGTCTGCCTGGCCGCATGGCTGGTGGCCGGGTCTGTTGAAGTCGGCGCCGCAATCGTTGACATCGCCGAAGTCGGTGGTTAGAAACCGGCCACTCCGGGCGGCTTGGTCGCCAGCGGAAATCCATTCCTATTTGCCACTTCCGGCCTGTCCAACACGGCCTTTCAAACGTATCAGGATGTCCCATGAAGGTCCGTAACTCGCTGAAGTCGCTGCGTGGCCGCCATCGCGCCAACCGTCTGGTCCGCCGCAAGGGTCGCGTCTACGTGATCAACAAGGTCCAGCGCCGCTTCAAGGCGCGCCAGGGCTGATCCACTCGATTCACCCGTTCGCGGGGGCTTCTCACAGGTCTTTGAGGCGCGTGCTGCTTTGCAGGACGCGCCTGTTGCGTTTAGACTTGCGGGATGGCCATGCGATCCCTGCGGGCAATCCTGCTCGCCACCCTCGTCGTCTCGGTTCCGCACCTCGCCCTTGCGCAAGGGGAGCCGCGGGCCGGCGCCAAGCCGAAGCCGCCGGAAGCGCCGTCGAAGCTGCCGAAAGTCGGCGCCGACAAGACCAAGGGGCTGGATTTCCTGTTCGGCGCCCTCAAGGCCGCCCCCGACGAGATCAGCGCCAAGCATGTCGAGGCGCGGATCTGGGCGATCTGGCTGCAGACCCCGAGCGATACCGTCGCGCTGCTGATGTCGCGCTCGAAAGCCGCGATGGATGCGAAGAAGAACGAGGTGGCGCTCAAGCTGCTGGATTCGGTGATCAAGCTGCGGCCCGATTATGTCGAGGCCTGGAACCGACGGGCCACCCTCTATTACCTGCAGAACGACTACGGCCGCTCGCTCGCCGACATCCAGCAGGTGCTGGTCAGGGAGCCCAGGCATTTCGGCGCGCTCGCCGGGCTCGGCATGATCATGCAGGACCTGGGCGAGGAAAAGCGGGCCCTGGACGCCTTCCGCAAGGCGCTGGAGGTCAATCCGCACCTCGACAAGGTGCCGGAGCTGGTCAAGACCCTGACCGAGAAGGTCGAGGGCCGCGACATCTAGCCCTAATGGCCGATTAACCATGTCCGGACGGCCGTTCTTGCCGGCCGATCCGCGCCATCCCACCTGCCGTTGATCGGAGGACATCCGGCGAGGAGATGACGCAATGAGGCGTGCGGTGCTGACGGCAGCGCTCTTGGGAGTGACGGCTTCGGCTGGGATGGCCGAGGATCCGGATCTGTTCTGGGTGGTCGGCAATCGCGCCACAAATCGGTGCGAGATCGTGACCAGCAACCCGGTCATCTCGATCATGGGCGATATCTGGTTCGCGTCCGGCCCGTTCAAGTCGAAAGACGACGCCAAGCTGGCGCGATCGACGATCAACGCGTGCCAGAACAAGGACATGACGCAGGAAGACTGATCGGCTTGCCCGGCAAGCGGGCTGTCGGTCAGTGGAACGCGGTGCTGCGGCGGTCCGGCATGCCGTACTGCGCGGCTGCGGCATAGAGCTGCGCGATCTCGGCCTCGAGATGCTCGTTGACCAGCAGCAGTGCCTTCAGCGCGCCGCGGAGATCGCCATTGCAGCTCGCGACGATCTCGTCGATCGCAGACTCGCTCGAACGAACACTCATCGGTAACCCCCTCCCAAAACACCAAACAAAACGCAGGGCCGGTCATCGTAGTTCGACGCCACAATGACCCGACCGGAAGTAATTCACGGTCATCAGCCGATTGCGAGGAAAAGTCCCGACCATGGTTATAAAATGGCCGACGACGCGGTGATGACAGGATTCCCGGGTGAAACGACCGGATGCGGCCACTGGATCTGCAACCCTCGCCGATCGCGGCCGTAACTGTCTTGGTGACAGGCAGAAAAATACCAATGATTTCAATGTTCTTGGTGGGCATTTTGGCAGTGCTCGCGCTCATCACCCGTGCCGGCGTCGTGGTCGTCGAGCGCCGCTATCCGGCCCAAGGGCAGGCCATCGATGTCAACGGCGCCAGCATCAATCTTGTGGATATCGGGCCCCGCGACCTCCGGACGCCGCCTTTGTTGCTGCTTCACGGCGCCAGTTCGAACCTTGAGGCGATGCGCAGACCGCTTGGCGACATGCTCGCGCAGCGCCATAGGGTGCTGCTGGTCGACCGTCCCGGCCACGGCTGGAGTCAGCGCGACCGCGACGAGGACTCCACGCCGGCTGCGCAGGCGCGGATGCTGAACGAGGCGCTCGGCCGGATCGATGTCGGGCCGGTGATCCTGGTCGTGCATTCCTGGAGCGGCGCGCTCGGCCTGCGCATGGCGCTGGACTTCCCGGACCGGGTCGCCGGCCTGGTGATGCTGGCGCCGGTGGCCTATCCCTGGCGCGGCGGGGTCGGGCAGTACAACGCTGCGGTGACGATGCCGGTGGTCGGCCCGCTGCTCGCCCACACCATCACGCTGCCGCTCGGCCTTGCCTTGTTGGGGCCCGGCGCCCGCGGCGTGTTTGCGCCGCAGCCGATGCCGGACGATTTCGTCGACCAGAGCGCGACGGCGCTGCTGCTGCGTCCGCGCGAGTTCCTGGCCAATGCGCGCGACCTCGTCACGCTCAAGCAGGCGGTGATCGAGCAGTCGCCGCGCTATGGCGAGATCAAGGCTCCCGTCACGATCCTGGCCGGTGATGCCGACAAGACTGTTTACACCGACATCCATGCAAGGCGGCTGGCGGAGGTGTTGCCCCAGACCCGCCTGATCGTCGTTCCCGATCTCGGCCATATGGTCCAGAACGCCGTGCCGGAGCTCGTGGTCGGCGAGGTCGACCGGATGGTCGGCGCGCTCACCGCGCGTGAGGCTGCCGCGCCTTGAAAACGAAAAAGCCCCGGCGCACGGCCGGGGCTTCGAAGGCTGCGCGGGGAGTGCGCCGCCGCTTACTGCTTCTGCTTGCCGTCCTTGTCGAACGACGAGACATAGGCCCAGAGATTGTTGATCTCGGTCTCGTTCTTGATGCCGGCGAAGGTCATCTTGGTGCCGGGGATCTTGGCCTTCGGATCCTTGATGTATTCCTTGAACACGGCCTCGTTCCAGGTGATGCCCGAGTTCTTGTTGGCTTCCGAATAATTGTAGTCCGGCACGGTGCCCGACTTGCGGCCGTCGAGGCCGTTCAGCTCCGGGCCCACCTTGTTCTTCGCACCTTCGCCGATCGCATGGCAGGGCAGGCACTTGTTGAAGGACGTCTTGCCGGCGGCAGCGTCCTGCGCCAATGCGGCAGTCGCCAGCGACGAGGAGGCGAGGATGACGAGCGCGCTCAAGGTCAATTTCTTCATGGATCAGGCTCTGTGGGTTACGAGACAAGTCTGTGAGGAGGTTTGTTGCATGGCCTCCACGCTCACACAAGTCGCTCGGCGCGATACGGTTCAGCAATATCGTCGCGATCTTTGCGCGGCCACAAACAGCGAAACCCGCGCGGCCGCCTACCCAAAGCGCCGCGGTTGTGGTTGATATGGCGGCGGAAATCGACTTCAGGAGAGGCGCGCAATGGCGATCATGATGCCGGAGGCTGATTCTGCGGTGCTGGCGCGCCGAGGCGAAATCGTTGCTGCACTGCGCGCGATCGTGCCGGGCGAGGGCGTCATCGACAGCGCCGCCGAGATGCTGCCCTACGAGTCCGACGGATTGATGGCCTACCGGCAGCCGCCGATGGTGGTGGTGCTGCCGGAGACGACGGCGCAGGTTTCGCAGGTCCTGAAATACTGCCACCAGCAAGGCATCAAGGTGGTTCCGCGCGGCTCCGGAACCTCGCTGTCCGGCGGCGCTCTGCCATTGGCCGATGGCGTGCTGCTCGGGCTCGGCAAGTTCAAGCGCATCCGCGAGATCGACTTCGACAACCGCGTCGTGGTCACCGAGCCTGGCGTCACCAACCTCGCCATCAGCCAGGCGGTGGCGCATGCCGGCTTCTACTACGCGCCCGATCCGTCGTCGCAGATCGCCTGCTCGATCGGCGGCAATGTCGCGGAGAATTCCGGCGGCGTGCATTGCCTGAAATACGGCATGACCACCAACAACGTGCTCGGCTGCGAGCTCGTGCTGATGAATGGCGAGGTGTTGCGCATCGGAGGCAAGTGCACCGAGAACGCCGGATACGACCTGATGGGCCTGATCACCGGCTCGGAAGGCCTGCTCGGCGTCGTCACCGAGGTCACCGTGCGCATCCTGCAGAAGCCGGAGACGGCGCGCGCGCTGATGGTCGGCTTCGCCGAGGTCGAGGCCGCCGGCGAATGCGTCGCCCGCATCATCGGCGCCGGCATCATCCCCGGCGGCATGGAGATGATGGACAAGCCGGCGATCCACGCGGCGGAAGCCTTCGTCCATGCCGGCTATCCGCTGGATGTCGAGGCGCTGCTGATCATCGAGCTTGACGGCCCCGGCGTCGAGGTCGACGAGCTGATCAGCCGCGTCGAAACAATTGCGAATGGCTGCGGCTCGACCACCTGCCGCATCTCCACCTCGGAGGCCGAGCGCAACCTGTTCTGGGCCGGCCGCAAGGCGGCCTTCCCCGCGGTGGGCCGCATCTCGCCGGACTATCTCTGCATGGACGGCACCATCCCGCGCGGCGCGCTGCCCAAGGCCTTGGCGCGCATCCGCGAGCTGTCGGAGAAATATCAGCTCGGCTGCGCCAACGTCTTCCATGCCGGCGACGGCAATCTGCATCCCCTCATCCTCTACGACGCCAACAAGCCCGGCGAGATGGAGCGCGCCGAAGCCTTCGGCGCCGACATCCTGCGCTGCTGCGTCGAGCTCGGTGGCGTCCTCACCGGCGAGCACGGCGTCGGCATCGAGAAGCGCGATTTGATGCCCGACATGTTCACCGAGATCGACCTCAACCAGCAGCAGCGCGTGAAATGCGCGTTCGACAGCCAGGGGCTGCTCAACCCGGGCAAGGTGTTTCCGACCCTGCACCGCTGCGCGGAGCTGGGGCGGATGCATGTGCATGCGGGCAAGCTGGCGTTTCCGGATCTGCCGCGGTTCTGAAGCGGCGACCGCTCTCTCCACGTCATTGCGAGGAGCGCAGCGACGAAGCAATCCAGAGTCGTGGGCGGGACCCTGGATTGCTTCCGCCTTCGCTCTTCGAGCTTCGGCGGACAAGTCGCTCCGCTCGCAATGACGCGGAGAGAGTCGCCCGAACATTTCGCATCCCGCCTCGCAGACACACTGCCCGCCCATGTGAAGACTCTCTCCCCACGTCATTCCGGGGCGCCCGCAGGGCGAGCCCGGAATCCATAACCACAGGCCGCTGTGTGGGGCACGCCGGCAGTTCCATCTCGTTCCAACAACATCCGCTCGGGGTTATGGATTCCGGGCTCATCGCTTCGCGATGCCCCGGAATGACGACGGAGAGAGCCTTGCCTCCATCCACGTTCCACCCCTCAGACACACGCCCGCCATCCCGCGGCGTCCTCCGCCCAGGTGATGCGACCGTCCGCCCTCCAAACCAATCGAGAGGGCACGGGGAATGCCGGGTGAAGGCCTCACCCATGGCCCGCCTGCAACAAAAAAAGCAGGCGGCAGTCACCACAGGTTCAGCCGGACATCCGGCATTCCCCGCGTGGCGGTCTTAACGCTTATACGTGCTCGCCCCGGGGATCGGCGTTCTTGTCCCCGTCGCCGACGCGACGCACAGAGGGTCATCGCCGGCTTGGCCTCAGCACCGGGAGGCCAGGCCCACACGATTTCACGTCCGCGTCGAAATCGTTCGTCGGCATGACACGAGGTCACGCTGCGACCCGACACGGCCACCACATCCCCACCCCACGTATCGTGACGACCGCGCGTACGCCCCTCTCGGAGGGGTGGGATGAACGAATTGTATCATGATTTCCGTAAAAGCGAAATAAATAAAGTGGGCACCCGGGAAAAATTAGCCGTCGATGTTCAACGCGCACGAAACTAATTTTCCCGCGCAAGCGAACGTACTGTTGCCGCCCCCATTACACGCTGAGACTAATGCAAGCTCGCACGGGCACTTTTGCCCGATGAAAGGCGCTATGGACCCATGCACGTGATGGTTGTATAAAATGATCGAAAATCGGCATTTGAAGCGCTGATCGGCTGGAGGGCGCATGAGGCTTGAGCGCATTTGCATTAGAAATTTTCGATTGTTGCGACGATTCTCGATTGACTTGGCTAGGAATAAGACGACGACGGTGCTCGTCGGACCGAACAACAGCGGTAAGACCTCGGTCATGGAGGCCCTGCAACTATTTGTAGGAGCTGGCGGGGAGCCTAGACGAAGATTTTCCATCCATGACTTCGCGCATGTCCGGCGGAAAGACTTCGCGCATATAGAGTCCAAGCTGACTGCGATAGGAAGTGAGGAGGATGCAATAAAATTGCTCCGCCGGTTCGCCCCAAGCATCAGGATGGAGCTAAAATTCCGCTATGCGGATGAAACGGCAGATTTAGTCGTTGCGAACGAGTTGCTCATGTCCCTTGAAGTCACCAGTGACGTGATAGCTGTCCGTATCGAATACGCAATCGATAATGCAAGAGGTCTGTGGGTTGACTTCAAGGCCCGCACTGACAAGACGCAGACGCTCTTCGAGTTTCTGGCCGGAAACCTTCAACTCTATTACAAAGTCAAGACTTACAAGATCTCCGAAGATGGTTCAAAGGCGCAGGCGCTCGATAGCAACGAGGTGCTCAATCGGCTTATTAAGATCGATACAATCTCAGCGCAGCGGCATCTCGATGATGAGGAGGCAACCGGCGCTGCAAAGCTGTCGCGGCTCCTGCATGATCACTACAACCGCTATTATAAGGTGGAGCATGCCGAAGGCGCCAAAGACATCGAAGATGCTATCAAGAGTAGCTCCGAAACTCTCACCGGAAAGTACGTCGGGGCTTTTGGACGGCTTACAGGGCGGCTCAAAACCTTCGGCTATCCCCAGGGGCACGCATCACCTGATCTGTTGATCAAAGCTGAAATGACCGCAGAGAAAATCTATCGGGATAGCACACGAATCTATTACGCGAGCGAGCATACTTCTATCGGGGGTGTCGTCACGAAGTACGAGCTTCCGGAGAAGTACAATGGCTTAGGCTACAAGAATCTAATTTTCATTGTGCTCCAATTGGAATCGTTCCGAGCGGCTCTCGAGTCTATGCCTAAGGATAAGCCGCGGGTCCATATCATCGCCTTGGAGGAGCCTGAAGCTCACCTTCATCCACAAATGCAGAGTGTCTTCATTAGAGAGATATCAAGGGCGCTTGAGCACACCGACGGCGTTACCGCGCAGGTCATTCTTTCTACGCACTCGTCTCATATGGTGTCGGGGTCGGATTTTGATCCTATCCGCTACTTCAAGCGCAAGGGACATGAGGTTTCCGTAAAGGATTTGTCGGCGTTGCCGCTCGGTAAGGATGATGGTACCGTCTTAAATTTCCTGCGGCGCTACATGAAGAGCACGCATTGCGAACTCTTTTTCGCGGATAAGGCTATATTTGTCGAAGGTCAGGTCGAACGCTTGTTGCTGCCGCTGATGATCGAGAAATTTGCAAGTAAGAAAGCTGGGTCGTTTTTGGCAAGCCAGTACATAAGCATTTCCGAAGTGGGCGGCGCCTATGCGCATATTTTCAAGCCTCTGATCGATTTTCTCGGCGTACCGACGCTCCTGATTACTGACTTGGACTCTGTAGATGACGATGGAAAGAAATGCCCGGTTGCGGACGGAAAAAGTACCAGCAATGCAGCATTGAAAAGTTGGCTGCCGGGCAAAAGCGTGTTGACGGACCTAATGTCATGTGATGCGCCCGCTAAAACGGAAGGGCGCGTTCAAGTATCATATCAGGTAGAGGAGAATGGAAGTTGTGGTCGCTCCTTTGAAGAGGCGTTTGTCTATGCTAACGTTGACTGGTTGAAGAGCAACCATACTAGCTTGCTCGCGTCGGGCAAGCTATTCGACGAAGTCGCAACCAAGGATTTGGTGGCGAGTGCATACCAGCTGTGTGCCCGACTGCCTAAGGTAGATTTTGCGCTGGACTTGGTTGCTCACGGAGGCTGGGATATTCCTAAATACATCTCCGATGGCCTTGAATGGCTGGCGCAGCAGGGGTCTTGAAACATGAAGACCACTGAGGCTGATGAAAAGATCGAAAGGTGCGTTGAGGAACGCAAGAGTTTCTTGCTCGACGCGGGTGCGGGATCTGGCAAGACCGCATCTCTTATCCGGACCTTGAACCAAATTCGTGGTAGTCAGCGGCGCCGATTGGTTGCTAATTCACAGAACGTCGCCTGTATTACGTTCACTAATGTCGCGAAGAACGAAATTATCGAGAGAACGGAGGGGGACGATCTTTTCAAGGTGTCTACGATCCACGACTTCCTCTGGAATTCGATAAAGCCGTTTCAGAATGAATTGAAGGTGGCGGTCGAGCTTGTTAATGAGCGGCTACCCGCCAAAAGTAAGCGCAGAAAAGATCCGGCCGAATTGAAAGCGGCTTTGGCAGAGGTTCAAGGAATCTCGTACTCGGATCGCGGCGGAAATTTTCTTGAAGGACGCATCTTTCACGATGATCTTCTGGAAGTAGCGCAGGTTATGTTCAAAACATATCCCATGCTGTCGCGACTCGTCGCAGCAAAATATCCGTACATCTTCGTGGACGAGTATCAGGACACGAACGAAAAGGTTATTTCTTCATTGCTCGACTGCATTTTGGTTACGAAGAGTCCCCCGGTAATAGGCTTCTTTGGCGACAAGATGCAGAGCATCTACTCCGATGGCGTCGGCGAGTTGTCTGAGGGGTATTTGGCAAAGCTGGAGCTTATACAAAAGGAAGAAAACTTCCGTTGCGCAACGACGGTTATCGACGTTCTCAACGGAATACGCTCCGATATCAAGCAAAAGCCAGCGGGTCAGAATCCGGTTGGATCGGCCATCTATCTCAACCTCCATCGGGCCAACGCCGACGAAGTTGTCGACGTCGCTAAAGCCTTGGTCCGTGAAAAGTTTTCGTGGCAGTTTGCTGATCGCGATCTCCGCGTGCTCTTTCTGACGCACCGGCTGATCGCGCGTAAGGCAGGATACGAAAATCTATTTGCTGCATACAACCAGCGGGGGGGCTTCTCGCAGGAGCAGTTCCAGACCGGGGAAGATGCTAATGGAAAATTTCTATGTAATGAGATCGATGGATTGGTGACGGCCTGGAAGAGTGATGACGCCGGTACTGTAATATCTTTGCTTCATCGCAATCAGCGGGTGGTTGCTTCGAAGAAGGATAAGAAGCGGGTCAAAGAAGCGCTAGATAAACTCGCGGCGTTGGTGGTTGCCAACGCGAGTATCGGCGATGTACTGAAGTATGTACGCGATGTCGACCTTCTGCCGCTTATTGACCAACTCAATTACTGGCTCAATCCTGAAGTATGTGGCAACATCGCTAATGACCCTGAGTCCGAAAGGGATCGCACGTTTTTCAAGGCTCTGTTTTCAGTGCCATTTAGGGAGATTTCGGCTTATCGCGCAGTATTGGAACGAAACCTTCCTTATTCTACCAAGCACGGCGTGAAGGGCGACGAGTTTGATACTGTTATGGTCGTTCTTGATGATGTCGGAGCTAACTGGAGCCAATACTCGTTCGGAAATCTGCTAGCGGGCAGCGATTTAAGCGAGGCGCGCCTTCAAAGAACCCGAAATTTGTTCTACGTGAGTTGCTCTCGAGCAAGACGCAATTTAGCTGTAGTCGACTTGGCGGCCCCGGGAGCCAGCATAAGTAAGATCCAGAAGCTGTTCGGTAAGGACAATTGCGTCTTTTGATACAGTCTTGATTGGTCGTCGCGCTCACGGGGGTAGGACGGGGTGCAATGCGTAGTCTGCCGCGTGTCGAGAAGGGGTGCCCGGTTATGCTTCGCTAACCCGTCCCAGGAACGGGTAGACAGAGGTGCTGAAGACATTGGCTCTTCGGTCGGCGGATAGGAGCCGTCGCTGCTTCACAATCGGGAACTCTCCTTGGCGGGGCGGTCCCCTCATCCACCATCTCCTCCTCCCCCATCCCCTTGTCCCCGCACGATCTTTTCCCCACCCCGGGCTGCCCTTTTCCCCCATCATGCTCTAGAACGAGTCCAACGCCGGTGGCCGCGCATCGCGCCACCTGTCATCATCAACAAGCAAGCAAGGCGAGCAGTGGTGGACGCCCTCAAAGTACGCAATGCGGCCGATGTGGAGGAGGTGGTCCGCGCGGCCATCGCCAGTGAGCAGCCGCTCGAGGTGATCGGGCATGGCTCGAAGCGCGGGATCGGGCAGGTGACGGCGACCAATGCGGTGCTGGATCTGTCGGCGCTGAGTGCGGTCGTGGCCTATGAGCCGAACGAGCTCATCATCACGGCGCAGGCCGGTGCGCCGCTGGGCGACCTGCTGTCGCTGATCGATTCGAAGAGCCAGCAATTCGCGTTCGATCCCATGGATACGGGGCCGCTGCTCGGAACCACGGGCCGGGGAACGCTGGGCGGGATGATCGCGGCCGGGCTGGCGGGATCGCGGCGCGTCCGCGCCGGCGGGGTGCGGGATCATCTGCTGGGGGCGCATGCCGTGTCCGGCTTCGGCGAGAGCTTCAAGACCGGCGGCAAGGTGGTGAAGAACGTCACCGGCTATGACCTCTGCAAGCTGCTGGCGGGCTCCTGGGGGACGCTGGCGGTCATGACCGAGGCGACGCTGAAGGTGATGCCGCGGCCGGAGGCCGAGCGCACGCTGGTGCTGCGCGGGCTCGACGATCCCAGGGCCAATTTGGCGATGACGGCGGCACTGGGCTCGCCGTTCGACGTGTCCGGCGCGGCGCATCTGCCGGCGTCGTCGCTGCGGCCGGAGGTCGAGGGCCTGGGCGCGGTCGGCTCGCCGCGCGAGGCGGTGACGGTGGTCAGGCTCGAGGGCATCACGGCCTCGGCCGTGCATCGCGCGGGATCGCTGGCCAAGCTGCTGGCGCCGTTCGGCGCTGCCGAGGTGATTGCGGATGACGCCTCGGCAGCGATCTGGAGCGCGGTGCGCGATGTGCTGCCGTTCGCGGCCGATGGCCAGCTCGGCGCCTGGACGGTGTGGCGGATCGTCTGCCCGCCGGTGTCCGGCGGCGCGCTCGGGCAGGCGCTGGCGCGGCAGACCGGGGGCGAGGTGATCTATGACTGGGGCGGCGGGCTGATCTGGGCGGCGCTGCCGCCGACGGCCGACGGCTCGGCCGGCCTGGTGCGCAAGCTCGCAGGCGCTGCCGGCGGTCATGCCACCTTGCTGCGCGCCTTCGACGAGGTGCGCCAGGCGGTCGATGTGTTTCCCCCGCAGCCATCCGGCGTCGCCGCGCTGGAGGAGCGGGTTCGCGTGTCCTTCGATCCGAAGGCTGTTCTCAACCGCGGCCGTCTGCGTCGGAGCGTTGCGTCATGAAGACCGAATTCACCCTGGCGCAGCTCGCCGATCCGGATATCGCGGTGGCCGACAAGATCCTGCGCGCCTGCGTGCATTGCGGCTTCTGCACCGCGACCTGCCCGACCTATGTGCTGCTCGGCGACGAGCTCGACAGCCCGCGCGGCCGCATCTACCTGATCAAGCAGATGCTGGAGAAGGAGCAGGCGCCGACATCGGACGTGGTCAAGCACATCGACCGCTGCCTGTCGTGCCTGTCCTGCATGACGACCTGTCCGTCGGGCGTTCACTACATGCACCTGGTCGACCAGGCGCGGGTGCGGATCGAGGAGACCTATCAGCGGCCGCTGACCGACCGGCTGTTGCGCGCCGTGCTGGCCTATGTGCTGCCGCGGCCGCGCGAGTTTCGCTGGGCGA
>NZ_CAFI01000212.1 GCF_000239775.1 Bradyrhizobium sp. ORS 375
TCCCCGTAAGAACGGGGAGAGGGAGCACAGCGTGCTCGCGGCACTAGCTCAAATCCAACTAACAACAAGATCTAACTGACAACGAAGCAACACACCGACATCTTCATCCTTGCATCACATTTGACCGGAGACACCCATGATCACGCGACGGACGTTCACCGCAGGGGCAGCCACCCTGCTCGCCGGCACCCAGCTCTCGACCGGGGCGCGCGCGGCAACGACCAATTGGGACATGTCCACCGTCTGGCCGGAGGCCAACTTCCACACCCAGAATGCGATGGCCTTCGCCGAGGAGGTGAAGAAGCAGACCAATGGGGCGGTCAACATCACCGTGAAGGCCGGCGGCCAGCTCGGCTTCAAGGGCCCCGAGCATCTGCGCGCGGTGCGCGACGGCCTGGTGCCGCTGGCGGACGTGCTCAACATCCAGCAGGTCGGCGACGAGCCGTTCATGGGCGTGGAAAGCATTCCATTCCTCGCGGGCTCCGTCGACGAGGTCAAGGCGCTGCACAAATACGTCCGGCCCGAATACGACAAGATCGCCGCGCGCAACAACCAGAAGATCCTCTACATCGTGCCGTGGCCGACGCAGTATCTGCATCTCAAGGTCAAGACGACTGACGTCGCCGGGCTGAAGAACATCAAGATCCGCGTTCCCGACAAGAACGCGGTCGACATGCTCAACGCCATCGGCATGGCCGCGGTCATGATCCCCTGGGGCGAGACGATTCCGGCGCTAGCCTCCGGCGCCGTCGCCGGCGTCTCGACCTCGTCGGTGTCGGGCGTCGACGGCAAGTTCTGGGAGTTCCTCAAATACGTCTACCCGACCAACCATGTGTGGTCGTCGCAGATGCTCAACGTGAACCTGGATTCCTGGAAGGCGCTGACGCCGGAGCAGCAGAAGATCATCACCGACATCGCCGCCAAGATGGAGCCGACGTTCTGGGCCAATTCCGTCAAGGCCGACGTCGACAGCCTGAACCGGCTGAAGGAAGGCGGCATGGAGGTGGTGCCGGTGTCGGACGCGATGATGACGGAGATCCGCGCCAAGACTGCGCCGCAGATGGACGCCTTCCTCAAGCGCGTGCCCGCGGCCGAGGCGCCGGTGAAGGCCTATCTCGCCGAGATGAAGCGTGGCTGAGGTCGCGCAGGCCACCTCGCCGGGCGATCGGGCGAGCCTCAATGCAGCGGCCCCCGCGCCGCTGCGCATCCTGCTCGACGTCATCGACCGGCTCGGCCGCCTCGACGGCTGGATCGGCGGCGGCTGCCTGCTGCTGCTGACGGCGCTGATGCTGGCGGAGGTCACCACGCGGGCGCTGTCGAATGTGCTGCCGTTTGTCCCGCCGACGATCTCGATCGCCTGGGAATACTCGTCCTATCTGATGGCGGCGTCGTTCACCTTCGGCGCCGCCATGACCTTGCGTGTCGGCGGCCACATCCGCGTGGTGCTGTTGCTGAAGAACGTCCCGGCGCCGCTGCAGCGCGCGCTGGAGGTGCTGGCCGCCGCCGCCGGCTTCGCCTTCATGGCTTACCTCACCTCGGCGATGACCAAGTTCGCCTGGAGCTCCTTCATCCGCCACCAGGTCTCGACCTCCAGCGACACCCCGCTGTGGTTTCCGCAGGCGGTCGTGACGTTCGGCATGCTGCTGCTCACGTTGCAATTCCTGGCCCGGGCCATTCAAGCCGCGCTTGGACTGCCGCTGGAAGACCATCGCATGAAGGCCTCGCCGGTCGAATGAAGGGGCGGGCTCATATCGCGACGATCAGCTCTCGGCGGGCAGCGCCCGCCGAGGCACGTAGTTCGTGCCTAAGACCTGACAGTTATAACCGAGCCCTCACCCCGCAGACGGTGCGCTCCCTCTCCCCGTCCTTACGGGGAGAGGGTTGGGGTGAGGGGCAGCCGCACGGGAAGTGTGCGCGGATAGACCTGTACCCACTCGAACAATCCTGCCGATTAGTTACT
>NZ_CAFI01000211.1 GCF_000239775.1 Bradyrhizobium sp. ORS 375
GGTCATCCATGAAACTGGCCTTCGCACGCAACGGAACGCGACATGACGCGCCCTTCAAACCGTGGCCAGTTTCGGTCCAAAGCGTTTAATATTAGTTGAGTAAGCGCAAATGAACGGACTCAACAAAGAGATAAGATGTGTCCGGACAAATTCGGACACACCGCTAAGACTTGCTTAACCATGGTAAACGAATTCACGCGTCGATTGACGGCATGACGTCGCAGCAGCGCCGGCGAAATCGCGATCAGGCCGCCTGGACAACCATCGCAGCGCCGTCGGCGGCCAGCGTCACCTTGAGGCCGCAGGCCTCGGCGAGCAGCCGGGTGTAGTACGGCTGCACCGCGTGCGCATCGATCGTCGACTGCAATTCTCCGCCGAGCAGGGTGACGATGTTCTGCGGCAGCCGCGCGTTGAGGCCGGTGGCGGCGACGCGGAAGCTCATCGTCTCGCCCTCGCCGATCGGATCGACGGTCAGCATGCCGCCGCGCGGAATCGTCTGCTGCGCCACGACCATCATGTTGAGCAGCAGCTTGACCCGGTTCTTCGGCAGCAGCAGCCGCGGCAGATTCCAGGTGATCGAGGTCTTGGCGTCCTCGATGTGGCCGCGCGCCATGGTCTGGGCATCGCCGAGATCGATCTGCGCGCCGGCCGAGCCGGCGGCGCCGAAGGCGAGGCGGCAGAACTGCAGCCGGGCCGAGGCGGTCTTGGCGCTCTTGCGGATCAGCTCCAGCGCGAAATCGCGATCTTCGGGCTTGGGATTGTCGTCGAGCACCTCGAGGCCGTTGACGATGGCGCCGACCGGACTAATCAGGTCGTGGCAGACCTTCGAGCAGAGCAGAGCGGCAAGTTCGAGCGTATCGGGAGCGGGAATCGGATTGGCGATCTCGGAAGAGGACGTGCCGGACATTCGATGTTCCTGAAATCCGCGAACTTGGACGAATCATGCTTGCCTTAGCGCTTGATACACTGCGAAAGCAGGGACCGCCACCGAGCTGAGAGCAGGACACGGGAAAGTACGTGGCGGTTTTCCCCGGCAATGCTGCTCGATGACCACGCAAACCTCCGTCCCGGATGCACCGGGGCGACCGGCACAGAACGGGGAGTCGATGATGCAGGCTGCATACGGAACGGCCGAGCGGAGCGTGGCGCGATGACCGGCCGGAGCGCAGGAACCGTCGGTGTCGAAGCCGCCGCGGCGCTGATGACGCCCCTGACCGAGCTCGTCGTGCAGGCCGCCCACGCCATCCTGGCCGTGAACCGGCGCGCCATGGCCGTCACCGACAAGTCCGACGGCTCGCCGGTCACCGAGGCCGATCTCGCCGCCGACCGGGTCATCGCCGAGGGGCTGGCGCGGCTGGCGCCCGAGATCCCGGCGCTCTCGGAGGAGCGCGTCGGGACCAGCGCCGCGCCGTTCAAGGGCAGCTTCTTCCTGATCGATCCGCTGGACGGCACCAAGGAGTTTCTGGCCGGGCGGGGCGAGTTCACGGTCAATCTGGCGCTGGTGAGCGACGCGAGCCCCCTGCTCGGCATCGTCTGCGCCCCGGCCATCGGCCTGATCTGGCGCGGCCTGGTCGGCCGCGGCGCCGAGCGGCTGTCGTTCTCGGAGACCGGCTTGAGCGAGGCGGTGCCGATCCGCACCCGTCCGATGCCCGGGCCCGGCGCGCCCTGGGTGGCCGCGGTCAGCCGCTCGCATGGCGATCCCCGCAGCGAAGCCTTCATCGCGGCGCGCCCCGGGGCGGAGCGGCTGGCGCTCGGCTCGGCGGTGAAATTCGGCCGGCTGGCCGAGGGGCTGGCGGACATCTATCCGCGGCTCGGCCCGACCTCGGAATGGGACGTCGCGGCCGGCCATGCCGTGGTGGTGGCCGCCGGCGGCACGGTGACCAGCGAGGCCGGCGTGCCGCTGCGCTACGGCGAGCGGAGCGACAGCTTCATCGTGCCGTCCTTCATCGCCTGGGGTGATCCCGGCGCGGTGACGGCGGTCTGAACGGGCCTATTGCGGCAGATCTTCCTGCAAGGCCGGCCAGCGCGCTTCTGCCTTCGCGAGATAGCGGGCGGGGTCGGCCTTGAACGCATCCCGGCTCTCCTCGCGGTTGAACAGGAACAGCCGGTCCTCGACGACGGCGAAGAGGCGCGGATTGCCGGCGACGGTGACCCCGCGGGCCACGTCGGTCGGATCGTAGCCGCCGAATTGCGGGCCATAGACCTCCGGATGAGCCAGGAAGGAGGCGCGGTTGCCCTCGTTGCGGAACCGCCAGACCACCCCGCCCTGGGCCGCCTCGAAGTCCGCCTCGCCCATCAGGGCCTGACCGTCGACGAAATAGGACACCGGGTCGAAGCCGTCGATCGCGAGCCCGCTATAGCGGTTGGCGATGATCCGCTGGGTGGTGGCCGCCGGCGCAGCCGAGGGCAGCAGCAGCGAAATCAGGGCGATGGCGGCAATTACGCGGCGAAAGCGCGGCCTTGAGCCGCTCAGATGTCCTTGTTGCCGTTGTGCGGTCATAGTTCGTGCCGATAACATGGGAATAGCGGGGGCTACGCCCCTCGTCCGACCATCGCCGGATGTGGTTGGCGTCTGGTTAAGGCTCAGGTCGGGCCGCCGATAGCAGGGGATCTCCATCGATGAGTTTCGCAATCCGCCTCGCCGCCACGACGCTCGCGGCCGTCCTGGCCTTGACCGCGTCGGTCGCCGCGCAGCAGGCGCCCCCGCCTGCGCCGCCCTACCAGGCTGCGCCGCCGCCCTACCAGCAGCCCGCGCCGCCGCCGCGCCCGGCGCCAAGCCCCGACAGCTTCAATCCGGAAGAGCTGGTCAATGCCGGCCACCGCTTCTTCGGTAACGTCTCGCGCGGGCTGGCCTCGGTGATCGAGCGCGCGGTCAGCCAATGGGGCCTGCCGAACGGCTACATCCTGGGCGAGGAAGGCGCCGGCGCCTTCGTCGCGGGTCTCCGTTACGGCGAAGGCACGCTCTACACCAAGAATGCCGGCGACCTCCGCGTCTACTGGCAGGGCCCCTCGCTCGGCTTCGACTGGGGCGGCGACGGCGCCCGCACCATGACCTTGGTGTACAATCTGCCGGCCACCAGCGCGATCTATCAGCGCTTCGTCGGCATCGACGGCTCGGCCTACATCGTCGGCGGCTTCGGCATGACCGCGCTGACCGCCAACAACATCGTGCTGGTGCCGATCAGGTCCGGCATCGGCCTGCGGCTCGGCGCCAATGTCGGCTACCTCAAGTTCACGCCGAGCGCGACCTGGAACCCGTTCTGATACGGGCTGAGACCGCCAGGTGGTACCGCTGAGACACGTTCTCCCGTGACGGATCAAGGTTAACACGGCATTGGGCTGGCAATGAATCAGCCCGCCGTGCATTGTGATTCCGTTAATCATTTCGGACCGGGAGTTGTGCGTCATGGTCGAGCCGATCATGTATTTCGCGATCGGTTTTCTGATCGCCATGCTCTGTGCCCTCATGATCGTGCCCCTGGTGCACAATCGTGCGGTGCGGCTGACGACGCGCCGGCTCGAGGCGGCCACGCCGCTGTCGATGGCCGAGATCCAGGCCGACAAGGACCAGCTGCGCGCGGAGTTCGCGATGTCGGCGCGGCGGCTGGAGATGAGCGTCGACGCGCTCAAGAACAAGGCCACCGGCCAGCTCGCCGATCTCGGCAAGAAGACCGACGCCATCAACCGCATGAAGATCGAGCTCGGCGAGAAGAACGCCGCGATCTTCGCGCTGGAGGCGCGCGAGAAGGCGCTGAAGGACCAGCTCCGCGCGACGGAAGAGGAGTTCGCCGCCAAGACCGAGGCGCTGCGCGCCGCCGAGCAGGCGCTGAAGGAGAAGCAGGCCGAGCTGGTCCGCCTCACCGCCGAGCTCAACGACAAGTCCATGCTCGCGGACAGCCGGCAGGTCGAGCTGGTCTCGGTCAAGACCCAGGTCGAGGAGCTGCGCACCCGCGTCGCCGACGCCGAGAAGGAATTCTCCGCGACCCAGGCCCGCCTCGCTCTGGAGCGCGACGAATCCGATACCGCGACCAAGGCGCTCAACGACGCCCGCGCGCGGGTCGAGAATCTCAGCCAGCGCGTCACCGAGCTCGACCGCCAGCTGATCGTCCAGGTCAAGGAGGCCGAGATGCTGGCCACGCGCGTGGCCGATCTCGAGGGCCGCCTGTCGACCCAGGGCAAGCTGCTCGCCGAGCGCGATTTCGAAAACAACCAGCTGCGCGAGGCCAATGCCGCCGCCGACCGCGCCCTGAAAGAGCTGCGCGAGGAACTCGCCGGCATGGGCAGCGGCAAGTCCGCCGCCTTCGACCGGCTCAAGTCCGAAAAGGCCGCGCTCGAGGAGCAGCTGCAGGCCGCCCGCGACGAGCGCACCAGGCTGCAGCGCGAGATGAACGCGATCCAGCAGCAGGCCGAGAGCACCTGGGCCCAGGAGCGCATGGAGAACGCGCTTCTGCGCGAGCGCATCAACGACATCGCGGCCGAAGTGGCAAAACTCGCCATGCAGATCGAGGGCCCGAACTCGACCATCGAGGCCATGCTGGCCGCCGAGCCCGCCGCCAAGCCGGCGAATGCCAACGGCGTCGCCGCGGCGCCGGCAGCAGCCGCAGGTGCCGGAGCCCCGCAGGGCGGCA
>NZ_CAFI01000210.1 GCF_000239775.1 Bradyrhizobium sp. ORS 375
GCGAAGGAGCGCGCCGAGCTCGCGATGCGGATCGCCGACCGCGACCTGCGCGCCGCCGAATATGTCGACCATGCCGCGGGGCACGAGCTCAATCAGCTTAGAGCCATGCTGGCGCGTTACGGCAGCAGCACCGATGCCGAGGTGACGGCCGAGAGCTGGAATGTGACCGCGCCGGTCGGCGGGCTCGTGCTGAAGGTGATCCAGGAAAGCGAGACGACGGTGCAGCCGGGCGCGGCACTGCTCGAGCTCGGCGATCCACGCGATCTCGAAGTGGTCATCGACGTGCTGAGCACCGATGCGGTCGAGATCCGTCCCGGCGCCGAGGTCACGATCGATCGCTGGGGCGGCGCGGGGCGCCTGGCGGGCCGGGTTCGCCGCGTCGAGCCGGCGGCCTTCACCAAGATCTCCACGCTCGGCGTCGAGGAGCAGCGCGTCAACGTGCTGATCGATCTCGTCTCGCCCGCCGAGCAGTGGCAGCGACTCGGCGATGCCTATCAGCTCGATGCGAAGATCGTCGTCTTCACCCAGGACGACGCGACCATCGTGCCGACCGGAGCGCTGTTCAGGCGCGGCGACGATTGGTCGGTGTTCGCATTGAAGGACGGGCGCGCCGAGCTGCGCAAAGTGCGGATCATTCGCCGCTCAGGCCGCTTCGCGGCCGTGGCCGAGGGCGTCGCCGGCGGCGATGTAGTGGTCATCTATCCCAGTGACCGCGTCGCTGACGGCGTCAAGGTCGCGCCGCGTTGACACGCCGCCCTCACGCAGCCTCACCGCTGCGACGCCAATCCCTGCAGCCGCGCGTGCCGCGCCAGCGCGTGCGCGATGAGTTCGTCCATCAGCGCGGGCTGGGGCAGGCCAGTGGCCTCCCACATCTTCGGATACATGCTGATGTCCGTGAAGCCGGGCAGGGTGTTCACCTCGTTGACATAGACCTCGTCGCCACGGACGAAGACGTCGACCCGCGCCAGACCTTCGCAGCAGAGCACGCCGAACACCTCGGTGGCCATCTTGCGGATGCGCGCGGCGAGGACGGGCTCGACCTGGGCCGGGACGTGCAGCGCGGCGCCGTTGGCATCGGTGTACTTGGCCTCGTAGGAGTAGAAGCCGTGGCTGTTCGCCGGCACGATCTCGCCGAGCTCGGAGGCGGCGACCTTGCCGTCGGCGTGCTCCAGCACGGCGCATTCGATTTCGCGCACCGGAGAGATGCAGCGCTCGATCAGGATCTTGCGGTCGAAGCGCAGCGCGAGGCTGCAGGCGGCATCGAATTCATCGGCGTTGCGTGCCTTGGAGATGCCGACGGAGGAGCCGAGATTGGCCGGCTTGACGAACAGCTCGGACGCGCCGACCGCGTCGACGGCAGCCGCGTAGCTCACCGGTGCCGCGGCGGTCATGGTCACGAACGGCACGATCGGCAGGCCGGCGTCGCGCAGCAGGCGCTTGGCGACGTCCTTGTCCATCGCCGCGGCCGATCCCAGCACGCGGTCGCCGACATAGGCGACACCGGCCAGCTCGAGCGCGCCCTGCACCGTGCCGTCCTCGCCGTTCGGGCCATGCAGCACCGGAAAGATCACATCGAAGGCGAGCTCGCGGGGGACCGCGTTGCCGAGAACGAGCGCACGACCCTGGCCGGCCGGCAACAGCACGATCTCCGGGCCTTCGGCAGGCACAATGAGTGCTGGGCCCGCTCCGTCATTGACGGCGTCGGCGAGCACCCAGCGGCCGTCCTGGGTGATGCCGATCAGCGTGACGGCGTAGCGGCCGGTATCGAGCGAGCGGAAGATGTTGGCCGCCGAGGCCCGGGAGACGTCGTGCTCCGCCGAACGCCCGCCGAACAGGATCACCACGCGGGTTTTTTCTGAAGTCATCGTCGTCACCAAGCTGAGCCGTGCCGTGACGACGGTAGCGCGAGAGGTTGGTGCGTGGCAATCGACGTGCCTTGCCGGCACAGATGCAAGACGTCGCGCCGCCATCGGGGCGGCAAAGCGGCGACGTTAGGCGGTGCGTGCGCAGCGTCGCGCGGCGTGTTCAGCGGCGGCGTGGCGGGCACCGCGCCATGACGAGCCCGGCGTGACGCAATGGCGCGGCTGCGCCTTGCCCATCCTGCAGGCTAACGGCCGCCATCCGAGCACACTGCCGTGGTGCCGCCGGCATGCATGCAGCTGCGATACAGCGGCGGCTCGACGAAGCGGCCGGACCAGAGACCACGCGCGGCGCGGCGGGCGGCGAGCTGGTCGGACGTGTAGGCGCCGTGTGAATATTGCGGCTCCTCGACGGCGAGGCCGCGCGACACCATGAACCTGCCGAGATCACTGCCGGAGGCAGCGCAGCGCGCCACGATGCGGCCGTAGCGATCGCCGTCGACCGGCGTACAGCGCACGATCCTGCCGCGCGTAAACTCGTCCAGCGTGTTGGCGGCGAGCGCGCCACAGCGATATGGCCTGCGGTCGCGGCCGCGGCAGAGTTGGGCGCTCTCCGGTGCGTCGATGCCCCAGAGACGGATCCGCGCGCCGTGAATGTCGAGCGTGTCGCCATCAACGATGCTGACTCGGCCGATCAGATCGGCGGCGGCGAGAGGCTGGGCGGCGAGCCCCAGGAGAGCGAAGCAGGCGAGGAGGAGGGAACGTCGCAAGACCGGCACCTGTGGCACAAGGGTGATCGTCCGAGCGCGAATCGATCACGGATCATTGTGCTTTATAGCCAAGGTGAGTTGCGCGCCGATGTGGCGGACGCCGCGAGCTCGGCAAATCGTGAAGCAATTCCGCGCGCGGTTCGCGTTCAGCGGGACGGATGTCTGTCGCGCGCGGCGCGCTCGACCTCGGCGGCCAGCAAGCTCAGGTGCTCGGCCAGGCGGGCGAACAGCTCGCGCTTGTCGCGGTCGGTGGCGAGATCGCGGATGAGCGCGCATTCCGCTGCGTCCGCCCGCAGCTTTTCTGGCTGCGTCATCAACTGTGACATGTTCCGCTTCCCTGCCGCGCCGGCAAGATTTCGAAACGACGGTTGATCAACATTGTTCCGCGTGCTTGACGATTTTTCGATCTGTTTGTTCGTGGCCCTATCAGGGCACCTCTCGAGACGCTCGTCATGCGCTGACCGCACGATCGCCCGCTAACGCTCGCCCGGCCACCATGTCGAGGCTGGATGCGCGGCCGAGATCTTGGTCTCGCGCAACGCGACCAGCGCGCTGCGCTTGTAGGGGCGGCCGGTCCGCCGCGAGCAGTCCTGGCAGCGCATGTAGCGCTCGAGCTCGTGGATCGGCGTGGTCTTGGCGCGCCTGATGATGTCGAGCGCGACGGTCTGATTGGTGTCGCAGCCGAGGCAGCGCACTTCGAGATAGTAGTAGCCCGCATTGAGCGCATCGCCGAGCAACGGCGAGGGCTGCGCCGGTCCCTTGTAGCCGAGCATGCGCTTGTTCCAGGCGTCGCAAGCGAGGCGATCGGCCTGCTTGCGCGCGCGCGCCGCCTGCTCCTGCGCGATGCGGATGCCGGCCCCATAGAGTCTCTCGCGCGATTTCGTCGTCATGGCTGCCATGATCGGCGCTGTGGCGCGCATCGGCAAGCCGCTAGGATTAGCGCGCAGAGGACCAGCAGATACAAGCTGTTTCGCGAGCAGCGCTCCGATACCGCCGCGTTGGAGGAGGCGTCGGCTCTTCCGGCGTGCTGCGTCGTGCCGCGTCTCGTCTCATACGCTGTTCCGCCGATCGACGGCGCTACGCGCGCAACACGCTGCAGGTCATTGCCCGGGACGGAACGCCATGCGACCGCTGCTGCCGTTTCCACGTCACGGATTGACGCGTTCCGTCGGGCGCAAAGTGCGCAGCGGAACGCAACTACGCAGGAAAAGTTCCAAAAATTTTTGCTCCTGCATGTCAGTTCCTTCAGCTTGTTCCTGTCCGCCCCCGGCGATAGAGGTTGCATTCGGGGTCAATCGTGCGCGCGGGTCAGAGTTTTTCGAATTGGATCGTTCGTCGCAGGCCGTGGTCGCCGACCACGTTTCTGCTCACGTCCGTTGCCGTGGCCATTTCCGCCGCGACGCGGGCCGGATTGGATCAGGCCGGTGCGACGCTGGCCTATGCCCCGTTCTTTCCGTCGGTCCTGTTTGCGACGTTGATCGGCGGACTGCCGGCGGCCGTTTTTGCCGCGTGGCTGTCCGCCGCGGTCGTGCTGATCGGCTTCACCGATCGGCCGGGCCACGAGGAGGTGGTCAATCTCGTCGCGTTCCTCGCGGCGTCGGCGCTGGTGATCTGGCTCGGCAATCTCTGCCGCGACGCGCTCGTGGAGCTGAGGCGCAACGAGCATGCGCGCGAGATCCTGCTCGGCGAGCTCAGACATCGTGTCAACAATCAGCTCGCGGTGTTTCAGTCGATCGTCCGCTCCAGCCTGTCAGGCGAGGATCACGACAAGGGTGAGGCGATCGCGCTCCGGCTCGATGCGGTCGCGCGCGCCAACACGCTCGCCTGGTCGGGTCAGCGCGTCATGACGTTGCGCATGCTGCTCGACGCCGAGCTGCAGGCCTTTCGCGCCTCGGGCCTGGTGACGGTGGAGGGGCCGGACGTGCCGCTCGGCCCGGAAGCGATCCGCCATCTCGCGCTGGTGTTCCATGAGCTCGCGACCAACGCGGTCAAATATGGCGCGTTGCGCGGCGATGGCGGCCGGCTCGAGGTGCAGCTCGCGCAAGAGGGCGGTCGCTGCGTGGTGACATGGCGCGAGCTGGCGGGACACGTGGTCACGCCGCCGGCCGGCGAGGGGTTCGGCACGCGCATGATCCGC
Organism: Bradyrhizobium sp. ORS 375; assembly: GCF_000239775.1. Taxonomy (GTDB): domain Bacteria; phylum Pseudomonadota; class Alphaproteobacteria; order Rhizobiales; family Xanthobacteraceae; genus Bradyrhizobium. The sequence goes on from NZ_CAFI01000210.1 coordinate 4,767, forward strand.
GCCAGCCTGGCGGCCGTCGGCGGCAGCATCGAGCAGGATTTTCGCGAGGGTGGCCTCGCGTGCCGCATCAGGTTCGAGGCGGACGTGTGAGTGATCAGCCGCGCCGGATGTCGCGGATCTTGAAACCAAGCAGCGCGATCACCAGGCTGGCGCCGAGGAGGTTGGCGATGACGACCACGATGTCGTCGCGGATCACGCCGTAAGCGACCCAGAGTGCGAGGCCGGCACCGAGCGCCAGCAGCGTCTTCACCGACAGATCATGCGTGGCGCCGCTTGGATAGGCTTTGCGGACCTGGGGCACGTAGGACAAAGACGTCAGCGCCGCAGCGAAGGCCGATCCCATAGCCGAGCTGTTCCATCCGATGAGTCCGCCTCTTGGCCGTGATGAACGTCGATGGACTGGCGTCGTTCCTCATCGGGCGATGACGGTTCCAGTGTTGTCGATCTGAAACGGTCGGTACCTCTGCCGCGTATGTGTGAGATGGATCGACGCGACATGATGCTGCTGGTTGGAGTGCTGCTGATCTCGATCGTGATCACCTGGTTTGGCACCGAGTATGTCGTCAACCACGTCGTGATCCCGCTGATCGATGACGGCAGGCTGGACCACCCCGATCTTCCCACGCCCTGACATGAGCCTGCGGGCGACGGGGACATTATTTGTCCGCGACACGGAACGAGCACCTGCTTGATCGGCGACGCGAAACGCTCCACCATCGCGCAAACGGCGCGCGGCAGGCAGCGCGAGCAGTGGCGGGGGGAACATCCGATGAAGTGCTATGAGCTGCAAGGTCCGGGTGGAATCGATGCGCTGGCGCTGGTCGACAAGCCCGTGCCGACGCCCGCGCGCGGCGAGGTGCTGGTCCGCATCGCCGCCGTGAGCCTGAATTATCGTGACCTGCTCACGGTGAAGGGGGGCTACGGCTCCAGGCAGAAATTTCCGCTGGTGCCGCTGTCGGACGGAGCCGGCGTGGTCGAGGCGGTCGGCGACGGCGTGGCCGGGTTTGTGCCGGGCGACCGCGTGATCGGCAGCTTCTTCGAGAGCTGGACCGGCGGCGAGCCGAGCGAGACGAAGATGCGATCGGCGCTTGGCGGCGCGGTCGACGGCACCTTGACTGAATACCGGATCTTTCCCGCGCAGGCGCTGGTGCGGACGCCCCCGCATCTCTCCGATATCGAGGCCGCGACCCTTCCATGTGCCGGCGTCACCGCCTGGAGCGCGGTGGTCAAGCTCGGCGGCATCCGCCCCGGGCAGACCGTGCTGACGCAGGGCACGGGTGGCGTCTCGATCTTCGCGCTGCAAATCGCCAAGCTGGCCGGCGCGCGCGTGATCGCGACGTCGTCGAACGAGGCCAAGATCGCGCGGCTGAAGGAGCTCGGCGCCGATGTGACGCTGAACTACAAGACCACACCGGACTGGGGCAAGTACGCGCGCGATATCACCAAGCAGGGCGTTGATCTCGTCGTCGAAGTCGGCGGCGTCGGCACGCTCAACGAGTCGATCCGCGCGACGAAGATTGGCGGCACCATCGCCTTCATCGGCGTCCTCGCCGGCGCACCGGCGTCGGAGCTGCGCCTGCCCTTGATGGTGATGCAGCAGCAGCGGCTGCAGGGCGTCACTGTCGGCTCCGTCGACGACCTGCAGGCGCTCGCGAATGCGCTGGCCCTGCATCAGGTCAAGCCGGTGGTCGACCGCGTCTTCGCCTTCGCCGAGGCGCGCGAGGCCTTCCACTACATGTCGAGCGGCGCGCATGTCGGCAAGGTCGCGATCGCGCTCGGTTAGACTCGCGAGCGCGCCGGCAGCGTCATGGCGACAACGCCGATGACGATGCAGCCGAGGCCGATCCATGCTGTCGGTGCGAGGTGTTCGCCGAGTCCGGCCACGGCGATGGCCACGCCGATCGGCACGCGCAGATAGGATTGCGCCGTCGCGCCGATCGAGCCGAGGGTCTGTACCAGGCGGAAATAGATCACCATGGCGGCTGCGGTGGAGACGGTTGCGAGCGCGATCAGCGCCAGCACCGAGCGGAGCGATGGCGTCAGCGTCCAGGGATGGTCGATCAGCAACGCGAGCGGGATCAGGATCGCGGCGCCGGATAGCAGTGATCCCGCAGCCGGCAGCATCGGGTCGAGGCCTTTGAAGCTCTTTCCCATGATTGCCGCGCCCGCGTAGCACACCGTGGCGGCGACGATCGCGAGCTGCGCCCATAATTGCTGGCCGAGCCCGTGCAGCGCCTCCACGCCGACGATGAGACAGGTGCCGGCGAGTCCGGCAGCAACGCCGCCGAGCTTGCGCATCGTGACCGGCTCGTGACGGGTGACCAGCGCGGTCAGCAGGAAGGTGAAGATCGGTGAGGTCGCGTTCAGGATCGTGGCGAGGACAGCCTCGATGGTGCGCTCGGCCCAGGCGATGAGCGTGAACGGAACGACGCTGTTGAGACAGGCCTGGATCAGGAAGCGGCGCCAGATCGCGGGCTCGCGCGGCCAGACGACGCCACGGCCGCCGAGCAGGGTTGCAAGGAGCAGGCCAGCCATCAACGTGCGCGCGGCGATCAGGCTGAGCGGCGGGATGGTTTCGACGCCGATCTTGATGAAGGTGTAGGAGGCGCCCCAGAGCGTGGAGAGCAGGACCAGGAGGACGAGGTCCATCGTGAGGTCGGAGCGGCGCTGCATGCGGGCCTCGAGAGGCAGGAGGATGCCTTCTCCTAGCCGCTGGCCGCCGCGGGACGCTTCGATGCAGGCCGAACTGTTGACGTCACAACCAGCATTCGGTTGGTAGGGGGGAGACAAAGCGCCGCCGAACGCGGCGCTGGCAGATAACGCGCCCTTTCCCCTTGTGGGAGAGGGCGGCACCGACTGAGCCGGGCGCTCGGTTGGGTGGGGGGTATGTCTCCGCGAGCAGCGCGCGTCGAGACATACCCCTCACCCAACCGAGCTTGACGCTCTTTCGTACATGCCCTCTCCCACAAGGGGAGAGGGCGCATTAACAGGCAGTGCGCTCATCTTCCTACGTCCGAGCGCAGCGGCAACGATTGGTTCTCGCTATGTTGTCACGAGCCGATCAGTTGGCCGGCATGCTCTTCTCAACCAGTTTCACCCAATAGGAGGCGCCGGCGCTGAGGATGTTGTCGTTGAAGCGGTAGGCCGGGTGGTGGCATTCGTTGCCCGGGCCCATGCCGAGGAACACGAAAGCGCCGGGGCGGGCTTCCAGCATGAAGGCGAAGTCCTCGCCGCCCATCAGCGGAATCGCGCGATCGTTGACGCGCTCGGAGCCTGCGACGTCGCGGGCGACATCGGCAGCAAACGCGGCCTGCGCCGGGTGGTTCATCGTGACCGGATATTTGCGCTCGTAGACCGCTTCCGCCGAGCCGCCATAGGCGCGGGCGGTGGCCTCGCAGACTTCGACGATTCGCTTCTCGACCAGATCGCGGATCTCGGGATCCAGTGTGCGGACGGTGCCCAGCATCTCGACCGTCTCGGGGATCACGTTGAACGTGGTGCCGCCATGGATCGAGCAGACCGAGATCACTGCCGACTTCAGGGGATCGACGTTGCGCGCGACGATCGACTGCAGTGCGTTGACGATCTGCGAGGCGATCAGGATGCTGTCGACCGCCTTGTGCGGACCGGCGCCGCCATGGCCGCCCTTGCCGGTGACCTTGATGTGGATCGCATCGGCCGAGGCGAGCATCGCGCCCGGCGAAATCTCGAAATGGCCTTCCGGCACGCCCGGCATGTTGTGCATGCCATAGACTTCCTGGATGCCCCAGCGCGTCATCAGGCCGTCATCGACCATCGCCTTGCCGCCGGCGCCGCCTTCCTCGGCCGGCTGGAAGATCACGATCGCGGTGCCGTCGAAATTGCGCGTCTCGGCGAGGTGCTTGGCGGCGCCCAGAAGCATCGCGGTATGGCCGTCATGGCCGCAGGCATGCATGAGGCCCGGCGTCTTCGACGCGTAGGGCACGCCCGAGGTCTCCTCGATCGGCAGCGCGTCCATGTCGGCGCGCAGGCCAATGGTCTTGCCCGAGGCCGACTTGCGGCCGCGGATCACGCCGACCACGCCGGTGCGGCCGATGCCGGTCACGACCTCGTCGCAGCCGAAGGCGCGCAGCTTGTCGGCGACGATGCCGGCGGTGCGATGGACTTCGTAGAGCAGCTCGGGATGTTCGTGGAAGTCGTGGCGCCAGGCGGCCATTTCGTCGGACAGGGCGGCGATGCTGTTGATGATGGGCATGAGGAGGGGATGACTCGCTGAGGTGGATCGGGACGCCGCAGCGTGCGGCCGGATCGGCCGACAGCACCGCGCGATGACGGACTATGACCCGGTCAAAAAAGCGAGGCAAGTTGTGGCCGGCATGGCGCCATGCGCGGACCAGCGGTGACGTCAGCGATCAGGTGCCGCGTTCCGGATTTCGAGACTTGGAGGTAGGCGGCTGGAGCTAGCCGGCCGGAGCCGGCGACGGCACGCGGGGGTATTTGTGCTCGGGCGGCACCACCAGGCGGAAGGCCCGCAGCTTCGGCTCGCTCCATGCGGCCAGCGGTGTGCCGCAGATGCCGCAATCGGCCCGGCCGGGAGCGCCCAAGGCGGAGGTCGATTCCGCGATCTCATAGGCGGCGTGACAATGAGGGCACGTCAGGCTGGATATCTTCATGGCTTCACTCTGACACACATCGCGTCTGCGCGTTTTGAACCAGATCAATGCGACGCATCGACGACCGCACCAGACAACGCGTCAGGCCTCCTCGGGTTGCCAGGGCGTCGGCGTCTTCGTGAAGCTACGCCACGCGTCGCGCAGTGGATCCTCGACGCCGGCCATCGCATGCGCCTGCCAGCCGGTAATCGCGGCGGCGGCGATCGCCGCGTCGGTCGAGGTCGTGCCGAGCGTCTCGATGACGTCGGCGGTGACGGCCATGTCGTTGTAGTGGCCGAGCTGCTCCTGCAGGTCGGAGAGCGACCTCGCATATCTCTTCGCCGGCTTGCCCGGACCATACAGCGGCAGCAGGAAGTCGATGCTGTAGCGCAGCTTCTTCAGCGCCAGCCGCAGCCGGTGGCGGCGGTCCGCCGGCAGCTTCTTGAAATGGCGGCCGCGCTTGAGCGCCTTCTGGTGCCGCTCCGAGAGGACATGTCCGGCAAAATCGATCGCCGGCCCGGCGAGGCGGCCGAGCTGATCCGGCGAGACGTCGTTGCGCCAGCCACGAGTCGCGGTCCAGGCCCCCAGTCCGAGCACGAACGAGGTGCAGCGACGGTCCGCGAGCGCGATGCGCAGCTTGCGATAGGCGAGGTCGCGCTGCCGCTCCGCCAGCCCGCGCAACGTGTCGAAGCCTGCGACCGTGCTGCAGGCGTCCGCGATCTCGGGCAGAGTCTTGGTGAGGAAGACGTCGAGGTCGCGCGCCGCTGAGAGGTTCTGGGCCAGCCAGCGCGCGTCCGCCTCGAGACCGTCGAGCGCAGTCGATGTGCCGAGCGGCCGCATGATGTGCAGCGCGGCGCGCAGGCGGCGCAGCGCGACGCGCAACTGATGCACGCCTTCGGGATTGCGGCCGTCCTCGGCGGCCGGCAGGGCCTGTAACAGGTGGTGCAGGCTACCGCGCAGCACGATCGCGAAGGTCTCGTCGAGCGACACGGTCGGATCGAGGTCCGGCCGCCGCGGCTTGTCGGCGCCCGGCGGACGGTCGGCAGCAAGATCGAAGCCACGCGCCGATTTGCTGCGGATCGACGGCCTGATCTCGCCGTGCTCGGCCAGCCGCAGCGCGATCTCGTAGATCGCGGCCGGACTGCCGCTCTTCAGCTCCAGCTCGATCTCGCTCACGATCTCGCTGCGCTCGCCGGCCTTGATGACGCCGCTGTCGAACGCGATCTCCAGGACGGCGCCGGGCACGTCGATCAGGCGCGCGTGACGATGCACGTCGGCGGTGAACACCGCTTGCAGCGTCGTTCCGGTCAGCGTCTCGCCCAGCTCGTCCGGGAGCAGCGCCGCGGCGAGCGCCACATCCGGCTCCAGCGAGGCGACGCTCGCTTCCCACTCGCCGCGCTTGAGCGGATCATCGCTTTGCTGCGCCTTCACCGTCTGGACGAAGCGTGTGCCGCTCTGGCGGACACGCAGCGTGAACCCGTTCTTCCACAGCACACGCTTCGGCGTGTCGTAGTAGACGGATTTGAGATGTTTGCGCGCGCCCTTGTTGCGGGCATGTGCCGCAATGACCGCCGCAGTGTTGAAGCCGGCGAGCTGCGCGGGGTCGACAAGCAGCTTGAGCTCGATCTCGTGGCCAGTGCCGGCCTCCGGATCGGGAAGCGACGGCGCGACCGCCTCGCCGTCCACGGTTCGATCTGAAGTCTTCGTGACGGTCTGCTCATCGAGCGGCAGCGCCGTGTCGACGCCGTGGCTTTGACCGCTGCTCGCGGAGTCGCCGGCGTGCGGCGCGCCAAGTGCACGGTCGCTGCCGTGAATCGACGCGGTCGCGTTGGATTCGGGCATTTGTCGAGTCTGTAACCGTTTGATGACAGTCATCTCTCGTATAGCTGCGGCGCACGACCGGGGACAGTGGCATTTCGCGCAGG
>NZ_CAFI01000209.1 GCF_000239775.1 Bradyrhizobium sp. ORS 375
TCGCGCCGGTGGCAGCGGGCGCCGCCGCGGCGGCAGGAGCGGTCGGCGGCGGCGCGCTGACGCTGCGCTCGAGCTCGGCCAGCTGGCGCTCAACCAGCCGGCAATCGGCCCGTCCGCCATTGACCGCAGCACGGCCGTCGGCGATGAAGCGCTCGAATTCGCGCGCGAGCTCGTTGCGATCGTTCGAGTTGGTCGAGGCCTCGCGGATCGCTTCCTGGAATTTGCCGAGCATCGCCTGGACGCGGCGCGCCGGGATGCTCGTGCACGCCTGCGATGAGCCGAGGATCGGGCCAACACGGCCAGCGAGCTCCCGCACCATGCTCACATTATCGGCTGAGACCGCCCGGCTGACGCTTTCGGCCAGCATGATGGCGGCAAGAATCGTCGCGCGCTGCGAACGCCCCGTGAGCCACGAGGCGAAGAACGAGTATTGCATCGGAAAGATTGTGACCTCCGTTCCTGTCCGCCGACCGATACGCGCAGACGGGACGCAAGGAAAAGGCCGGCCGAAATGACCCGCCGGTGCGGTGATCCGAATATCGTCACGACGATCTGGATTGCTTGAAACATCGGGACAGAACCAGCTTCACGTCCACGACGATCGTTGTGGTGCGGTCATCTCGTGCGGCCGCCTGATCGTCGAACGCATGTGGTCCCGAGTTCTGCAGTCTCTCCTTGCCGAACGCCATCAATCGCTACCTGCGTCCGCGTCTGAGGCAAAGACACGGCACGCGCGGCATCTACGACGGCTTTGAGTTCAGATCAGGGCAAACGAAAACGCAGATCAGCCCGCAGGAGCGCCGATACGGAGGGATAGTACCGAAATCTGAGACCTCGACATCAATGACGATAGATCTCAAGTTGAGACGGTATCACGATGAAGCGCAGGACGGGACGCGCGACGCCAACACGGGCATCAGCCGATCAAGGCCCACGCAACGACCGTGCATCATTTGCCCTGCCATCAGTCCTGGGCCGTCAAGATGCTGTCACAAAACAGCGCCCTGACGGCCGGCTCGTGAATTCACGACAGCTGAAGCAGGCGCGCTAGCCCGACGGCTGTATCACGATGGTCTTGTCCTTCGGCCAGCGGACACGCCAGGCGAACGAGATGTCCTTGGTCTCGCCGGGCTTCGCATCGACGACCCACTCGGTCACGCCGCGCCGGTCGCGCACATTGGTGGCGGTCGGCGGCGTGGTCGACGGCAGCATCTCGACCACGATCTCCTCGTTCTCGCTGACCGGCAGCTGATCCTGGATGGCCACCTTGACGGGGAAATCATGCGCGTTGCGGACCGTCGTCTTGAACGCCCGCTCGTCGATCTTCGCGGTCGTCACGATCAGGCCGGCCGAGCCTTCGTTGCGCTTGATGACGCTGCGCTCGACCTTGACCTTGTCGTCGGCACCGAAGCCGAGACGAACCGTCTCGTCCTTGCCTGCCGTCGCCAATCGGCTGGACCCGACGAACATGCCGTCGCGATAGATCGAGACCTTGCCCGGCAGCAGCGGCGCATCCTCTCCTTGCGTGAAGCTGGCTTCGAGATAGGCCGTGGGATCGGCGACCGGCGCGGCGCGAATGATCAGCTCCGGCGTGATCGCCGCGGTCGAGATACGCAGGCTCTTGGCGCCATCGTTGGTGCCGATGCTCACGCGTCCGGGAAGGCGGAAGGCGGTCTGGTAGGCGCCGATCTCAACCGCCGTCTCGCGTTCCTCCGCCCGCTTGGCCTCGGGAGCTGCAGCGACGGGCGCCTGCGGTTCCACGGCCCGCAGTCTGGCCGTCTTGTCGGCCAGCGTCCCGAGTTGCGCCATCGGCGGAGCTGGCGGTGGCGGATACTGCGCGATCACCGTCCGCAGCTCCGGCGCGCTGCCGCCACGTCCCGTGCGCACGGTCGAGACTGAGAGCGCGACATCGGACCAGTCCTCGCCGGTGCTCTGCTGGATCTCGGCGCGACGCACCAGCTCCAATGTCGGCTTGCGGTCCTTCGCCGACGTATCGAGGCGCGCATCGTACAGCGGCACCCAGCGAGCGTTGCGCACGGCGTAGGTCACGCGCAGCCTCGCCTTGGTCGCTGCCGCAGCCGACAGCTCGATCTGGACTTCCATCTTGCTCGGCGGCTTGGCCGCGCGATCGGCCTGCAGGCGCGTAACCTCGCGATCGATCTCGCGTTGCTTGCGCTCGGCATCGCGGATGGCCGCGTCGGCCTGACCGACCTCCTCGGCGACCGCGGCGAAGGCGCTGCGCCATTCGGCGATCGGCCGCGCCTCGCCCTTCTCGCCGAGACCGGCGGGAGATGCTTCCGCAAACCTTTCGGCGAATTTCTTGCGCGCAAGCGCGGCGGCGATGGCGCCGTCGAGATTGGCGCGCTCGTCCTTCAGCGCCTCGATGCGCTTGTCGATCTCGGGCAGATTGACCGGCGGCGCCGCCCGCGGCGGCTTGGCATCGACGGTGCCGATGGTGAGCTTGGCTCCGGCGTCGCCTTCCACGCGCAGCGAGGCGGCATCGAAGCCGAGCGGAAAATCCTTGGCGATGGCCGTGCTGTCTCCGGCCGGAAGGTCGAGCGCGATGACGCGGGTGACGGTCGCGCCATCGGGATAGACGGTGACGGCGTCGACGGTTGAGGTCGCGTCCAGATTGGCAGCAAGGCCCGGGCCGGCCGCCAGCGCAGCGCTGAGAACGACACCCGTGGCCAGCAGGCCCTTGTTTCGCATGGTCATCACTTTCTCCGCAGCCCAGGGCCCTCGCGACCGGATCAGCCGGTCCTTCAACGGGCGTTAGACGCGGGGAAAGATAGGCGGGTTCAATTGAGACCCGGCAAAGCCGATCGTTCGAATGCCACTGAGAATCAAAAAAGGCAGCACGGCGCCGGGCCGCACTGCCTTTTTGGCCGACCGATCCGGTGTTGCGATCAGAACGCCAGCGCCTTGGCCTGCTTGACCTGGGGCAGCGCCTGGATCTTCGCAAGCAGCTCCGCCGGCACGGCGCCGTCGATCTCGACCAGCGCGATGGCGTCGCCGCCGGCCGCGACGCGACCGAGATGGAAGGTCGCGATGTTGATCTTGGCGTCGCCGAGCAGGCTCGCGAACTTGCCGATGAAGCCCGGCTTGTCCTCGTTGGTCACGTAGATCATCGACTTGCCGAACTCGGCGTCGACGCGGATGCCCTTGATGTCGACGAGCCGCGGCTTGCCGTCGGCATAGACCGTGCCGGACACCGCGCGCTCCTGCTGCCCGGTGGTGACCGCCACCGTGATCAGGCTTTCATAATCGCTCTCGCCGGCGCGCAGCACCTCGTCGACGATCATGCCGCGCTCCTTGGCGATGACCGGCGCCGACACGACGTTGACCTCGCCGAGCATCGGCCGCAGCAGGCCGGCCAGCACCGCCGAGGTCAGTGCCTTGGTCTTCATCTCGGCGACCTGGCCCTCATAGGTGATCTGGACCTTGGTGATGCTGCTCTCCGTGAGCTGGCCCGCGAACGAGCCGAGCTTCTCGGCCAGCGCGATGAACGGCTTCAGCTTCGGCGCCTCCTCGGCGGTGATCGAGGGGAAGTTGATCGCGTTCGAGATCGCGCCGGTCAGCAGATAGTCCGACATCTGCTCGGCGATCTGCAGCGCGACGTTCTCCTGCGCTTCCGTCGTGGACGCGCCGAGATGCGGCGTGCAGATCACGGAAGCGTGGCCGAACAGCGGATTGCTGGTCGCGGGCTCCTCGGCGAACACGTCGAGCGCGGCGCCGGCGACGTGCTTGGAGTTCAGCGCTTCGAGCAGCGCCGCCTCGTCGATCAGGCCACCACGGGCGCAGTTGATGATGCGCACGCCCTTCTTCGTCTTGGCGATCGCCGCGGCATCGATGATGTTGCGGGTCTTGTCGGTCAACGGCGTGTGCAGGGTGATGAAGTCGGCGCGCTTCAGCAGTTCGTCGAGCTCGACCTTCTCGACGCCGAGATCGCGCGCGCGCTCCTCGGTGAGGAACGGGTCGAAGCCGATCACCTTCATGCGCAGGCCCTGCGCGCGATCGCAGACGATCGAGCCGATATTGCCGCAGCCGACGACACCGAGCGTTTTGCCGGTGATCTCGACGCCCATGAAGCGGTTCTTCTCCCACTTGCCGGCCTGCGTCGAGGCGTCGGCCTGCGGGATCTCACGCGCCAGCGACAGCATCATCGTGATCGCGTGCTCGGCGGTCGTGATCGAATTGCCGAACGGCGTGTTCATCACGATGATGCCCTTGGCGGTCGCCGCGGGAATCTCGACATTGTCGACGCCGATGCCGGCGCGGCCGATCACCTTGAGCCGCTTGGCGCGCTCGATGATCTTGGCCGTGGCCTTGGTGGCCGAGCGGATCGCAAGGCCGTCATAGTCGCCGATGATGTCGGCGAGCTTGTCCTTGTCCTTGCCGAGATTGGGCTGGAAGTCGACCTCGACGCCGCGATCCCGGAAGATCTGCACGGCGGCCGGGGAGAGAGCGTCGGAGATGAGAACTTTGGGCTTGGTCATGACGATGGTCCTTCACGCCCTCGTTTCGAGGGGATGGCGCGGGGCGCCGGAATGAGTTGAAAGCCTGTAGGGTGGACAAAGCGCAGCGTGCCCACCGCTCTCGCGCGTGAGGTCAATAGATGGTGGGCACGGCGCTTACGCGCCTTTGCCCACCCTACGCGGCGTCAAACTCCGTCATCGCGAGGAGCACTTGCGACGAAGCAATCCAGACTTCCTTCCCGGCTCTGGATTGCTTCGCTGCGCTCGCAATGACGGCGAGACCAGCGCGTATCAGGCAGCCTTCGGCAGCGCGGCCTTGGCTTCCGCGAATGCCCAGTCGATCCACTGCGTCAGCAACGCGACGTCGCTCGCCTCCACCGTGGCGCCACACCAGATGCGCAGTCCGGCCGGCGCGTCGCGGTAGTGCGCGAAGTCGAAGCCGGCGTTCTCCTTCTCGACCAGCGAGACCAGCTTCTTGGCGAACTCGGCCTGGGCATCGGCCGACAGCGCCGTGATCGCGGGATCGACGACCTTGAGGCACACCGAAGTGTTGGAGCGGATCGCCGGATCCTTGGCGAGGAAGTCGATCCACGGCGTGCGCGCCTTCCAGTCCGCCAGCACCTTGGTGTTGGCGTCGGCGCGCGCGATCAGCGCCTTGAGGCCGCCGATCGACTTGCCCCAGTTGAGCGCATCCAGATAGTCCTCGACGCACAGCATCGACGGCGTGTTGATGGTCTCGCCCTCGAAGATGCCGGCATTGAGCTTGCCGCCTTTGGTGAGGCGGAAGATCTTCGGCAGCGGCCAGGCCGGCTTGTAGCTCTCGAGACGCTCCACCGCACGCGGCGACAGAATGAGCATGCCGTGCGCGGCCTCGCCGCCGAGCGCCTTCTGCCAGGAGAAGGTGACGACGTCGAGCTTCGGCCAGTCCAGCGGCTGCGCGAACGCGGCCGAGGTGGCGTCGCAGATCGTCAGACCTTCGCGCGACGCGCTGATCCAGTCGGCATTCGGCACGCGTACGCCGGAGGTGGTGCCGTTCCAGGTGAAGACGATGTCGGACGCGGGATCGACCTTCGAAAGGTCAGGAATCTCGCCATAGCCGGCGTGCAGCTTGGTGACGTCCTTGAGCTTCAGCTCCTTGACGATATCGCTGACCCAGCCCTCGCCGAAGGATTCCCACGCGATGGTGGTGACGGGGCGCGCCCCGAGCAGCGACCACAGCGCCATCTCGACCGCACCGGTGTCGGACGCCGGAACGATGCCGATCTTGTAGTCGGCCGGCACTTCCAGGACTTCGCGCGTCAGCTCGATCGCCTGCTTGAGCTTGGCTTTGCCGACCTTCGCGCGATGCGAGCGGCCGAGAGGAGCGTCCTTGAGATTTTCGGGGGTCCATCCGGGGCGCTTGGCGCAGGGGCCGGAGGAGAAATGCGGCACGGCAGGCCGCTGCGAGGGCTTCGCTGCAGTCATCGTCTATCCTTCCAGATAGTAAGCCTCCCGTTGGGGGGAGGTGTCCCGCCGGCGTGATTAAGGGAAGGTCCGTTCCGCGTCAAGGAACTTCGCGCGGCCTGATGGCCGTTCACGCAGAATTGGCTGGCATGCAAGACAAGCTCATTCAGGCGCTGCGCCGATCGGGGCCGGTCCGCCGGGCGGGCGATGCAGGAAGGTCATCGATGCATAGGCGCCGATCCACGATCCCACCGCAGCAAAGCCGACATAGATCCAGTTCTCGGTGTAGCTGATCACCGCAAAGGACGACAGCGTGTACCAGATCGCGCTCCAGTTTGCGGCGGAGAGTCGGCGGCGTGCGACGACCGCGGAGGTGAACATGACATACACTGCATCCGTCGCGGCCGTTGCCAACACGACGCCAAGCGCCGTCAGCGCATTGATCTCCGCCATCGTTCCTCCATCCTCTTCGTTGCCGTATCGCACAACGCTCTGACGTTGTGCCGTCGCATCCGCTCATGCACAATGACGCGATCTACAGGCGCCGAACAACAAGGATAGAAGAATGCAACGCGTCCGTCTTGGGAGGAGCTCACTCGATGTCACCCGGCTCGGCCTAGGAACGGCGCCGCTCGGCGGCCTGTTCGAGCCGGTCAGCGACGACGATGCCGAAGCGACGATCGCGGCCGCCTGGTCGCGCGGGGTGCGCTTCTACGACACCGCCCCGCTCTACGGCTTCGGCCTCGCCGAGCAGCGGCTGGGCGCTTTCCTGCGCCAGCAGCCGCGCGACAGCTACGTCATCTCGACCAAGGTCGGCCGGCTGCTGCGGCCGGATCCGACGGCCCCCGACGATCCGCATTACAAGGGCGCGCCGCCGCTGCGGCCGCGATTCGACTACTCCTACGACGGCGTGATGCGCTCGGTAGACGAGAGCCTGGCGCGGCTCGGCCTCGATCGCGTCGACATCCTGCTCGTGCACGATCCCGACGATCACTATGACGAGGCTGTTGCCGGCGCCTTCCGCGCGCTGCAGCGCTTGCGCGAGGACGGCAGCATCAAGGCGATCGGGGCCGGCATGAACCAGTCGGAGATGCTGATGCGGTTCGCCGAGGTCGCACCGGTCGACTGCTTCCTGCTCGCCGGCCGCTACACGCTGCTCGACCAGGGCGCATTGGACGGCCTGTTCCCGATCTGCCAGAGGCAGAACATCGCCATCCTGCTCGGCGGCATCTACAACAGCGGCATCCTGGCCAATCCGCATGGTCACGCGAAGTTCAACTACGAAGACGCCGACCCCACCCTGGTGACCCGCGCCCGCCAGCTCGACGCGCTGTGCAAGCAGCACGGCATCGAGCTCAAGGCGGCCGCGATCCAGTTCTGCCTCGCGCATCCCGCCGTCACCGTCGGCGTGCAGGGCGCCCGCAATGCGCAGGAGGCGGCCGACAATATCGCGCAGGCGCAGGCCGCGATCCCAGCCGCGTTCTGGCGCGCGCTCCGCGCCAGCAATCTCGTCGATGCGCGCGCGCCGCTGCCGGGAGACGCGGCATGAGCCAGAGGATCGACGCGCATCAGCACTTCTGGGATCCCGCTCGCGCCGACTATCCATGGATGGCCGGCGACGCGCTGGCGCCGATCCGCCGCCCGTTCGGCCCCGCCGACCTCGCGCCGCTGCTCGCGGAGAATGGACTCGACGCGAGCATCCTGGTGCAGACGAGATCGTCACTGGACGAGACCGAGGAGTTCCTGCGCATTGCGCATGATTGGCCATTCGTCGCCGGCGTCGTCGGCTGGGTCGACCTGACCGACGCGGCAGTGGGAGCGACGGTCGAACGGCTGCGCGCGCTGCCGGGCGGCAACAAGCTCGTCGGCATTCGCCACCAGGTCCACGACGAAGCCGATGCGGACTGGCTGTCACGCGGCGACGTTCGGCGCGGCGTGGAGGTCGTGCTCGCGCACGGCCTGACCTACGATCTCTTGGTGCGCACGCGCGAGCTGCCGGCAGCGATCGCGGCGGCACGAGCGTTCCCAGACGCACGCTTCGTGCTCGACCACGCCGCCAAGCCGCCGATCGCAACCGGATTTGATCAGCAATGGGCCGACCGCATCGCGGAGCTGGCTGCGAGCGGGAACGTCTGGTGCAAGGTCTCAGGGCTCGCGACGGAAGCGACCTGGACCGACTGGGATGCCGAGCGGCTGCAGCCCTATGTGACGCATGTGGCGACCTGCTTCGGCGCGGACAGACTGATCTTCGGCTCGGACTGGCCGGTCTGCCTGCTCGCCGGCAGCTATCACGAGATCAAGCAGGCGCTCGAACGCTGCCTGACACAGCTGGGCCCCGACTTCCGCGGCAAGGCCTTCGGCCCGAATGCCGTCGCTGCGTATCGGCTGCGGCGCTGACGAGAGTCAGAACCGCATCACCATGCCGAAATGGCTCTTGGCGAAGCCGAGCCGCTGGTAGAAGCGCTGCGCGTCGGTGCGACTCTGGTGGGTCATCAGCTCGATCAGATTGCAGCGCTGCTTGCGGGCCTCGAAGATCGCCCATTGCAGGAGCTGCTCGCCGATGCCGCGGCTGCGGCGGTCGGTGGCGACGCGGACATCCTCGACCAGCGCGCGCGACGCGCCCTGCGAGCTCAAGCCAGGCAGGATGCACAGCTGCAGGCAACCGACCACCCTGCCCGCCTCCTCGGCGACGACGAGGGTGATGTGATCGGCGCCCGCGATGGCATCGAACGCCGCGAAATATGAATCGGGCATCGGATCTTCGATGCGCTCGCGGGCGCGACCGAGATGATCATCGGCGAGCATCGCAACGATGCTGCCGACGTCCTCGCGCCGCGCCGGGCGGATGGTGATCGACATCGGCTTCGACTTTTTTCGGAGCAGCTAGAACTTGTAGCCGAGGCCGGCGCGCACCGTGTTGATGTTGGTGTCGACGGTCGAGGTGAAGCGGACGTATTCGTATTCGGCGCGGGCGAACAGACCACCGATCAGGTTGACGTCGACGCCGACGCCGGCACTGTAGCCATAGACGAAATGATTGTGGCTCAGATTGTTGGCGCTCGTAGAACTGACAACCGTGAAGGGACCACCGGCCACTGTCGACGTGGAATCCTGAATGGTCGCAGTCTGACCGATATTGGCGTTTCCGAGAGCCAGCCCGAAATAGGCGTAGGGCAGGAACGCGCCCATCATGTAACCGGCGCGCCCCCTAATCGTCGCCATGTCCGTGATCTGCATCTGCGTCGTCTGCGTCACCGTGGCCCGATGAAACAAGGTGTCCGACAGTTGCCCCGAATAGAACGTTCTGGTGGCCGAAGGCTTGATCCCGAAGGGGCCATGCATATAGCTCCCTTCCACACCCAGCACGACGTCTTCCCATTGCGAGTTGTAGCCTGCAAAGGCACCCCACGCCGACGATCGGGACGATTGCTTACCGAAGCCCGGTGACCAGCCCCAAGTGGACGCGGGCATCTCGCCGCCGATCACCGTCCCCTGAGCGAGATTGCCGGCAAGGCCTGGATTGGTGTTGCTGAACTGCTGGTCGGTCGAACCATAGCCTCCCTGGACGCCCACGTAGTAGCCGTCCCAGTTGACCCGTGAATTGTTGAGGCCTTCGGACATGCTGCCCCTCAGGATGGGCAGATCGGACAAATCGGCGGCCTGGGCCGCCGAGACCATGCCACACACCGAAACCGCCACCAGCAGCCTACGCATTGCAACGCTCCAATCAGCACTGAACTCTCTGTCAGCGATCATCGCGCGTTAACCTTAATCATCCGTTGCCGCGCGGCGTTCCGTTCCAATTCTTTTACCGTGACCGCGAGCGCTGCGGGGAACGAGAAAGCAAAACGGCGCGGGATGCCCGCGCCGTTTTCCTCGTAGAAGTGATGCGTCTCGCTCGAGCTCAGCCCTTGCGGATCAGCGGCGGCATCGGGGGCGGCGGCGGGTTGTCGAAATTCCAGCGCACGCCGAGCTTCAGGTCATGCGAGGTGATGTCCTTGAACTTGAAGATGTTGCCCGTGGTGGTGCCGGTGTAGGTCGAGAGAATGCCGGTCTGCCCCTGCCCGAGATCGACATAGCTGTAGGCCAGTTCGAGCACCAGGTTCGGGTTGACGTTGTAGGCGAGACCCGCATGCGCCGCCCAGGCGAAATTCCACTTCGAGGAGGTCGGCGCCGTGGCGAAGCTCGTCGTCGTGAACGGCAGGTTGTTGATGCCGGTATCGGTGAAGTTCGAGATCGTCACGCGCGAGCCGCCGACGCCGGCGCCGATGAACGGCGTCACGCACCACCAGGTGCCGAGATCGACATAGGCGTTGGCCATGACGACCCATTCGGACTTGCTGGCCGTGTAGTTGTCGATGCCGCTATAGGGCACGCCGCCGGCGGTCGCATTGAAGCGGTCGGTGCCCTTGAAGTTGGAGTTGCCGCGGTACTGGCCGGTGATGTCGGCGCGGAACCAGCTGTTGAAGCGATAACCGACGCCGACGCCGTAGATGCCGGCCGTGTCGAAGCCCGAGGTCTGCTCGAACGAGGTCATCGGCGTATAGGCCGACTCGCGGCTGTAATGAACGTCCTTGACCTTCTGATTGCTGAAGCCGATGTCGCCGCGCAGGTACCAGCCACCGAAATCAGCCGCAGGCGGCGGCGCGTAGACGGGCGGGGGCGCGATGGGCATGTCGGCCGCAAAGGCCAAAGTGGAAAACAGAGAGGCCGCTCCGGCGGCGATCAAAGACTTAACGCTACGCATTGGCTTCGTCCCTTTGGCCGGTGAGGCGTTCGGAAGGGGCCCCACATCACAACTGACGGCTGTACAATCGCACCAAATGCTTAAGCAGCGCTTAACCCTAATAATTAGGGTTGATATTTCGTGAGTGCGCGGGAACCGTTAACCGGCGTGCAACAGGTCCTAACGATTGGTTAGCGGCCGGCACACCTCTCCGTGGATTGCCAACTCATTAGTTGAGTTCAGACCGCCTCACTCATCAGTCCGCTCAGACAACCGCGAACCGCGACATGAAGTCGTCGCCGCGGCGGC
>NZ_CAFI01000208.1 GCF_000239775.1 Bradyrhizobium sp. ORS 375
AGCGCGGTCAAGAAGGTATGGTCGCTGATCATGTTGTCCTGCGGTCCTCGGCAGCGTGTTGCAATCGATATTCATATGCATTATTTCTTATATACGAAGCTAGAGAAGTAACAATCATGACAACGCGGGTCGCACGCAAAGCCAAGGCTGTCTCGGTGGCCGCGGGCCTGGAGGACAAAGCCGAGGAGGCCGCGCGGCTGCTCTCGGCCATGGCCAACCCGAAGCGCCTCATGGTGCTTTGCAACCTGATCGACGGCGAGCGCGCCGTGGGGGAGCTCGCCGAGCAGGTGGGTCTGCGCCAGGCGGCGCTGTCCCAGCATCTGGCCATGATGCGCGCCCTCGACCTGGTCGCGACCCGGCGTGATGGCCAGACGATCTATTACCGGCTGGCGAGTGACGAAGTCCGTGAGGTCCTGCAGACGCTGTATCGGCTGTACTGCGCCTGATCAGCGCGCGCGATGCCACAGCCGCGTGAGCGGACCGCTCGCGCCACGCACGGGATCGGTCTCAGGCAGCGGCACGTCCGGAATGCTCTTCAAGGCGCGGGCATGGTTCTCCGGCGTCGGTCGCGTGATCTGCATCTTCGGCCCGGGCGGATAGGCGCCGACGATGCAGAAATCCGCGCTGGCGGAGATGCACTGATGCCCGGTGCCGGCCGGCAGGATCGCAACGTCACCCGGGCTGAGCTCGAGCTCTTGGCCCTGATCGCCGCCGAAGCGCACCCGCGCCGTGCCGCTGGCGACGCCGAGCGCCTCATGCACGGTCGCGTGAAAATGCAGATAGTCGTAGACGCCGTTGCGCCACGTGTCGCCCCAGCCGTTGCCGCCGAACACACGCTCGATGCTCGCCGCGGGATCGTCGCGATCGAGCGCGATGGCAGCCCTGTAGACCAGGAACGGCATCGGATTGTTCGGCACCAAGCCATCATCGGCAAACACGATGCTGATCGGCGCGCTGCTGTCTGTGTGCCTCGATGTCATGCCCGCTCCCGACCGACCGCTCCCGCCATCAACACGATCAGCATCATCACCGTTCCGGCGCGCCGTGAGGCCACATTGACACCCCATCCTCCGCTGGATAGCGTTACAATAAGTAAGAATGAGTTCGGGAGGACCGTGTGCGGCTCGTCCGTAGTCGGCACGACACGAGATCTGCAATCCTGGGATACCTCTGGTGCTCCGGCGGCTCCTTCCGGCCCGATCTGGCCGCGGGTGTCGCGCTGACCGAAGCCAGCATCTCGCGCATCATCAGCGATCTGAAGGCCGAGGGTGTCATCGAGGAGACCCGGCGCGCGGCGCCCTATCGCGGCGGCCCGAGCCTATTCATCACCTTGAGCAACGCCATCTCCGTTGCCGCGATCGAGATCTCCAACAACCGCCTCTATGCCGCTATCGGCACCTTGGCCGGCGAGACGCTGTACGCGGAGCGCTACGACCTGCCTGACGGCATCGGCGCCGCCGCGGTCACGGCGACGGTGACCCGGGCGGTCTGTGAGCTCGGGTCCTGGGCCGCGCCGCGTGGTATCGTGCTGGAGCAGTTGGCCGTCTCGATTCCGGGCTATGATCCCGATCTGCGCGCCAGCCCGATCGTGCCGCTCGATGTTGCGGCGCTCGCCGACGCCCTGCAGCGCGAGTTGCCGGAGACGCCGGCGCGATTGACCAATTCGATGGTCGCCCGCGCCGTCGCGCATCGGCTGCAGATGGGAACGGGCGTGCTCGGCGGCTCGTATTTCTTCGTGTTCGTCGGTCATGGCGTCGGCGCCGCGATCGTCGACGAGCTCGCTGAAAGCGGCGATGTCGAGACCTGCGAGATCGGTCATGTCGTGATCGATCGCGGCGGCCGATGCTGCCGCTGCGGTCACGGCGGCTGCCTCGAACCCTATGTGTCGACGGTTGCGCTCGCCGACATTCTTCAGGTGCAGGAAAGCGATCTGATCGGCCGCGGCGACCGCTGGCCCGATGATTACGACATCTCGCCGGCGGCGCGGGCGGAGATCAAGGCTCGGTTGGGCCTCTTGGGCCTGGCGATCGGCAACGCGCTCAATCTCACCCGGCAGCGCAACGTCGTCATCGCGGGATGGCCCGGGGCTCTGCCTGCCGAGGATCGCGCGGTGGTGATGGAAGCCATCGGCGCATCGCGCCTCGGCGGCTTGCAGGGCATCGCGCTCACATTCTCCACGGCCAGCCTCGGGCGCGAGCCGGTCTCCGGACTGGCGCTTGCCGCCTTCTCGTTCATCCGCCGCAGCGGCGCGCGCCGCGCGCAGCAGCAGCAACTGATCTCGAATTGACACACATCGGCGGCGGTCGCGTCCGACGATCATGGGGAGGAAAGCATGAAATCACACGACGCTCTGGCGGGCGCTCTGCTCTGCCTGGCCGCAGCGCTGCCGGCCACGTTCGCAAACGCCGACACCGTGCTGAAGGTGAAGCCGTCGGGCGACCTCAAGGTGCTCGACCCGACGATCGCCGCGGATTCGATCGCGCGCAATTTCGGCTACATGATCTACGACACGCTGTTCACGGTCGACGACAAGCTGCAGGTCAAGCCGCAGATGGTCGAGAGCTGGACTACATCCGACGACCGCAAGATCTGGACCTTCAAGTTGCGCGACGGGCTCAAATTCGGGGACGGGGCGGGCGTGACGTCGGAGGACGTGGTCGCCTCGCTCAAGCGCTGGAGCCAGGCCGATGCGATGGGGCAGATGCTCAATGCCCATGGCGCCTCCTGGGAGGTCGTCGACGCCAGGACCTTCAGCCTGACCTTGAAGGAGCCCTGGGGCTTCGTGCTCGATGCGCTCGCCAAGCCGGGCGCGCCGGTGCCCTTCATTGTTCCGGCACGGGTCATCGCCGCGACCGCTGCCGGCCAGCCCCTCGCGGATCAGACCGGCTCGGGGCCCTTTGTCTTCAAGAAGGATGAATGGGTGCCGGGCTCCAAGCTGGTGTTCGCCAAGAACCCCCATTACGTGCCGCGCGCCGAGCCGGCGTCGGGACTCTCGGGCGGCAAGGTCGTGAAGTTCGACCGCGTCGAATGGCTGATCATCCCGGACCAGCAGACCGCGCTCGACGCGCTGAAGAAGGGCGAGCTCGATATCGCCGAGGACATTCCGACCGATCTCGTTCCGGTGGCGAAGGCCGGCAAGAACGTCGTCGTCTCCAACCAGGACGAGATCGGCGTGGCGCAGCAGATCCGCCTGAACTCGATCCAGCCGCCGTTCGACAATCCCGCCATCCGCCGCGCCGCTCTGCTCGCCGTGAATCCAACTGATTACATCGAAGCCTGGGGCGGCGGCGAGGGCGGGCTGATCAAGGCCTGCAGATCGTTCTACATCTGCGCCTCGCCCTATTACACGGAGGCCGGATTCCCGTCGTTCGATCTGGAGAAGGCGAGGGCGCTGCTGCGCGAGAGCGGCTATGACGGCACGCCGGTCGTGATCCTCGACGCCTCGGAAAATGCGCAGATCCACCCCGCGAGCCTGGTCGCCGAGCAGCAGCTCAAGGCCGCGGGCTTCAAGGTCGACGTGCAGGCGATGGACTGGGCGAGCGTCGTCAGCCGTCGCACCAAGAAGGAGCCGGTCGGGCAGGGCGGCTGGTCGATCTTCATCTCGGGTCCGGGTGGTCTCGATATGATGCTGCCGATCAGCCATCTCGGCCTGCGCTCGAACTGCGACAAGGCCTGGTTCGGCTGGCCGTGCGATGCCGAGATCGAGAAGCTGCGCGCCGCCTTCGGCGACTCCGCCGATATGGCCGAGCGCAAGGCGCTGGCCGCGCAGATCCAGCAGCGCGCCGTGCAGACCGTGCCATACATCCCGATCGCGGTGGCCTATCAGTTCCGCGCCGCGCGCGCCGACCTGACCGGCATCCTCAATCCGCCGGCGCCGGTGTACTGGAACGTCTCACGCAAGTGAGACAGCGCGGGCTAGCCCTTCGGCAGCTCGAATACCAGGCACGTGGTGGTGGCATGCGCGAGCAGCCGCCCCTGCGTGTCGACGATCCGCGCTTCCGCGGTCGCCGCGCGGCGACCGAACGACAGCGTGGTGCCTTCGGTCCGCACCACGCCCGTGGCCTCGGTCATCGCCTTGACGAAGGAGATCTTGAACTCGAGCGTGGTGTAGCCGCTGCCCTGCGGACACCGCGTCTGGACGGCGAGTCCCATCGCCGAATCCAGCAGGATGGCCGCGTAGCCGCCGTGCACCGAGCCGATCGGGTTGTAGTGCCGCAAGCCGGGCACGCTGTGCATCACGACATGGCCCGGCTCCGCGGTGCAGTCGAACGGTTCGACGGTCCGCATGATCGGCGGCTGCGGCAGCGTCCCTGCAAAGACGCCGCGCACGAAATCGAGCCCGGGCATCGAGGCCAGCACCGACACCGGCACCACGCCGAATTCGATCCCGGATACGACGGCTTCGCTCATGTCCCATTCTCCAAATAAATGATGTTCATCATACAAAGAAGGCGAACGCAGCGCGAGCGCAAAACGGCGGCGGCGTCGTCAAGAAGGCAAGGGCGAAAAAAATGCCCGGGAGCGACCCGGGCATTCGATCCTCGTCACGAGCTCGGCGTCAGGCCGCGCTGCGCTTCTTCTCGCGCATCAGCTCGGCGAAGCGCTGGAACAGATAATGCGAGTCGCGCGGGCCGGGCGAGGCTTCGGGGTGGTACTGCACCGAGAACACCGGCTTGCCTTCCAGCGCGATGCCGCAGTTCGAGCCGTCGAACAGCGAGATGTGGGTCTGCGTCGCGCCCGCCGGCAGCGTGTCCTGGTCGACCGCGAAGCCGTGGTTCATCGAGGTGATCTCGACCTTGCCGGTGGTCTCGTCCTTGACCGGATGATTGGCGCCGTGATGGCCCTGATGCATCTTCTTGGTCTTGGCGCCGACGGCGAGGCCGAGCATCTGATGGCCGAGGCAGATGCCGAAGGTCGGCGTCCCCGAGGCGATCACCTGCTGGATGACCGGCACCGCATATTTGCCGGTCGCGGCGGGATCGCCGGGGCCGTTCGACAGGAACACGCCGTCCGGCTTCATCGCCATGATGTCCTCGGCCGAGGTCGTCGCCGGCACCACCGTCACCTTGCAGCCGACGCCGGCGAGCAGGCGCAGGATGTTGCGCTTGATGCCGTAGTCGATCGCGACGACGTTGAACTCCGGCTTGGCCTGCTGGCCAAAACCCTCGTTCCACACCCAGGGGGTCTCGTCCCAATTGAAGCGCTGCGCCGAGGTGACCATCGGCACGAGGTCCATGCCCTCCAGCCCTGGCCACTCCCGCGCTTCCTTCTTGAGCGCGTCGAGATCGAACGTGCCGGTCTTCGAATGCGCGATGACGGCATTCGGCATGCCCTTGGAACGGATCAGCGCGGTCAAGGCGCGCGTATCGATGCCCGACAGGCCGATGATGCCGCGGGCGCGCAGCCACTGGTCGAGATGCCGGGTGGCGCGGTAGTTCGACGGATCGGTGATCGCGGTGCGCAGGATCACCCCGCGGGCGCCCGGCGTCGCCGCCATGTTCACCGTCTCGATATCCTCGTCGTTGGTGCCGACATTGCCGATATGCGGGAAGGTGAATGTGATGAGCTGGCCGGCATAGGACGGATCCGTCAGGATCTCCTCATAGCCGGTCATGGCGGTGTTGAAGCAGACCTCGCCCACGGCGTGGCCTTCGGCGCCGAGGCCGTAGCCTTCCAGCACCGTTCCATCGGCGAGCACGAGGAGCGCGGTCGGTTTATGGTCCGGCCAGGCGGCGTCAGTATCGATGTGTGTCATGAGGCCCCTACATAGTGGGGCTTGAGCCCGGCGTCAAAGCGTGAGGCGGCCGATTCACACGCGATTTCGGTCAATTTGCGCTGAGAATCGCTCGATTTCGCCGTCCGTCACTGGAACGGATGCGGAACCGAGTTGTTTCGCGGGGACGAACCGCCTAGACCAGCCGCCAACCGAATTCGAGAGGGCGAGATCATGCTGCGCGACGACATCAACAACGCGGTCAAGGAGGCGATGAAGGCCAAGGACGAGCGCAAGCTGTCCACCCTTCGCATGGTCAACTCGACCCTGAAGAACGCCGACATCGCCGCCCGCGGCGAGGGCAAGCCGCCGCTCACCGACGCCGACGTGCTCGCCGTGCTGCAGAAAATGATCAAGCAGCGCCAGGAATCCGTCGAGCTGTACGAGAAGGGCGGCCGCGCCGAGCTCGCCGCTGGCGAGCGCGAGGAGATCGCGGTGATCTCGGCCTACCTGCCGAAGCAGATGAGCGACGACGAGGTGAAGTCGGCGATCTCAGCCGCGGTCACGGAGACCGGCGCTGCCGGCATGAAGGACATGGGTAAGGTCATCGCGGTGCTGAAGGCGAAGTACACCGGCCAGATGGACTTTGCCAAGGCCAGCGCCCTGGTGAAGGCCGCGCTGTCGAGCTGATCTGCTGATTGCTACAGCGAGAGACGAGCCGCGAGGGC
>NZ_CAFI01000207.1 GCF_000239775.1 Bradyrhizobium sp. ORS 375
GCCGATCTCGCTCTGCGGCTTCAAGAGCACCGGGTTCATGTGCACGGTCATCGGCCGCCGAGCCGCGCGCGCCTGCAGCGCCTGCGCGCGGCCGATCTCGCCGCCATCGGCAGTGACGGCGGCATTGTTCGACATGTTCTGCGGCTTGAACGGCGCCACCTTGAACCCGCGCAAGGTCAGCGCGCGCGCGAGGCCTGCGACGATCAGCGACTTGCCGACGTCGGAGCCTGTGCCCTGGAACATGATGGCGCGCGCGCTCATAGTTTAGAACTCGATTGGTCTAGAACTCGATGCCTTCCTGCGCCTTCACGCCGGCCGAGAAGTGATGCTTGACGAGGTTCATCTCGGTGACGAGGTCGGCCGCCTCGATCAGCTCGGGCTTGGCGTTGCGGCCGGTGACGACGATATGCAGATCGGGACGGCGCGCAGCGAGGGTGGCAACGACATCGCCGATCGGCAGGTGGTCATAGCGCAGCGCGATGTTCAGCTCGTCGAGGATCAACAGCCGGATCGATGGATCGGCCATCAGCTCCTTCGCCTTGGCCCAGGCGCGCTCGGCCGCCGCGACGTCACGCGCGCGATCCTGCGTTTCCCAGGTAAAGCCTTCGCCGAGGGTGTGCCAGGACACCTGATCGCCGAACGCCGCGATCGCCTTGCGTTCGCCGGTCTCCCACGCGCCCTTGCCGAATTGCACGACGCCGATGCGGAAGCCGCGGCCGAGCGCGCGCAGCATCAGGCCCCAGGCCGCGGTCGACTTGCCCTTGCCCTTGCCGGTGTGGACGATCAGCAGGCCTTTTTCCATGGTTTTCGAGGCGACCTCGGCATCCTGCACCGCCTTGCGGTTCTCCATCTTGGCCTTGTGGCGTGCATCTTCGGCGTTCTCGGTCATCGGTTCGTCCTCTTCATTTCAAGATGAGCGGCAGGCCGGCCGCCATCAGAATCACGCGATCCGCCAACGCCGCGACGTCCTGGTTCAGTCGCCCCTGCGCATCGCGAAAGGCGCGCGCCAGCGCGTTGTCCGGCACGATGCCGAGCCCGACCTCGTTGGAGACGGCGACGATCGGGCCTCGCGCGGTCCTGAGCGTATCGATCAGGTCAGCGCAAGCCGAGGGAACATTTCTGTCGGCAAGCATGACATTGCTCAGCCACAGTGTGAGGCAGTCAATCAGCATCGGCGCGCGATGCTCCGCGCGTTCGCGGATGAGACCAGCGAGATCCTGCGTCGTTTCCAGCGTCTGCCATCCCTCGGCGCGGCGCGCCTTGTGCTGGGCGATGCGCTCGGTCATTTCGCCATCGAACGCCTGCGCAGTCGCAACATAGATCCAGGGCGGCGACTCGGCGGTGATCAGCGCCTCGGCATGACGGCTCTTGCCCGAGCGCGCGCCGCCGAGCACCAGGGTGAGGCGCGGCAGGGCGGGGTTCGAGGCAGGGGGCATGGGGACGATTCCGATTGACGGGCTTTGGCCCGACCCGTATCTAACAGATGACGGTTCTCCGAAAGGAGAGATTTAGGGAACACGGTGCGGGTTCGCGCCTTAAGCCGTGGCTGCCCCCGCAACTGTAATCGGCGAGTGTGAGGCCAAAGCACCACTGGGAAACCGGGAAGGTGGTCTCACGCAGCGACCCGAGAGCCAGGAGACCTGCCGTCGACATTGCTGTTGGCCGACCCATCGCGCGGGGAGTCGCGATGCTGGTTCTGATCCTGCCGGGATGGGCGGGATGCCGTCGGATGCAGCGCATCGTCCGGTCCTCTGGGGGAGCCGGCAAGCGACGGAGACGGCCATGAAGTTCACCCGTGCCACGACTTTTGCGATTGCGAGCCTGGTCCTGCTCGCGGCCCAGCCTGCGTTTGCGCATCACATGATGGATGGCAAGCTGCCGCAGACCTTTGCGCAGGGGCTGCTGTCCGGCCTCGGCCATCCCGTGATCGGGCTGGATCATCTGGCGGCGATCGTCGGCGCCGGTATCGTTGCGGCCCTGCTCGGCCGTGGCTTCGCGCCCGTGCTCGCGTTCACGACGGCGATGATCGCCGGCGTCGGCCTGCATCTCGCAAAGGCGAACATCCCGGCGGCCGAGCTGCTGGTTGGCCTGTCCACCGCGTTTGTCGGCCTGGCGGTCGTGATGCGCGGCCGTTTCGGCGTGCTGCCGGTCGCGGGGTTGTTCGCGCTGACCGGTGTGTTCCATGGCTATGCGCTGGGCGAGTCGATCGTCGGCGCTGAGACCACGCCGCTCGGCGCGTATCTCGCTGGCCTGCTGGTGATCCAGGCCGTCATTGCCGCGGGCGCGTTCCTCGGCACGAGGCTGCTGTCGACGAAGGCGAACGCCATGGCGCCGCTGGCGTTGCGGCTCGCCGGCGCCGTGATCGTGCTGGTGGGCGGTGTTGCGGCGGCGACCGCTGCCGGCATGATCGGCTGATTGATGATTGCATTGGAGACTGGTCAGACGACGCTGTTCGTCTGCGTCACCTGTCGTGCCCAGGCGGCCGAGTCAGCGCCGCCTGATCAGCCGCGTGCCGGGGCTCGGCTGCTCACCGCGATCGAGGCCTTGCCTGCCGAGCAGCGCGCGGGCGTGGTGGTGGTCGGCGTCGAGTGCCTGTCCAACTGCAATCGTGCCTGCACCGTCGCAGTCACCGCGCCTGGCAAATGGACCTATGTGCTCGGCGCGCTGGATCCGGATGTGCATGTGCAGGACGTTCTGACATTCGCGCAGCTGCATCAGCGTCACGAAGCCGGGCTGCCAGCGTGGCGCGAGCGTCCCGAATACATCCGCAAGAACACGGTCGCGCGCGTGCCCGCGTTGCGCTGAGAATAGAGATCTCGCTGCCATGACGACATCCTTCGCCAAGACATCCTTCGCCAAGACATCCTTCGCCAAGACGCCTTGCACCATCGTCACCGGCTTCCTCGGCGCCGGCAAGACCACGCTGGTGCGCAACCTGATCGAGACCGCGAATGGCTGCCGCCTCGCGATCATCGTCAACGAGTTCGGCGATGTCGGCATCGATGGCGACATTCTGAAAGGCTGCGGCGTGCCGGATTGCCCGGAGGATCGCATCGTCGAGCTGTCCAACGGTTGCCTGTGCTGCACCGTCGCCGATGACTTCGTGCCGGCGCTGAAGAGCCTGCTCGATCAGAAGGAGCCGCCCGAGCACATCGTGATCGAGACGTCGGGACTGGCGCTGCCGAAGCCGCTGGTGCAGGCGTTCAACTGGCCGGAGATCGCGACGCGGGTCACGGTCGATGGCGTCGTCGCCGTGGTCGACGGTCCCGCCGTCGTCGCCGGCCGCTTCGCCGACGATCCCGAAGCGCTCGCGGCGCAGCGTGCAGCCGACGATTCGCTCGATCACGACAATCCGCTCGAGGAGGTCTACGAGGATCAGCTGCTGTGCGCGGATCTCGTCGTGATGAACAAGAGCGACCTGATGAGCGACGAGGAGCGCAAGGCCGTGGCGTCCGAGATCGCGGCGAAGGTGCAGCGCGCCGTCAAGGTGATCGCGACGGAGCACGGCCAGCTCTCCGCGTCCGTGCTGCTCGGATTGGGCGCAGCCGCGGAGGACGACCTCGCGGCGCGTCCGTCGCATCACGACAACGAGGCCGAGCACGATCACGACGATTTCGAGAGCTTCGTGCTCGACGTGCCGGCGCAGACCTCGCCCGACGCGCTGGTCGACCGCATCGCCGCGGCCGTCGATGCGCACGACGTGCTCCGCGTGAAGGGCTTTGTGGAAGTTGCCGGCAAGCCGCTGCGCCTGCTGGTGCAGGCGGTCGGCAGCCGCATCCAGCATCAGTTCGAGCGGCCGTGGCGCGCGGGCGAATCACGGCAGGGCCGGCTCGTGGTGATCGGCGAGCGCGGCCTCGATGCCGCCGCGATCAAGACCCTGATCGCGGGCTAGGCGAGGGCGATGCACCTCCTGGCGACATCCGGCGCGGATCTGGACGACCTCGAGCAGGCCGTGGATCTCGCGCAGTCGCCGGCGGAGGTCGTCGTGCTGTCGTTCTCCGACAGCGATCTCTCCGCGCTTGCCGAGGCCTGGACCGCAAGCGCGGCCGAGCTGCCAAGCCTGCGTCTGGCCAG
>NZ_CAFI01000206.1 GCF_000239775.1 Bradyrhizobium sp. ORS 375
GAATGGGCGGCGGGCGGCAACACCCGCAATCCCGTGTTCGGCGCCACCGGCAATCCGTTCGATCCGATGCGGTCGGCGGCCGGCTCGTCCGGCGGCTCGGCGGCGGCGCTGGCCTGCGGGATGGCGCCGCTCGCCTCGGGCTCCGACACCGGCGGCTCTTTGCGCAATCCGGCCGGGTTCTGCGGCATCGTCGGCATGAGGCCATCCTACGGCCTCGTCGCCAGCGAGAAGCGCGCCCATGGCTGGTCGTGCCTGTCGACCGACGGGCCGATGGCGCGCGACGTCGCCGACACCGCGCTGATGCTGTCGGTGATGGCGAGCGACGATGCGCGTGATCCGCTGGCTTACACGCTGCCGGACGAGGCGGTGCGCGGCGCGCCCGCGCGCTGGGCCCTGCCGCCGCAGGTCGAGTTGCGCAAGCTCAAGCTCGCCTTCACCGAGGATTTCGGTTTTGCACCGACCGAGCAACTGATCCGCCGGGCCTTCCGCGCCCGGGTGTCGCGCATCGCGCCGCTGTTTGCGGAGGCAACTGAGGCGACGCCGGATTGCAGCGGCGCCGACGAGACCTTTGCGGTGCTGCGGGCGTCGCTGTTTTTGACGCAGCACGGCAAGAATTATCGCGAACGCCCTGACATGATCGGGCCGAACGTGCGCGCCAATGTCGAGGAGGGGCTGTCCTACAGCCTCGAGGATTTTTCGCGCGCGGCGGCGAACCAGACGCGGATCTATCGCGCCTATCAAAGCTTCTTTGCTCAGCACGATCTGCTGATCAGCCCGACCATCACCTTGAGCCCGCGGCCGTGGTCCGAGCTGTATCCGGCCGAGATCGATGGCGTGCCGACGAAGTCCTACTTCCATTGGCTGGCACTGGCCTATGCAGTGACGCTGGCGGGACATCCGGCACTCAGCCTGCCGCTCGGCGTTGACGAGAACGGGCTGCCGTTCGGCCTGCAGATCGTGGGTCCGCGCGGCGGCGATGCGCTGGTGCTCGGCGTCGCCGCGGCGCTGGAAGCTGCCTTTGCCGGTGACGCCGAGCTGCGCCGGCCGCAGCCTGATCTCAAGAAGCTCGCCGCGCTGCCGCCGCTGGCGCAGACGCCGGGATTCATGGCGTGGGATTGAGCCGCGCCGACATGACCAACATCTTCTGGAGCTAGCGATGTCCGATGCAAACTCATGGCCGTTCTCGCTGGTGCGCCGCGCCGGCGGCCTCGTGTTCCTGTCGGGCGAGGTCCCGGTCGCCGATGACGGCAGCATTCCCGAGGGCATCACGGCGCAGACGGATCTGGTGTTCAAGCTCATCTCGGAGACGCTGGCCGGCGAGGGGCTGACGCTCGACGACGTCGTGTCCTGCATGGTGCATCTCGCCGACAAGGCCGATTTCGCCGAGTACAACGCGGCCTATCGCAAGCATTTCAAGGATCCGCTGCCGGTGCGCACCACGGTGCAGGCGCAGATGATCGCGGACGTTCGATTAGAGGTCACCGTCGTCGCGGCGGCGCGGAGCTGACAGGAGTGATGACGATGCGGAGCGCAATCGTTCTCGGGGGTGGCATGGTCGGCGTCGGCACGGCGCTGCACCTGCAGAGCCGCGGCTGGTCGGTGGCGCTGGTCGATCGCCGCGAGCCGGGACGCGAGACCAGCTACGGCAATGCCGGCATCATCCAGAGCGAGGCCGTCCGGCCCTACGCGATGCCCTATGACATCGCCGGCGTGCTCGACATCGCGCTGGCGCGCACCAACGACGTGCATTACAGCCTGCCGGCCCTGCCGTATCACATGCGGCCGCTGCTGCAATACTGGTGGAATTCCTTCCCCGCGCGCCACGAGGTGCTGACGCGCACCTATGCGCAGCTGATTTCGCGCGCCGCGCCCGAGCACGAGCCGCTGATCGAGGCCGCCGGCGCCGGCAATCTGGTGCGCCGGGACGGCTTTCGCGTGCTGCATCGAAACCAGGCGCAATTCGACAAGGAGGCGAAGGACGCCGAGGCGGTCGGCAAGGCGTTCGGCGTCAAGTTCAAGCTGCTCAGTGCGAGCGAACTCGCCAAGGCCGAGCCCGGCCTCAACGAGACCGGCATCGGCGGCCTGCATTGGCAGGAGCCGTGGACGGTGTCCGATCCGGGCAGCCTCGTCACCTCCTATGCCGAGCTGTTCGTGAGGCGGGGCGGCAAGCTGTTGCGCGGCGATGCCACGACGCTCACTCAACAGGGCAGCGGCTGGAGCGTGGTGACGGACGAAGGACGCATCGAGGCAGAGGCCGCAGTCGTCGCCCTCGGGCCGTGGTCGCCGGAATTCCTGAAGCGCTTCGGCATGGACATTCCGATGGTGCGCAAGCGCGGCTATCACCGTCACTACAGCGGCGGCGCGCCGCTCGACCTGCCGCTGCGCGATGCCGCGTTCGGCTATCTGATGAACCCGATGGCCAAGGGTGTGCGCATCACCACCGGCGCCGAGCTGTCGGCGCCGGACGCCGAGCTGACGCCGGTTCAGCTCGGCAAGGCCGAAGCGGCGGCGCGCCAGCTGATCGATCTCGGCAAGCCGGTCGAGCCCGAGCCGTGGCTCGGCACGCGGCCGTGCATGCCGGACATGCTGCCGGTCGTCGGACCGGCCGCGCGGCACAAGGGTCTGTGGCTGCATTTCGGCCACGGTCACCAGGGATTCACGCTCGGACCGGCGACGGGACGCATCCTCGCCGAGCTGATGAGCGGCGAGACGCCTGAGGTCGACGTTGCGGCCTGCGCGCCGGCGCGCTTCGGCGCGTAGCGAAGCCGACGTGATGTCACGCCGAGACGTCACGCGAGTCTTGTGGTGGCGGCCATGGCGGGCTGCAACCGCGCAGGCGATTGTTTACCACGGGGCCGGTCCGGGAACTCGGGCGGTATGCGAAGGCCGCGCGACCGCGCTGGCTTCACCAATTTGCAAGCCGGCTCGTCTACGGTCGCATGCGTTGGGCCGGGACGCGGGGGCGAAACGCGATTCGTGAGTTCTGTCGGCCAGCGATCCGGACATCCTGGGGGAACAGATGAACTTCACCGGCCTCGCCTACCGATTCTTCTCGAATTTCGTGTTTGTCGCGGCGGTCTTTCTCAGCCTGAACTACATCGAGAAATACCAGAACCGCGCCGTGCTGGCGCTCGTGGTACTGATCTATGCCGGCATGCGCGCCGTCACCGTGGTTCGCACGTTCCACTTCTTCGGACGAATCGAGAAGCTGGAGTCGGACGTGCGCCGTCTCGCCGGGATGCTCGGCGAAGGGCCGGTCGGTCAGGTCATCAGCAAGCAGGTGGTGTCGGACGTCGGCTCGCTGCGCAAGGACGGTGAGCAGAAGTCATATATGGACCTGTTCTTCCTCGCGGCCATCGTCATCCTCTGCGTCAGCAAGCTGATTAGCAACTGATCATCGGATCGCGCGGCGTTCCGCGGAAGCACCAAGGGAACGCATCGAAGAGGGGCGCACGGGCGCCCCTTTTTCGTTTGGACGAACCGTGTCCGGGCTCAGCGCCTGCGCAGGCTGGCGAGGCGGACCGGGCGGGTAGCCGGCCTGGTCGTGGCCTGGCCCTCGACGCGAACGACCTGATGCCGGCGGGCCGACAGAGGTGCGACGGGCGGCCAGGTGAACAGCTCGGCCGCCGGAGCGGGAAGCGCCGGTGCGGTCGCGATCCGCGCCTTCACCGCGGGGCGTGGCCAAGCCGGCTTTGGCAGCGAGCGTGACGCCGCGGGCATGTCGAGGTTGCCGAAATCATCCAGCGCGGCGCGGGCGCGGGTGTCGGCACTTGCCAGATCGGCCGGCGTGATCGCCGGCCAATGCGCGACCGGCGTCTCGTCGGACGGACGATGCACCAGCCAATCCTCGGGCTCGGTCGGCGTGGCCGGACGGTCGGGCGTCGCCGCCACGACGTGCACGATGCGATAGTTCTTGGCCTTCAAATCGGCGAGGATCTTCGGCAGCGCGGCCACGGTGCGCGGCTGGATGTCGTGCAGCAGCAGGATGCCCTTGCCGCGCGCTTCCAAGCGCTTCATCGCGAGCTCGTGGACCTTGGCACCGGAGATGCTGCGCCAATCGTCGGCGAGGAAATCGGCGCTCCACACCTGCAGGCCGAGCGAGGCCGCATAGCTCTCGACCGCGTCGCCGCGCAGCAGGCCGGGCACGCGGAAGAACGGCGACAGCGCGGAGGGATCGGTCAGCGCCGCCTTGGTCCAGGCGATGCCCTGGTCGACCTCGGGCTGGACCTGCTCCAGCGTCATCCTGTTCATGCTCAGCGGATGGTTCTGGCTGTGCGTGGCGATGGTGTGTCCCGCGGCCGCGAGCTTGCGCACGCCTTCGGGGTCGGCCTTGGCCTGGCGGCCGATGGTGAAGAACGTCGCCTTGACGCACTGGTCGGCGAGGATCTGCAGCACCTGGTTGCTGTATTTGGGCAGCGGACCGTCGTCGAAGGTGATGACCACCTCATGGTCCTTGAGAGGCAGCGTCTCCTTGTACTGCATGGCGCCGATGCGCGGATGCTCGCGCGGATCGACCACCAGCGTACGCGACGTGCCCAACGCGTTGGGATGACCGGGACAATCGTCAGCGAAGGCGACCGACGTTCCCAGAGCCGATCCGCAGGCGAGTGCGCCCAGCAGCACAGCGGCCCATGATCGCCGTTCAACGCAAGCCTTCGCACGATCACGCATACTGCTGTCCATGGTCTCTTCGATCACTGCTCTTCGATCACTGCTCTTTGATGGCCGAACGCCGTCGACCAGACGCTCCGATGCTTCAGGATCTAACGCGGACGGGCTGCCGCGCCCATCGCAGCCAAGACATAGCAGGGATGATCGGCCGCCGCGACATGCCATCGGTTCGCGTTCCCGTTTGCCGACGGCTGTTGCCGGATTGCAAGCCGCAAACCAGCGCCGGCGGATGGAAAGAGCGTAGCCGGACCGCCTGAACGGTCGATTAACCGCCCTCGCGCGGTGTCGCGGCCGTTTCAGCCGGGTGCTCGCTGTGCTGCTCGGACTGCACGTCGGGCTTGGCGGGAACCACATGAACGACGCGGTAGCCGTTGTCTTTCAGGTAGCGCAGGAACGCAGGCAGCATCGCGACGGTGCGCGGCTGCGGATCGTGCAGCAGGATGATGCCCTTGCGCGCCTGTTCCAGCCTGCGGATCAGGAGCTTCAGCGTTCCCTGCGGCGACATCGCAGTCCAGTCGCTGGCCCAGAAGTCGGCGCCGAAGACGGCGATGCCGCGCGATTGCAGCAGCTCGAGCGTCGCCGGCGTCGATTCGAAATAGGGGAAGCGGAAGAACGGCGTTGACGGCGTGGTCGTCTCGACGCCGTTGAGCGCCTTCTCGTCAGCTGCAATGCCGCGATCGATTTCTTCGACGGCCTGCTCCGGCGTGATGTGCGCAAGGTGCGCGTGCGTGAAGGTGTGGTGACCTATGGTGTGCCCTTCGGCTGCGATCTTCCGCACCAGTTCGGCGCGGCCCGAGGCGGGCTGGCCGACGAGGAAGAAGGTCGCGCGCACGCATTCCCGGGCGAGCGCCGCGAGCACCTTGTTGGTCATCGGCGGTGACGGCCCGTCGTCGAAGGTCAGCACCACCTCGCCGTCCTCCAACGGCAGGGTGTCGGGAAAGCTCTTCAGGCCGACGCGCGGATAGTTCTTCGGGTTCACGCTCAGCACGCGGGATGTCCCGAGCGTGCCCTCGCGCGGACAGGCGGCCGGTGCTGCGGCGGCGCCGTGCGCGAGGAGCAGCGCGGCGATCGCGCCCAAGGCGTTTACCCATCGCCATGTCAGTCGCGGCTGAGACATCTTTTCCCGTTGCGCTCGCTGTTGCGCATTATGTAATGCGTCAAAGCACAAATCAGACCAGTCGTCTGAACGATTGCTCGTGAGGCACGTCATGAACGAGACCTTGGACGTCGCCCCTGCCGAAGCAACCCTAGCCGATCGCGCGGCGATGCGCACCGAATCCGGCGAAATTCGTGCTGAATTCATTGCCGCAATTACCGCCGCCATCGCCGCCGAGGACGAGGCGTTCCTGCGCGCCGAGGTCGCCGAGCTGCACGAGGCCGATCTCGGCGATCTGATCGCGGCGCTCGCGCCCGACGACCGCGTCCGGCTGGTCGAGCTGACCGGCACCGATTTCGACTTTTCGGCGTTGAACGAGGTCGACGATGCCGTTCGCGAGGAGATCCTCGAGGAGCTCGAGCCGGCGACGGTCGCCGAAGGCGTCCGCGAGCTCGAATCCGACGATGCCGTCGAGCTGCTCGAGAGCCTTGACGAGGAGGACAAGGAGGAGATCCTCGAGCGCCTGCCGCCGTCCGAGCGCGACGTGCTCGCGCGCAGCCTGGATTATCCGGAGGGCTCGGCCGGCCGCCGCATGCAGAGCGAGGTCATCACGGTTCCCCTGGGTTGGACCGTCGGCGAGGCGATCGACTACATGCGCGAAACGCCGGATCTGCCCGAGCGGTTCTACGAGATCTACGCGGTGGACGAGTCCAGGCACTGGCAGGGCGCGGTGTCGCTCGATGCGCTGTTGCGCGCGCGCCGCCCGGTGCCCCTCGCCGAGCTGATCGACGAGGACCGCCGCCGCGTCACGGTGACCGACGATCTCGCCGAGGTCGCCCGGATGTTCGGCAAGTACAATCTCGTCGCCGCGCCGGTCGTCGATGCCGAGAACCGGCTCGCCGGCGTCATCACCATCGATGACGTCGTCGACGTGATCGAGGAGGAGGCCGACGAGGACTTCAAGGCGCTCGGCGGCGTGTCCGGCGACGAGGAGCTGTCCGACAGCGTCTGGACCATCGCCAAGGGCCGCTTCAACTGGCTGCTGATCAATCTCGCCACCGCGTTTCTCGCGTCCTCGGTGCTCGGCCTGTTCGAGGGCCAGCTGCAGCAGATGGTGGCGCTCGCGGTGCTCGCGCCGATCGTCGCGAGCCAGGGCGGCAACGCCGCCACCCAGACCATGACGGTCGCGGTGCGCGCGCTGGCGACGCGCGAGCTCGGACCTAACAATGCGCTGCGCGTCGTGATGCGCGAGGCGCTGGTCGGGCTGGTCAACGGGCTCGCCTTCGCGCTCGTCACCGGCATCGCCGCGGTGGCCTGGTTCAAGACTCCCGGCCTCGGCATCGTCATCGGACTGGCGATGATCTCCAACCTCGTGGCCGGCGCGCTCGGCGGCATCCTGATCCCGATGGTGCTGGAACGGGTCCGCGCGGACCCGGCGGTCGCCTCTGGAACCTTTGTCACCACCGTGACCGACGTGGTCGGCTTCTTCTCCTTCCTGGGCATCGCGACGCTCTGGTTCGGCTTGAAATAAGCGCGGCGGCTGAAGGACTTATATCGTTAATCCGGCCTTAACGCGGCTCGGCGACACTGTCGCCCGAGACGGAGCAGGACCGATGCAACGCTTGCGGCTGAAGGCAGATGGACGGATCGTGGAATTGCGCGATGGCGGCGAATTTCCGCTCGCGCCCTCGGCGGCGGAGCCTGCAGCTCCCGTAGAGGTGCGCGACCTCCGGCGGCGGGTGCAGCTGACGCAGCAGGAGTTCGCCGCCAAGCTCGGCGTTCCCGTCGAGACCATTCGCAACTGGGAGCAGGGCAAGCGCATGCCGCGCGGCCCGGCGCGCGCGCTGCTGACGGTGATCGCGCATGCGCCCGATACCGTGTTTGCCGCCTTAGCTAAGACTTAAGCTAAAAACCGGTCCTGCGTGGCACGGCCGGCGTGTGGTATGCATAATCATGCACGCGCTTGGAGTGCATTTCCATGCTGATGATCGAGGCCAATGGTGCCAGGATTCCCGCTCTCGGATTAGGGACCTGGGAGTTGCGTGGACGCACCTGCGCCCGCATCGTCGAGCAGGCGCTGACGCTCGGCTATCGCCACATCGACACCGCCCAGGTCTATGAGAACGAGCAGGAGGTCGGCGAGGGGCTGCGCGCCTCGCGCGTCCGCCGCAACGAGGTGTTCCTGACCACCAAGGTGTGGACGACGCATTTTGCGCCGCATGACCTTGAGCGCTCGACCAAGGAGAGCCTGGTCCGCCTGCGCGTCTCCGAGGTCGATCTGCTGCTGCTGCACTGGCCGAACTCGCACGTGCCGCTGGCCGAGACCCTGGGTGCGCTGGCCCATGCCAAGACGCTCGGTCTCGCACGCCACATCGGCGTCTCCAACTTTACCGTGGCACTGCTCGACGAAGCAGTGGCTGTCTCGTCGGAACCGCTGGCGTGCAATCAGGTCGAGTATCATCCCTATCTCGACCAGACCAAGGTCCGCGAGGCCTGCGCCCGGCACGGCATCGCGCTCGTGGCCTACAGCCCGATCGCCAAGGGCAAGATCAAGAACGACCCGACCCTGATCCGCATCGGCCGCGCTCATTGCAAGAGCACCGCGCAGATCTGCCTGCGCTGGCTGGTGCAGCAGAACGTCGTGGCGATCCCGCGCACCTCGAAGATCGAGCGGCTGTCCGAGAATCTCGAGGTGTTCGATTTCGAGCTGTCCGAGCAGGACATGGCCGACATCTTCGCGATGGGCAGCCCCGAAGGGCGAATGACCAACTTCGCCTTCGCGCCGAATTGGGATTGAGCGGCGCCCGCGGCGGCATGCTAGGGTGAGCGGAGCGGGCGGGTGGCCCGCGCTCAATCCTGGCGATGGTCGCCGCGACCACGCGTGCCGCAGGCGCGCCGGGTCGCAAGCGGGCGCAAATGAAGCAGCATGGAACGTTGGAAGTTCATCGGTTGGGGCATCGCCGCGTCCGTGCTTGCGCATCTCATGATCGTGGGCAGTGTCGTTGTCTCGACGACGGTGCGCCCTTACGAGCTCGCCAAGACCGATGAGATCAAGGTCGACATCGTCGACGCCGAGGAGCCGCAGAAGACACCCGAGCCCGTTCCGACGCCATTGCCGTCGCCGTCTCCCGAGCTGAGCCCCCCGCAGCCGGCCCCCAGCGCTTCGCCGGCGGCCGCCGCGCCGCCTCCGCAGCCGTCACAGGCGGCCACGCCCGAGGCCAGGGAATCCTCCAAGCCGGCGGCAACGGCCTCGCCCGTGGCAAAGCAGCCGGCTCCGGTTCCTTCATCATCCAAGGCGGCCAAGATGGCCGCAAAATCGGAGCCCAAAGCGGCCGCAAGGCCGGCGCCTGCACCGATGCCGGCGCCTGCACCGAGCTACGTGCCTCCGGAGCCGGATCTCACCGTGAAATATGGTGTCATGCTTGGGTTGCCGGAGCCGCTGTCACCGCTGCCGCGGGGCGGCGGACCCGACGACAAGGACGCGGGGCCGATCGCGACGACGAACCTTGCCCCCAATCTCGAAACGGCTTTGCGCCAGAAGGTGAGGAGCTGCGCGCGTCTGCCGGCCTCGCTGTCGCTGTCGGACAAGGTGCTCATCAGGCTGCGCTTCGGCATGACACCGGATGGCAAGCTGGCGACCGAGCCCGAGGTGATCGAGGTGATGGCAGCCTCGAAAGCGATTCAGCTGAAGGAGAGCGCCGTCCAGGCGCTGACGTCCTGCCAGCCTTATACGATGCTGCCGCCCGATCGGTACAACGAGTGGAAGGTGATCGAGATGTCGTTCACGCCACAAGATTTCGACCGCTGATCGCGGGAAGGCGGCTGGCCCGAGCGCCGCGATCGAAGCTGTCGTGCTTGTCTCGACGTGATGCCCGATCATCCTGTATGCGTCCCCATGGCATGGACGCGGGCCTCGGGGGCGAAAGCAGCCGTCCGCGCCCAACACGGAGGCGGTGCGACATGAAGCTGGTGATCGGCAACAAGAACTATTCCTCATGGTCGATGCGGCCGTGGCTGGCGCTGCGCGGCTGCGACATCGCCTTCGAAGAGATCGTGATCCCGCTCTACACCGACGATCCGGCCGACAAGGCGCGGATCCTGGCGCATTCTCCGGCCGGCAAGGTGCCCGTCCTGATCGATGGTGACGTCACGGTGTGGGATTCGCTCGCCATCATCGAATATGTCGCCGAGCGGTTTCCAGGGGCCGGGCTGTGGCCGACCGACGTCGCGGCGCGCGCCCAGGCGCGATCGATCTCCGCCGAGATGCACTCGGGCTTTCAGGCGCTGCGCAACGAGTGTCCGATGAACCTGCACCGGCCCGTGCGCCCGGTCGAACTGTCTGCCGACGCCAGGGCCAATATCGCCCGGATCGAGGACATCTGGCGCGATTGCCGGGCGCGCTACGGCGCTGGCGGCCCGTTCCTGTTCGGCCGCTTCAGCGGAGCGGACGCCATGTTCGCGCCCGTCGTGACCCGTTTCCAGAGCTTCGCGGTCCCCGTCGCGGCTGACACAAGGGCCTACATGGAAACGATGATGGCGATGCCCGCCTTCGCCGCCTGGGTCCAGGATGGGCTCGCCGAGACCTGGATCATCGACCGGGTCGAGAAGGTCTGAGCGCTCCGGCCCGCGTGGCGCGGACCGTCCGGGCTGTTAGTCCGGGAATGCCGGTTGCTGCTCCATCCCGTTGAAGAAACTCGCAATCTCAGCGTTTGCCATGTCATGAGCTGCTGGCCAGGGCCGCCGGCGGCGTGCTATAGGAGAGATATTATTAAAGACAGGCCGGCCCGGGCAGCGGGACCTCGAAGGCTCTTGCCGGCACGCGAGCAGGAGAGGGCGTTGAGACACAAGTTCCCCATCGGGTCGACAGTTTATTTCACGGCGAGCAACGTCTCGCGTCCGGCAGCCAGCGGCACCTACGAGATCATCCGCCAGCTACCGACCGAGGGCGACGACTGCCAATATCGGATCAAGAGCTCGACGGAAGCCTTTGAGCGGGTTGCCAGAGAGAGCCAGCTGGCCCTGTCTTGAGGCCCGACGGTCATTGATAGACTCGGCGCGTCGGCGGACGTTGCCGGCCGAATCTGGGAGAATACCCAAGGCTGTTGCACGGGGCTCAAGGCCGGCTCCCGAAGGTTTTACAAAGGCTGCGCAATCCCTCTGGGGATAGCGGGTAGCTCCGCACCATCCAACCCCGCAAAGCGCATGGAATCGTCTTATTGTCGTGGCGTGGGGCCGTCATGGATCGGGTGACTGTTTGAATTTGATCGTTTCACGGGCGTCCCATGGCGGGATGCCATCGGGGCCGGCGTCGTTGGCCCGCGTCAGGAAGCTGCGCGCATGAATTCAAGCTGGCCCTCGTCGTTCGACCAACTCCTGAACTCGCCGGCGTTCCCCATGTGGCTCACGGTCGCGGCGGCGGGCTTCTTTGCCCTGATCGTCCTGATCACTCTGCTGCGCGCCGAAAAGTCGGTCGCCAATGGCGCGCTGACGGTGATCACCCTGCTGGCGGTCGGGATCGCGGTTGCCTCGATGATGCGCAGCCAGGACCCGTCGCAGCGCGGCGGCAATGGCGATCCCGCGACGACCGCCTCCATCGGCCTCTCGCCGCCGGCTCTGGCCTGCGTCGACGACCTCGCCGGCGACCTCGTGCTGTCGAACTGTGAGAGGAGCCTGTTCGGATCGGCTGACATGACCGCAGCCGCGGTCAGCTACGCGGCCGGGATGCTGAGCCGGCTGTCGCAAGCGGGCGACCTCGCCAGCGCCAACAAGGTGATGACCGCGGAGCTCCTGGCGCTGCGCCGGGCCGTCGAGCGCGATCGCTATGGCTTGATGGCCTACGTGCTGCTGACCCGCGACCGCTGCACGCCCAACGATTGCGTAATGTTCCGCGCCGTGGCCGATCGCCAGCAGCTGGTCAACAACATGGAAGGGCGCACCTATGAGGGGCTGGTGACGCGCTACGCCTCGCAGTGGAACGCGCCGCCGTCTCCCG
>NZ_CAFI01000205.1 GCF_000239775.1 Bradyrhizobium sp. ORS 375
CAGCAGGCGGTTGACGCGCGGCAGATAGATCTGCCCGGCATGGCTTTCCGAGGTGTAGCGGACCTCGAAGCGCGGCAGCAGACCGAGCTGCACCGCCTGGCTGACCAGCGAATACGCGCCGGTGATCACGGCCTGGCTGGCGATCACGGTCGCGGCGGTGGCCAGCACCACCAGCGGCAGCAGCAGCAGTTCGGGCACCATGCGGTAGAACGAGTTCTCGATCGCGGCGGGGTCGGCCAGCACCAGCGCGCCCTGCCCGAAATAATTGATCAGCAGCGCCGGCAGCACGAAGAACAGCCACGCCGACTGGATCGGCTTGCGGCCGAAATGACCGAGATCGGCATAGAGGGCCTCGCCGCCGGTGACCGCAAGGAACACCGCGCCCAGCGTGACCAGGCCGATCGTGCCATGCGACACCAGGAACTGGACCGCGTAATAGGGATTGATCGCCGCCAGAACGGATGGATCGTCGCTGATATGGACGATCCCCATGACGGCGAGGCTGGTGAACCACGCAACCATTACCGGACCAAAGGCGGTCGCCACGCGCGCCGTGCCCTTGCTCTGCACGGCAAAAAGCACAACCAGGATGAAGACGGTGAGCGGCACGACGTAGTGCTCGAGCGCCGGCGCCGCGAGCTTGAGACCTTCGACCGCCGACAGCACCGAGATCGCCGGCGTGATCATCGAATCGCCGATGAACATCGACGCGCCGATGACGCCGAGCGCCATCAGGAACATGCTGCGACGGCCCAGCGCGCGCTGGCCGAGCGCCATCAGGGATAAAGTTCCGCCTTCGCCATTGTTGTCCGCCCGCAACAGCAGCAGGACGTATTTGGCGGTAACGACGATGAACAGCGACCAGAGGATCAGGGACAGCACCCCGAGCACGATCATCCGCGACACCGGCTGGCCGTGAGCGGCGCCGATCGCGGCCTCGCGGAAGGCGTAGAGCGGCGAAGTCCCGATATCGCCGAACACGACTCCGATGCTGCCGAGCGTCAGCCCCCAGAACCCCGATGTGCTCGCGGTCTCCTGACCTTCGGTCGATGTGGCGCTGGCCGTCATGTCGCTCGGAACGCGTCTTCTGTGATTGGCCCGGCGCGTTTGGACGCAGACCGGCTGCGGGTCAAGTCTCTACCGTAACAGAGCTGGGCCTGTCGCCTGCGACCAAAGACGCAGGGCCTGCCCTGCACAGATCTCTGAGCCACCCCACGGCAATCAGCCGCGCGGCGCCCGCGCCGAGGCCGGAGACACTGCGATGCGACCGGCAATCCGGGGGCGGCACCCTGCCCGACGGCAATATGGTGTGGCGCAGGGGCGAAGACTAGGGCTTGAGGTCTGGCGGAAGAGGCGGATCTTCCCGCATCAGCGTGATCGTCACGCGGCGATTGGCCGCCAGTGAGGGATCGTCCGGGAACAGTGGCTGGGTGTCCGCCTTGCCCGACACGGCGTAGATGTGGCTCGGCGGAAGCCCCTCCCGCTCAAGGATCTGGCGCACGGCGTTGGCGCGGTCAGCCGACAGGTCGAAACCGCCGTAGTCGCTGCGCGACGGAACGAAGCCGGCGGCGGTGTGTCCGGTAATCTGCACCCGCAGCGGCGTCGCCTTGAGCGGCGCGGCCAGCTTCTCGATCAGCCGCCGGGTCCGGTCATAAGGCACCTTCGAGCCGTCGGCGAACATCGAGCGGCCGTCCTGGTCGACGATCTCCAGATTCAGCCCCTGCTTGGTCTCCTCGAACATGATGTGCTTGGAGATCTCGGTCATCTCCGGCATGTCCTGCAGCGCCTGGCGCAGCGAGGCGGAGGCCAGCGCGAACTGCCGGTCGGTCTTGAGCTTGGCGCCGTTGGTGTGCTGGCGCTCCTCCTGCTCCGGGCTCGGATCGCGCGCGGTCTCCTCGGGCGAGATATGGGCCGCGTTCTTGAGCTTCGGACGGGTCGGCAGGCCGTCGGATTCGACGATGCCGGAGTAGCGCGACTCGGTCTGCATGCCGAAGGCGTCGCGCATCGAGCCCGCGACCACCTTGAGCTTGTTGTTGTCCATGGTCGAGAACGCGACCAGCATGACGAAGAAGGCGAGCAGCAGTCCCATCAGGTCGGCGAAGGTCACGAACCAGCCGTGACCGCCGCCATGCGCATCGCCCCGTTTCTTCTTGGCCATCGCTCAGATCCCCGCCCCCAAAGCGCCGCAGCCGCCGATCAGGCCGGCACGGGCTCGCCTTCGGCATGGCGATGCTTCTCCGGCAGGTAGGCCAGCAGCATTTCGCGAACCAGAGCCGGGCTCTTGGAGTCGCGGATCATCAGGATGCCGTCGATGATCAGGGTACGATTGGTCTCCTCGTCGAGCAGCTTGCCATGCAGCTTGTCGGCGATCGGCAGACAGATCAGGTTGGCCACGAGCGCGCCGTACAGCGTCGCGAGCAGCGCGGTCGCCATGAACGGGCCGAGCTTGGACGGGTCGGTCATGTTGGCGAACATCTGCACCATGCCGATCAGCGTGCCGATCATGCCGAAGGCCGGGGCGCAGTCGCCGACGGCGCGGTAGATCTTGCTGCCCTCATCGAGGTGCATCAGGAAATTGTCGCGGTCGCGCTCGAGATTGTCGCGGATGAATTCGAGGTCGTAGCCGTCGGCCACGTAACGGATGCCCTTGGCGAGGAACGGCTCGTCGGTCTCGACCTTTTCGAGGCCGACCGGCCCCTGCTTGCGGGCGATCTCGGCGATGCGGGCGAGCTCGTCGACCAGCTCGCGGGCGGACAGGCGGCTCATCGTGAACACGAACTTCATGCCGAGCGGCACGCCGTGGGCGATGGCGCCGAGCGGGAAGCGGATCATGGTGGCGGCGGTGGATCCGCCGAAGATG
Organism: Bradyrhizobium sp. ORS 375; assembly: GCF_000239775.1. GTDB lineage: Bacteria > Pseudomonadota > Alphaproteobacteria > Rhizobiales > Xanthobacteraceae > Bradyrhizobium. The sequence goes on from NZ_CAFI01000205.1 coordinate 2,861, forward strand.
ATGATGGCGGCGTGATCGCTGACGAACATGCCGAAATCACCGCCCAGCAGCATCATGACGGCGATGACGATCACGCCGACCACGAGCCCTGCGCCCGTCATGATATCCATGAGCTTACTCCACCCGCATACGCGAACAACCGGCCGTCCTGGACGGGCGCGGCGGCCCTGCCCCACGCGCAACCAACACTAGATGCGCGCCATTAAGGACGGGTTACTGAATTTGGTAGGCATAATGAGACGTAAACAGAATGCAGCGAGCACATGCTCATCTGCGCGCGCGGACCAATCTCACGCCGCTGCCGCGCCCGATTTGAGCAGGTTCGTCTCGGCGAAACGGACCGCCTGCTCGAACGATTGCTGCATCTTGTGGACCATCTCCAGCATCTGCCCCGGCTCCATCGTCGCCGAGCCCAGCTCGAGCTCGCGAGACAGCCGCGACAGCGCCGCAAAGCCGAACGTCGCCGACGAGCTCTTGATCGAATGCGCCTCGCGCTTCAGCTCCATGCGATCCTCGAACTTGGACGCGAGCTTGTCGAACTTGCCCGACGTATCGTCCAGGAAGGTCCTGAGCACCTCCAGCGCATCCTCCTCGCCGAGCTCGGAGATCAGGATCTGGTAGACGGAGTCATCGAATTGCACCAGGTCGGTCATGCGACAAGCCTTTCCTTGTTCGTGGCAGCGGCCGCGCGGAGCAGAGCGGCGTTCAGTCGATCGCGCGTGACCGGCTTGGTCACGAAGTCGTTCATGCCGGCATCCGTGCACGCCAGATGGTCCTGGCTGGTGGCGTTGGCCGTCAGCGCGATGATGTAGATGTCCTGGGCGGGCGGCGGCAGCGAGCGGATCATGCGCGTCGCGGTGACGCCGTCCATCTCAGGCATCATCATGTCCATCAGGATGAGGTCGTAGCTCTGCTTCTGCACGGCGGCGACCGCCTGGGTGCCGTTCTCCACGAGCTCATAGCTGTGGCCGAGCTTGTCCAGCAGCTTCTTGATCACGAACTGATTGGTGAGATTGTCCTCGGCGACGAGAATCTTGAGCGGCTCCAGGCTCGTCCGACGCTCTTCGGGGGCGATCTCGCCGGCCGGAACGACAGTTGCCTCGGGCGCGCTCACCTGCTCGACGTCCGGCTGCGGCTGCGGCTGGACCTCGATCGAGAACGTGAAGGTGCTGCCCTCGCCCACCTTGCTCTGAACCTTGATGTCGCCGCCCATGCAGGTGACGAGCCGCTTGCAGATCGCAAGGCCCAGACCAGTGCCGCCGAAGCGGCGGGAGATGGAATTATCGACCTGCGAGAACTGCTTGAACAGGCGGCTGACGGCTTCCGCCGGAATGCCGACACCGGTATCGGCCACGGAGAAGATCAGCGTCAGGTTCGGCCCCGCGAGGTTCTCGGCCCGCACGTCGATCTTGACGCTGCCCGCCTCAGTGAATTTCAACGCGTTGCCGACGAGATTGAACAGCACCTGGCGCAACCGCGCGGGATCGCCGACCACGAAGTTCGGCACCTCCGGCGCGATCGAGGTGGTCAGCTGCAGACCCTTCTCCTTGGCGCGCGAGACCAGCAATTCGGCCGTCGCCGTGACCGACCGATGCAGGTCGAACTCGATGTGCTCGATCTCCAGTCGATCGGCATCGAGCTTGGAGAAATCCAAGACGTCGTTGAGGAGCTGCAGCAGGTAGTCGGCCGACTCGCGCAGCGTGGTGGCGATCTTGCGCTGCTCCGGCGCGAGATCCGCCGACAGCAACAGGTCGGCGAGCCCGATCACGCCGTTCATGGGCGTACGGATCTCGTGGCTCATCATGGCCAGGAATTCGGAGCGAGCCCGTGTGCCGGCCTCGGCGGCATCGCGCGAGGCGGCCAGTCCTGCCTGATAGCGCGCGATCAGGATCGTGATGATGCCGATGACGACGGTCAGCAGCGCCCCGACCAGCAGATCGCGATCGCGGTTGATCTTGAACGCGCTGAAGATCTCGTCGGAGGCCTGACCAACGATGACCACCAGCGGCTGCCCCTTGATGCGCTGGAAGGAGTAGATGCGCTGGACACCGTCGATCAGGCTCCTGGTCATGTAGGAGCCGCTATCCTTCTGGATCGCGGTCATGACCGGACTACCGACAAGCGAGGATCCCACGCCGCCAGAGCCGGCCGAGGCGCGCGCGCGCACGATGCCGTCGACACCGACGAGCGTGACGTTGCCGTTCTTGCCGAGATCAACCGAGTTGTAGAAGCTGGAGAGATATTCAGGGTCGAGGGAAACTACCACGACGCCGCCGAACGAGCCGTCCGGCATGATGATCCGGCGCGTCAGCTGGATCGACCATTTGTTGGAGACGCGGCCGAAGATCGGCTTGCTGATGAAGAGAAAGTCATCCTTGCCGTCGGCATGGACCCGGAAATGCTCACGGTCGCGCAGGTCGAGGCCGCGCATCTTGGGATCGATGTTGCTGGACAGCATGATGCCGTCCTTGCCGATCACGACCACCTGGAACGAGAAATCGGACAGGAACTGGCTGTTCTTCGACCATAACGACATGTCGAAGTTATGCGGATCCTTGGCATAGGAGTCGCGAACGTAGAGCAGCGTCTGATCCGCGGCGCGGATCGAGCGGATGATCTGCTCCTCGAAGGCGCGCGCGAGATTGGCGCCGTTCTTCAGCGCCGACTGCTCGGTCCGCGCATGCTCCTCCGTGATCGTGTAGAAGATGCCGGCCCACACCAGCGCGATCGCCGAGAGGCCGATCACGGCGCTGCCGAAATGCCCGATCAGCCGCACCATCGCGTCCACGGCCCGGTCGAGCCGGCCGAACAACGGCATCGATTTGGAAATCAGCCTGCGCATGTCTCTCGCCCTCGGAGGACATGCCTAGCGATACAGGCTAGCGATCAGGTAAAGCTTGATGGATAAAATCTTCTCAACGGGCCAGACCTGCTTAACCTTCGGCCCCAAGGGCGGAGTTACGGGTAATCAGTCACCGCGATTGCAGCGCCCCCGTAATCATCCGGATGAATTCATCGCGCGGCTTGCCGCAACTGGATCGCAACAGCGGCCGAACTCATGAGCCGCACCGCGAATGCGGCGCGGCTCATGTCGAAGATGCTCAGTGAATCTCCGCAGAACGCTTCAGGGCGTCCTTGAGCTTCGCGAGCGAGAAATCGGCCGAGCGGGCGATCTCCAGGATCGGCGTCTCGCGGCGGGCGCACAGTTCGGCTGCCTCGGGCAGGCTCGCTGCGATGTCCGCCGGGATCACGATCGCGCCGTGGCGATCGGAGTGGATCAGGTCGTCCGAGCGCACCGTCATGCCGGCGACACGGACCTGGCCGCCAAAGCTCTCGGCATGCACCCAGGCGTGCGACGGACCAATCGAGCCAGCCAGCGCCTGGAAGCCCGGGGCCCACTGCGGAATGTCGCGGATCGAGCCGTCGGTGATCACGCCGAGGCAGCCGAGTGCCTTGTGCACATTGCTCTGCACCTCGCCCCAGAACGCGCCATAACCGATATCGGGGCCGTCGATGTCCTGGATCACGACGATGCGCGGACCGTGGCCGGTCCCGACATATTCGTAATAGTCAGTGCGCCGTTGCGCCTGCTCCTCGACGCTCATGCCGGACTTGACCACGGACCGGATCGTGGCGGTGCGCGCGTAGCCGACCATCGGCGGCAGGTCGGGAAACGGGCAGACCAGCGGCTTCGTGGTGTAGCCGATCAGGCGGCGGTCGGGCGCCACGATCTCCATCGCATTGCAGATGGTCGGCGTGTCGTAGCGCGCGAGCGCCTCAAGGACGGCGGGGGCAACGGCAGGACTTGTCACGGGCGTTTTCTCCGGATGATGCGGACGGATCATCGCCGTCCTTGTCTCCGGTATAACTGACGCCTCCTATGCGGCAAAGCTTCGGGCGGCGAGGACCGCCCTGCGCTCAGTGCAGCCGCTCAGGCGGCCGCTGCTCCTGTTCGGCCGTGGGTGCGCCAGCCGGCGCGAATGTCGGGGCCGGCGACGCCGACGACTGAGCCGCTGCTGCTGCGGCGGCACTGGCCAGCGTCGCGGCATGCCGCGCGGCCTGCTGGCGGTACAACCGCCAGCCAAAGGGCAGACTCAGCATGTAAAGGATCGAGACCGCCGACAGGATGTGCCAGGGATAGACCACGATCAGCGCGACGAAGAACACCACCGCGGCGAACACCGGCAGCACGAGCTCCGGCGAGACGCGCATCCGCGTGGTCTTGCCGGAAAACACCGGCAGCCGCGAGACCATCAGGAAGGCGATCAGCAACGTGTAGAAGGCGGTGATCAGCGCCGGCGGCTTGGGCAGGTCGAGAAAGGCCAGATAGACGGGCAGCAGCACAGTGATGGCGCCGAGCGGCGCCGGCACGCCGGTGAAGAAATTCGCGGCGAAGGGCGGCTTGCTGGGATCGTCGATGCTGGCATTGAAGCGCGCCAGCCGGAGCCCGCCGCTGATGGCATACATCATCGCGGCGATCCAGCCGCCGTCGCGCAGCTCATGGAGCTGCCAGAAATACAGCATCAGGCCCGGCGCGACGCCGAAATTGACGAAGTCGGCGAGGCTGTCGAGCTCGGCGCCGAATTTCGACTGCCCCTTGATCATGCGGGCGATGCGGCCGTCGATGCCGTCGAGGAAGGCGGCAAAGACGATGGCGCCAACCGCAAGCTCCATCCGGCCCTCGGTCGATAGCCGGATCGCGGTCAGGCCGGCGCAGATCGCCAGCAAGGTAATCATGTTCGGCACCAGCAGCCGCACCGGAATCGGGCGGAAGCGACGCCGGCGAAGGTCGGGAGAGGTCGGATCGAAGCTCATGATCACACCCGCGTGGGTTTTCACTCGACCTTGTGCCGGATCCCGACCGAAGGTCCCGTTAATGGGTCATTCCGGGCCGGCGCCGGTTCACTGGCTCCGGAACGACAGGCCGGGCACGGCGACGTCGAAATCGGCCAGGATGGTTTCGCCGGCGATGGCGGTCTGCCCTTCGGAGACCAGAACCTCCGTGCCGTCGGGAAAATAGACGTCGAGCCGCGAGCCGAAGCGGATCAGCCCGAAGCGCTCGCCGGCCCCGATCGTCTGGCCCTCACGGACGAATGACACGATCCGGCGCGCGACGAGGCCGGCGATCTGAACCACGCCGATCTTGCCGTGCGGGGTCGAGATCGCGAGCGAGTTGCGCTCATTGTCCTCGCTCGCTTTGTCGAGTTCGGCGTTGATGAAGGCGCCCGGGCGATAGGCGATCTTCTCGATCCGGCCGGCCACCGGGCTGCGGTTCACATGGACGTTGAACACGCTCATGAAGATCGAGACCCGCAGCAGCGGCCGGTCGCCGAGGCCGAGTTCAGCCGGTGGCAAGGCGCGGGTGATCATCGAAATGCGCCCATCGGCCGGCGCCACCACCAGCCCGTCCCGCTGCGGCGTCACCCGGATCGGATCGCGGAAGAACAGCGCGCACCAGATGGTCAGCAAGGTGCCGATCCAGCCGAGTGGCGTGAAGATCCAGAACAGGATCAGGCTGACCAGGGCGAAGCCGCCGATGAACGGATAGCCTTCGGGGTGGATCGGCGGGATCTGGGCGCGGATGGAATTGCTGATCGACATGGCCTGCTTCGTTGAGATGTCTCGTCCCTCTGACCTCAGAGCGGACCGCCGCCCTGACTAGGTCGCTGCGCGGCGAAGGTCAAAATGATTCCTTAACTGTGGATCACGGCGGTTCGATGGGCTCATTCGGCGGCGGTGGCCACCGGATCGGCCGCCCCGGGCGGATTGCGGTTCGGGGCCGCCGCATCGTCGCCGATCTGCGCCAGCTTCTCGCGCGCCTCCTCGGCCTCGCGCTGCCGGTTCCACATGCCGGCGTAGAGCCCGCCCTTCGCCAACAGGTCGGCATGGGTGCCCCGTTCGGCGATCCGGCCGCGGTCGAGCACGATGATCTCGTCCGCCGCCACGATGGTCGAAAGCCGGTGCGCGATCACCAGCGAGGTGCGGTTGCGGGAGACGCCATCCAGCGCCTCCTGGATCTCGTGCTCGGTGTGGCTGTCGAGCGCCGAGGTCGCCTCGTCCAGCACCAGGATCGGCGGCCCCTTCAGAATCGTGCGGGCGATCGCGACCCGCTGCTTCTCGCCGCCGGACAGCTTGAGGCCGCGCTCGCCGACCTGGGTCTCGTAGCCCTTCGGTGCCATCCGGATCAGGCCGTCGATCTGCGCCAGCCGCGCCGCCTCCTCCACCGCGGCATCGTCGGCATTCCAGCGGCCGTAGCGGATGTTGTATCGGATGGTGTCGTTGAACAGCACGGTGTCCTGCGGCACCATGCCGATCTGGGCGCGCAGCGACACCTGCGTGACGTCGCGAATGTCCTGCCCGTCGATCAGGATGCGGCCGCCTGAGACGTCATAGAGCCGGAACAGCAGCCTGGAGATCGTCGACTTCCCCGCGCCCGAGGGACCGACGATCGCCACCGTCTTGCCGGCGGGCACTTCGAAGCTCAGGCCCTGCAGGATCGGCCGCTCCGGCTCATAGGCGAAGCGGACGTCGTCGAAGCGGACGCTGCCCGCGGTCACGACCAGCGGCTTGGCCCCGGGCGCATCCTTCACCTCGGCGTCCCGCGTGAGCACGCCGAACATCTTCTCGATGTCGATGATCGCCTGCTTGATCTCGCGATACACCATGCCCATGAAATTGAGCGGCTGGTAGAGCTGGATCATCATGCTGTTGATCATGACGAAGTCGCCGACGGTGTTATGGCCCTGGCGCACACCATGGGCGCACATCAGCATCGCGACCGTCAGGCCGATGGTGAAGATCACGGCCTGCCCCGCGTTCAGCACCGCGAGCGAGGTGTAAGTCTTCACGCTGGCGCGCTCATAGCGCTCCATCGAGCGGTCGTAGCGCTCGGCCTCGCGTGCTTCCGCGCCGAAATATTTCACCGTCTCGTAGTTGAGCAGCGAGTCGATCGCCTTGGTGTTGGCGTCGGTATCGGAGTCGTTCATCCGGCGCCGGATCTCGATCCGCCACTCGGTCGCGATGTAGGTGTAATAGAGATAGGCCGCGACCATGGTCAGCGTGACCAGCACGTAGCGCCAGTCGAACTGCCACAGCAGCACGGCGGTCAACAGCGACACCTCGACAATCGTCGGGATCAGCTGCAGGATCACCATCCGCACGATGGTCTCGATGGCGTTGCGGCCGCGCTCGAGCACGCGCGTCAGTCCGCCGGTCTTGCGCTCCAGATGGAAGCGCAGCGACAATTCGTGCATGTGGACGAAGGTGATGGTCGCGAGCTTGCGCACCGCATGCATGGCGACGCGGGCGAAGATACCGTCGCGCCACTGCGTCAGCACGGCCATCAGCACGCGCATTGCGCCATAGCTCGCGGTCATCACGATCGGCGAGGCGACCAGCCAGAACGCCCAATCGTCCGGCTTGATCGGCGCGGTGTTGGCCCCGGTCAGTGCATCGGTGGCCCATTTGAAGGTGAAGGGCAGCACCAGGGTTGCGACCTTGGCGGCGAGTAGCAGCACCACCGACCACAGCACGCGCATCTTCAGGTCGGCGCGGTCGCTCGGCCAGATGAAGGGCCAGAGATGCCGCAAAGTGCCGGCGAGCGTTCCCTGCTCGAGGGACGCGGGCGTCTCGGCGGCGCCATGATGGGGGGATGAATCGGGAGGCATCAAGCGATCTGGAACAGGGGGGATCTTGGCCGGTTATCAGGCGGGGTCACCTGCCCCATATAGAGTGTTCGCCCGCCAAGTGCACCCGCACGCCGACGGATTCCGTTGCGGCGGCGCAGTAATTGCATAACTTGATTCAGATCGATTGGATTGCCCGTAGAACTCCGCGAACCACCCCATCCGCCCTTGTCTTGACGCCTTTCGGTGGCAGTGTCACACCCATCCCATGACTGAAATCCGTACCGTCTGTGTCTATTGCGGCTCCGGCCCGGGCACCAATCCCAGCTTCATCGAATCGGCGAAAACCCTCGGCAAGGCGCTCGCCGAAAATGGCGTCCGGCTCGTCTATGGCGGCGGCTCCATCGGCATGATGGGCGCGGTCGCCAAGGCCGTGCTGGAGCATGGCGGCGACGTCACCGGCATCATTCCGGACTTCCTGGTGAAGAAGGAAGTCATGATGCCGCTGAAGGACCTCATCGTCACGCCGGACATGCACGAGCGCAAGCGGCTGATGTTCGAGCACTCCGATGCCTTCGTCGCCCTGCCCGGCGGCATCGGCACGCTCGAGGAGTTGGTCGAGCAATTGACCTGGAAGCAGCTCGGGCGCCACGCCAAGCCGGTGCTGATGGCCAATATCGACGGCTTCTGGGAGCCGCTGTTCGCACTCTTGGCCCACATGCGCGAGACCGAATTCATCCGTCCCGGCTTCCAGATCGAACTGCTCAAGGCCGACCGCGCCGAGGACATCCTGCCGCGGCTGCGCGAAGCCGCCGCCCGCGTCGCCAAGGAAGAGACCGAGATGGCGCCGGAGATCGCCAAGCGGCTCTGAGCCTCATTCCGACGGAAACGTCACGGCCTCGATCCGGTTGCCGTCGGGATCGAGCACGAAGGCCGCATAGTAGCGCACGCGGTCATGCGGCCGCAGTCCCGGCGCCCCATCGGAGACCCCGCCCGCCTCCACTGCCGCCGCGTGAAATGCATCGACTTCGCCGGTGCTCCTGGCGCGGAAGCAGAGATGCGAGCCGGTGTCGGCCGGCACGCGCGCCATGCCGGCGCGCAGATTGATCCAGAATTCCGGATAGGCCTTGCCGAAGCCGACATTCGTCGGCCGCTCGACCAGCCGGGTCAGCCCGAGCGGCGCCAGCGCCAGCTCATAGAACTGCGCGCTGCGGGCGAGATCGCTGACGCCGACGGAGATGTGGTCGATCATGGTGAGCCTCCCCCGCCCGCCGAAATCGTCGCCTGGATGAGCGCAGCGACATCCGGGGTCTCACGCGTGCTCTCGGTGAACCCGGATGTCGCTGCGCTCATCCAGGCTACACGCTGCTCTCTCCTCCGTCATTGCGAGGAGCGAAGCGACGAAGCAATCCAGAGTCGCGCGTTCGGCCCTGGATTGCTTCGCTTCGCTCGCAATGACGATGCATCACCTCACCCCGGCGCGCCTGACTTGACCAGCTTGTAGAACACCGAATCCATCAGCGCCTGGAACGAGGCATCGATGATGTTCGGCGACACGCCGACCGTGGTCCAGCGCTCGCCTTTCTCGTCCTCGCTCTCGATCAGGACCCGCGTCACCGCCTCGGTGCCGCCATTGAGGATACGGACGCGGTAGTCGATCAGCTTCAGGCCGTCGATGAAGCCCTGGTACTTGCCGAGATCCTTGCGCAGGGCGACATCGAGCGCGTTGACCGGGCCGTTGCCTTCCGCCGCGGAGATCAGCCGCTCGCCGGCGACGTCGACCTTGACGACCGCCAGCGCCACCGTGACGCGCTCGCCGAGCGCGTTGTAGCGCTGCTCGACATTGACGTCGAACTGCTCGACCCGGAAATACTCCGGCACCGAGCCGAGCGTGCGCCGGGCCAGCAGCTCGAACGAGGCGTTGGCGGACTCATAGGCATACCCTAAGGCTTCGCGCTCCTTCAGCTCCTCGACCAGCCGCGTCAGCTTCGGATCGCTCTTGCTGAACGGAATGCCGCCGCGCTCCAGCGCCGCGATCACGTTGGAGCGGCCGGCTTGGTCGGATACCAGCACCTTGCGATGGTTGCCGACGCTCTCCGGCAGCACATGCTCGTAGGTCTGCGGATCCTTCAGCACTGCCGAGGCGTGAATGCCGGTCTTGGTCACGAAGGCGCTCTCGCCGACATAGGGCGCGTGCCGGTTCGGCGCGCGGTTGAGCATGTCGTCGAGCGTGCGCGACACCTTCATCAGGCTGCCGAGCTGCTGGTCCGAGACGCCGATCTCGAAACGGTCGGAGAACTCCGCCTTCAGCTTGAGCGTCGGGATCAGCGAGCACAGATTGGCATTGCCGCAGCGCTCGCCGAGGCCGTTCAAGGTGCCCTGGATCTGCCGCACGCCGGCGCGCACCGCGGCGAGCGAGTTCGCCACCGCCTGCTCGGTGTCGTTATGGGCATGAATACCAAGGTGATCGCCGGGCACATGATTGACGACCTCGCCGACAATGGCCTCGATCTCGTGCGGCATGGTGCCGCCATTGGTGTCGCACAGCACGACCCAGCGCGCACCGGCCTCATAGGCCGTCCTGGCGCAGGCCAGTGCGAACGCGGCATTCTCCTTGTAGCCGTCGAAGAAATGCTCGCAGTCGAGCATGACCTCGCGGCCCGCGGCCTTCGCTGCTGTCACGCTGTCGCGGATCGAGGCGAGATTCTCCTCGTTGGTGGTCTCGAGCGCGACGCGCACCTGGTAGGCGGAAGACTTGGCCACGAAGCAGATCGCATCCGCCTTGGCCTCCAGCAGCGCCGCGATGCCGGGATCATTGGAGACCGAGCGTCCGGCACGCCGCGTCATGCCGAAGGCGGTGAAGCGGGCGTGGCCGAGCTTCGGCTTCTCGGCGAAGAACTCGGTGTCGAGCGGATTGGCCCCGGGATAGCCGCCCTCGACATAGTCGATGCCGAGATCGTCGAGCAGGCGCGCGATCACCTGCTTGTCGGCCAAGGTGAAGTCGACGCCGTTGGTCTGCGCGCCGTCGCGCAGCGTCGTGTCGAACAGATGAAGACGCTCCTTGCTCATGACTGCGCCCCTGCGCCGAGCGGCTTCTTCATCGTGGTGTTGGCGAGCCATTCGCCATTGATGGAGACGCTGTTGCGCTGCTGCGCGACGTAGCCGCGCTTGCGGAAGAAATCCACGGCGGTGTCGCTGGCATCGACGGACAATCCCGTGGTGCCCCGTGCCCCCGCGAACTTCTCCAGCGCATCGCACAGCATCGCGCCAACGCCCTGCCCTGCGACGCTTGGGTGCACGTAGAGCATATCGATGTGATCATTGCCCTTCAGCGAGGCAAAGCCCACCGGCGAGCCCTCCAGGGTCGCGATCAAGGTCAGCGTGGACGCCAGCCTCTTGCCGAAGCTCGCCTCGTCGTCGGCAGCCGCGGCCCAGGCCTCCTGCTGCTCCTCGCTGTAATCGTCGGAGGTCAGTTGTTGAATGCTTGCAGCGAAAATCGCCGTCAGCACTGGCGTATCGGTGGGGAGAAACGGCCGCAGCGCAGCCTTCGGAAGTGCCTGTCCCATATCCTCACCAGATCCCATAGAGCTTCGTGACCAGCGCCACCGCGCCCGCGATCACCGCGAGCTTGATCACGATGTAGTACAGCCAGTGCCGCGGAAACGGCGTGTCGGGCTTCTTCATCGCGCGATCTCCCAGGTCGTGACCGGCTTGCCGTCGGCGCCCTTGCCGTCCTTCAGCACGACGCCCATCGCCGCGAGCTCGTCGCGAATGCGGTCGGACTCCTTGAAGTCCTTGCGCGCACGGGCCGCGGTGCGATCGGCGATCAGGCCATCGACCTTGGCGGCATCGACGCCTTTGGCCTGCTGCTTGCGAGCTTCCCATTTCGCTGACGTGTCGGACAGGAAACCAAAATAGCGCAGCGAGCCTGCGAACGCCGCGCGCTCGGCCTCTCCCCCAGAAGCCGCGCGGCTCCGCAAAGCGTGCAGCTCGGCGATCATCAGCGGCGTGTTGATGTCGTCGAGCAAGGCGTTGACGACCGCAGGCTCCGGTGTCTCGCCGGGCGCATCCGCGGCGACGCGATACCAGTCGTCGAGCGTCTTCGCGCTCTCCTCAAGGCCCTTGACCGTCCAGTCAGCCGGCGAGCGGTAGTGCATCTTGAGCATGTTCAGGCGCAGCACCTCGCCCGGCCAGTCGGCCAGGAGATCGCGAATGGTGACGAAGTTGCCGAGACTCTTCGACATCTTCGCGCCCTCGACCTGCACGAACTCGTTGTGCAGCCAGTAGTTCGCCATGACGGAGGTGCCGTGGGCGCAGCGCGACTGCGCGATCTCGTTCTCATGATGCGGGAAGATCAGGTCGAGCCCGCCGCCATGAATGTCGAAGACCTCGCCGAGATAGGCCGCGCTCATCGCCGAGCACTCGATGTGCCAGCCCGGGCGACCGCGCCCCCAGGGGCTGTCCCAGCCCGGCTCGTCCGCCGATGACTGCTTCCACAGCACGAAGTCTGCCGGATTCTTCTTGTGCGCATCGACCGCGACGCGCGCGCCGGCGAGCTGATCCTCGAGCTTGCGGCCCGACAGCGCGCCATAGTCCGGCATCGAAACCGTGTCGAACAGCACCTCGCCGCCCGCCTCATAAGCATGGCCGCGCGCGATCAGCTGCTTGATCAAGCTCACCATGTCGGCTTTGCCGTCGGGACGCGGCAGCACGAATTCGGTGGCCCTCGGCTCGAAGGTGGGCGGCAGGCTGCCGAGCGCAGCGGCATCGCTGTGGAACTGATTGGCCGTCACCTCGGTGACCTTGCGGATCGCCTCGTTCAGCGGCAGGCCGGGAAAATCACGCGCCGCCCGCGCGTTGATCTTGTCATCGACGTCCGTGATGTTGCGGACATAGGTCACATGATCCTGGCCGTAGACATGACGCAGCAGGCGAAACAGCACGTCGAAGACGATCACGGGCCGCGCGTTGCCGATATGGGCGAAGTCGTAGACCGTCGGTCCGCAGACATACATGCGGACGTTGTCGGGATCGAGCGGCACGAAGGGACGCTTTTCCCGCGACGCGGTGTCGTACAAACGCAAGTCCATGGTCAGTCCCCGAATGCCTGTGCCCGCGCCTCGCCAAGCGAGACGCAACGGGTCTCCCGCGCCAGATGACGGCCCTGATGCGGGCGGCCACGGCAAACAGCACGCTTCCGACCTGCCGGCCGGGCGTCCTGATCATCTCTGTTGAGAAAAGACGGCCTCAGCCAGCGAATCGCTAGCGCGTAATCTCGCGGCAAATGCAGCAGATGGCGAGGAAACCGTTCATGGATTTCACCATGATCCAGCAGGATGTTGCCGTCAAGAGCCGCAAATCGGCCGTTTTCGCCGCCCAAATCGTCCCGCCCTGCCTCATGGTTAATCATTTTTAACCTTTTGGGCCTAACCATGGGTTGTCTCCTACATCTCCCGGTGCACCATGCGATTCTCTTCAGGCCTGCTCGCCTGCTGTGTCCTCCTCGCCGTCGCAACGACCGCTTCGGCCGAGAGCCGAATCTTCATCATCGCCAACCAGGCCGACGGCTATGGCGTCGACCAGTGCCTGGCCCGGGGCGACAAATGCGGCGCCTCCGCGGCACGGTCCTACTGCCAATCACGCGATTTTGCGCAGGCCTCCTCCTATCGCCGGGTCGACCCCGATGAAATCACCGGATCGGTGCCGAAAGCCGGTGGAAACTGCGCTCATGGCGGCTGCAGCGACTACGTCGCGATCACCTGCCAACGTTGAGGCATCAGGGAACGGCTGTTCCCGCCTCCGCAGCGCCCCGGAAACGACGTGACGCTGCCCGACAAAGCGGCTATGGGATGCCCGCCGCTGCCGCGAATTTTCCGAATTCTGTGCTAGCTCCGCGGCAGCACCCATGGACCGGAATACCGCATCTTGATCGCATCCCTGTCTCCGCGCCTGTTGGCCTGCACCGCGCTGCTCGGACTGTCCCTGACCGGCTCGCATGTTTTCGCCCAGTCCAGTTCCGATTCCTATGCGCAGATGGCCCCCGGCCAGCCCGGACAACAGGCCGGCGTGAATCCGATCTGCCCGCGTCTGGAGGCGCAGCTCGCCACGATCGATCGCGGCGGTGGCGGCGATCCCGCGCGCGAGGACCAGATCCGGCGTTATCAGGACGCTGCGGCCAAGCAGCAGGCCGAGCTCGATCGCGTCAGCATGCAGGCCAAGCGCATGGGCTGCGACAGCCCCGGCTTCTTCTCGATCTTCAACGGCCGCGCGGCCGAATGCCAGCCGGTCAACAACCAGATCCAGCAGATGCGCTCGAACCTGGACCAGATCACCGGCAGCCTGGAGCGGCTGCGCGGCGGCGGCTTCGGCGGCGAGCGCGACAATCAACGCCGCTCGGTGCTGGCCGCGCTTGGCCAGAACAATTGCGGCCCGCAGTACCAGCAATATGCGAACGCGAATCGCGGCGGCAATGCCGGCGGCAACTTCCTGACCAGCCTGTTCGGCGGCGGCCCCGACAGCAACCCGGCGGCCTCGCTGCCGCCGCCGAGCGCCGATCTCGCCGCGCCGCAAGGCACCTATCGCACCGTCTGCGTGCGCACCTGCGACGGCGCCTATTTCCCGATCTCGTTTGCCACCGTTCCCGGCCGCTTTGCCGATGACGAGCGCGCCTGCAAGGCGCAGTGCCCGGCCGCCGAGGCGACGCTGTTCACCTATCGCAATCCCGGCGAGGACATGAACCAGGCGGTCTCGATCAACGGCCAGTCCTACAGCGCGCTGCCGAACGCGTTCAAATATCGCACCGAGTTCAACCCGAGCTGCTCCTGCAAGGCACCGGGCCAGACCTGGGCCGACGCGCTGAAGTCGATCGACGAGCGAGCCTCCGCCGCCGAGCAGGGCGACATCATCGTCACCGAGGAGAGCGCCAAGCGGATGCAGCAGCGCCAGACCGGCAAGCCGCCGGCCACGGCCGCCAAGAAGGGCGCCGCGCCAGCAGAAGCTTCGGCACCGACCACGACGGCAGACACAACGACCGGCGCCGGTGCCGACAAGCAGATCCGCACGGTCGGACCGACCTTCATCCCGCCGCGCTGAGCCGTCTCGCCGCGACATCCGCCTCATCCATCAGACGCATCGATCGACGCGCGGTCGATGATGTCAGGCGGGATCACCTCGCCTGCCGCCCCCAATGCGCCGACGGGCCGCCAGCGATTGCGCAGCGCTGCGAGACGAATCAGCTGCGACGGCTGGATGTCGGCGGCATGCCCATTCGCTCCTTGGCCCGGAAGAAGGGCGAGCGCGCCGGACAGGCTCGCCAGCGCACTCAGCAGCGCTGCGCGAACGCGCGCCAACAGATCGCGGTCGGCGTCACGCGAAAGCTTGCCGGGAAGGATCTGTTCGAAGGCTGCGACGGCAGCCGCGATCGACATCGTCTCGGCCGCGACGCCAAGCCGAGCCGCGGCTGCAATCGCCGCATCCTGCGCCTGCTGCGGCGTGCCCGGCCCGGACAGCACCACGCCGCGAACCTTCGCGGACCCCAGCGCATCGACGGCGATCGCCAACGATAGCAAGGACTCGATGTCTGCGGTCAGTCCGAGCACGACGCCGCTGTGGCCGGCCTTGGCAACGCGGTCGCGCAGCCCGAGCACACGCGCCGCGTAGTCGGCCTCGTCGCCCTCGATCAGCGTCGCAACCGGTCCGCGGCACAGCCAGCCTTCCGCCCCCCTGCTCCACGCCAGCGTGGTGACACTGTCGACGAAGCCAGGCAGTTGCGCGGCCATCGACAGGTCGGCGTTGAGCGCGAAGGACGCGCCGTCGAACACCTCGTCGCCCTGCCCGCCCGTCTGATTGAGCCAGAGGAGCGGCAGCTCGCTCTCGGTAACCCCGGCAACGGCGGCCGAGAGCCGCCGGTCGCCGTCGCCCCGGACATAGCGCGCCGCTGCGGGGACCACGATCAGCTCGGCGCCGGTCTCCGCCAAGGTTTCAACGACGTTCTCGCCGCCTGCCTTCTCGGACCAGATGTCCTCGCCGATGGCGATGCCGATGCGCATTCCGCGCACGCTGATCGGGCCCGCGGCGGGACCGCGCGCGAACATGCGCGGCTGATCATCCGGCAGGTTGGTCTTGAAGCGCGTCGCCGCGACGCGGCCGGCATCGAGCAGCGCGATCGCGTTGTAGAGCTTGCCGTCCTCGCTCCACGGCGTGCCGATCAGCACCGCCGGCCCGCCATCGGCCGACTCGCGCGCCAGCGTTTCGGTCGCCGCCCGGCAGGCGGCCTGAAAGTCCGGCTCGCACACGAGGTCGCCGGGCGGATAGCCCGCAATGAACAGCTCCGGCAGCACCACGAGATCGGCGCCATCGGCCGCAGCTTTCGCGCGCGCCTCGCGCGCCTTCGCCGCATTGCCCGCGATGTCGCCGACCATCGGATTGAGCTGGGCCAGCGTGATCTTGAAGCTGTCAGCGGCCATCGCTCAAGACACTCACAGCAGCCCGAGCCGCTCGGCGATCGCGAACAGCCAGAAGCCGCCGGACATCAAGAGCGCAGCGCCGACCGCAGCCGAGCCGAGATCCTTGACCTGCCCGATCTTCGGATCGTGGTCGGTGGTGAGACGATCGGCCAGCTTCTCGATCGCGGTGTTGAGCAGCTCCACGACCAGCACCAGCATCACGGCGCAGACCAGCTCGACGCTGCGCATCGGCGTCGCGCCGATGACATAGGCGAGCGGCAGCGACAGGATCAGCGCGACCACCTCCTCGCGCACCGCCTGCTCGGAGCGGAGCGCGAAGGAAAGCCCGTTGCGCGAGTTGACCGTCGCGCGCCACAGACGGAGCATCAGAAGCCCGCGACCGCCGGCATCGGGGTGGTCTTGCCGCCGCGCTGCTGCTTCAGCAGCTCGGCGATCAGGAACGCCATGTCGATCGACTGCTCGGCGTTCAGCCGGGGATCGCACACCGTGTGATAGCGGTCGTTGAGATCCTCATCGGTGATCGCGCGCGCGCCGCCGATGCATTCGGTGACGTCCTTGCCGGTCATCTCCAGATGAATGCCGCCGGCATGGGTCCCCTCCGCGGCGTGCACGGCGAAGAACGCGCGCACCTCGGAGATGATGCGGTCGAACGGCCGGGTCTTGTAGCCGGAGTTCGAGGTGATGGTGTTGCCGTGCATCGGGTCGCACGACCACACCACCTTGCGCCCTTCGCGCTGCACCGCGCGGATCAGCCCCGGCAGGTGATCGCCGACCTTGTCGGCGCCGAAGCGGTTGATCAGGGTCAGCCGGCCCGGCTCGTTGTCGGGATTGAGGATGTCGATCAGCTTGATCAGCTCATCCGGCTTCAGCGACGGGCCGCATTTCAGGCCAATCGGATTCTTGATGCCGCGGAAATACTCGACATGGCCGTGATCGAGCTGACGGGTGCGGTCGCCGATCCAGATGAAATGACCCGAGGTCGCGTACCAGTCGCCGGTGGTGGAGTCGACACGGGTGAAGGCCTGCTCGTAGCCGAGCAGCAGCGCCTCGTGGCTGGTGTAGAAGTCGGTGGCGCGCAGCTCAGGATGGCTCTCGAGATCGAGGCCGCAGGCGCGCATGAAGTTGAGCGCCTCGGAGATGCGGTCGGCGAGCTCCTTGTAACGCCGCGACTGCGGTGAATCCTTGACGAAGCCGAGCATCCATTGATGCACGCTGCCGAGATTGGCGAAGCCGCCGGTGGCAAACGCGCGCAGCAGGTTCAAGGTCGCCGCCGACTGCCGGTAGGCGTCGAGCTGGCGCTGCGGGTTGGGAATGCGCGCTTCAGCGGTGAAGGCGGTGTCGTTGACGATGTCGCCGCGATAGCTCGGCAGTTCGACGCCGTTGACCTTCTCCGTCGGCGAGGAGCGCGGCTTGGCGAACTGGCCGGCGATGCGGCCGACCTTCACCACCGGCACCGCGCCGGCATAGGTCATGACGACAGCCATCTGCAGCAGCACGCGGAAGAAGTCGCGGATGTTGTTGGCACCGTGCTCGGCGAAGCTCTCGGCGCAGTCGCCGCCCTGCAGCAGGAACGCCTCGCCCGCGGCCACTCGCGCCAGGGATTTCTTGAGGTTGCGCGCCTCGCCGGCGAACACCAGCGGCGGGAAGGTGGCCAGTTGCGCCTCCACCTCGGCCAGCGCCTTCTGGTCGGGATAGTCAGGCACCTGCTGCACCGGCTTGGACCGCCAGCTTTCCGGGCTCCAGCGCTCCGTCATGGCTCTCTACTCCCTCTCGACATCCGCACGCTTCGTTCCCCGCAGCGGCGCGCCGCGTTATACACAGCCTGCCCGGCGACTGCCATCCGGATTTTAAGACGCTCGGCCAAGCCCTTGCGGCCGCATCAGGATTTTGACGCGGTTGAGATTCCGGATGATCACGGCCCCCCGCTGTCTCCCGTCATTGCGAGCGCAGCGAAGCAATCCAGGGTGGTGGACGGGACTCTGGATTGCTTCGCTGCGCTCGCAATGACGACCGTGGCGACCGGCCCGCCTATTCGCCTCTTTCGTCGACGCACCGGCGCGCCTCCTGCCCCACCTGCCGTCATCCCGGCGAACGCCGGGATCCATAACCACCGTCCGATGTCGTGAGGCGAGGCGGATGGACTTGCGCAACCCAATGGCCGCCGCGGAGTCTGGGTCCCGGATCTGCGCCCGCGGCGGCGCGTCGCGCCGAGCTCCGGGCCCGCCACCGTCACGTCATGAACAATGGTGGGCACGGCGCGTGACAGCGTCGCCGACAACTCGTGCCGTGCCATGCGCCTTTGCCCACCCTACAGTTCGGTGTTCCCGGCTTCCGGCTGCACAATATCAAACAGCAATACGCCATCTCGCGGCGCTGCGTGCCCGAGGCATGAAGGTCGTCCGTCCCTCGCAAAAATCGGAGGGCGCAGGGAATGCCGGGTGAAGGCCTCACCCATGGCCCGCCTGCGGAAAGAAATGCAGGCGGCAGGTACCACAGGTGCAGCAGATCAACCGGCATTCCCTGCGCGACGGTCTTAACGCTTATACGCAGTCTGCCTGGTGCGCCGGGCTTGTTGGCCACCATAGCCCGCGCGGCGCGCAAGCGCCGTCACGAACGTGACACCAGCTTCGGGGTGCCAGCACGCTGCGACTTCACGTCCGCGCCAAGCCGTTCGTCGGCGCATCGAAAGACACGCTGCGGCTCCATCGCGGCCATCGCTCCCCGCCCCGCGTGTCGTGACGATCGCGCGCAACGCCCCTACCGAGTGAGGCGGGATGCGCACACTAGAGCACGATTTCTGATATTCGTAAAGAAGAATTTTCGGAGCGCTGTTGGAGACAGGACAGTCGCTTTGGCCAGCTTCGTGCGATCGCCTGACAGCAGGCACATCACACGACCAGCAACAGACCCGACACCAGCAGAATCCCCAGAATGATCTTCCTGAACAGCGCGTCGTTGACCTTGCGGAAGGCGAGGATGCCAAGCGCCGTGCCGGCGAGCAGCGCGGGGATGCTCAAGGCGAGATCGATGACCACCTTGGACGACAGGTCCTGCCGCGCCAGCATCACCACCAGCGAGGCGATCTGAATGGCGGCAATGAACGGCTGGACGAGGCCGCGCTGCTCGGTCTTGGGCAGGCCATGCATCTCGCACCAGATCGTCGGCAGCGCACCGGGCATCGCGGTGAGGCCGCCGATGAGACCGCCGCCGAAGCCGACGATGGCGGTGCGGCCCCTGCTCATGGGCTGGAGGCTGCCGAGCGCCGGCTTGAACAGCATGTAGGCGGCATAGAGCGCGATCGTCGCGCCGAACACCTGCTGAAACATTCGCGCATCCGCATTGTGCAGCAGCCACAGCGCCAGGGGAACGCCGAGCAGACCACCCACGATCAGCACCGCACTGTCCCGCCATCGGATGCTGCTGCGAAGCGCCCAGAGATTTGTCGCCTGAACGCCGACGCTGCAGGCCATCATCAAGGGCACGGCCTCCAACGGCTGCAATACGTGCAGCAGGATGGCGCCGGCGACGGCCGAGAACGCAAAACCGGCGAGACCGGAGACGAAGGCGCCGAAGAAAACAGCAGTGCTGAGCAACAGGAATGAGGAAAGCCCGGCCATGAGAACTCTCCGGCTGATGGGGTTGAAAATGAATGAGCGTCAATCGTAAGGCCGGAGCATCGAGACCGGCTTCGTCTGCGTCCCGTCCGGCGTGTCAGTCCCTCGCAAAATCGCAATCGCGACGATGTGCAGGATCAGGAAGGCGACGAGGACGACGGCGCCGAACGCCGGCTTGAGCGTGATCGGCTTGCGCTGCATTGAATTCTGATGAGCCCGCATGTCCGTCGTCTCCAGCAACCGCTATCGGATTGCTAGCAGCCCAGCGTCCCCTCAGCGTCCCCCGACAGGAGGATGGCAGCGTCCCTTCTGCGTGTTCGGCGACGAACGTTTGAACAGGGTTTGCGTTTTTCCCCATCTCAGGACTCGTGGCGCGACGGGTCGCGGAATGACGGGACGCGCGTGTGGCGCGACAGGCCACGAGGAACCTGTGGCACGCGCGCCATTGCAGCGCTGGCCTCCTCACACTCACGACAATTCCCGCTTGACCAATCCATAACCATTCAGTTATGCATCAACCCATAACCAATGAGTTATGGATTTGGATGACCCGCTCGCCCGACCTGCTGTTCCGCACGCTTGCCGATCCGACACGACGCGCGATCTTCGAGGGTCTGTGCCGCAATGGCGAGCAGACCGTCGGCGCGCTCACCGCCAAGGCCGGCGTCTCGCAGCCGGCGGTGTCGAAGCATCTCGGCGTGCTGAAGCAGGCGGGCCTGGTGCGCGAGCGCCATGAGGGCCGCCTGACGCATTATCGTGCGCAGCCGAAGGCGCTGGCGCCCCTGCTCGACTGGACCAGCCGCATGGCCGCGTTCTGGGAGAGCCGGTTCGACCAACTGGAAACTCTGCTCAACAGGATGGATCAATGAATTCTGCGTCCGAGACCCGCACCGTCGTCGTCGAGCGCGAGTTCGCGCATCCGCCCGAAAAGCTCTGGCGCGCGCTGACGCAGCCGCATCTCATCGCCGAGTGGCTGATGGCCAATGACTTCGCGCCCCAGCTTGACCACCGCTTCAAGCTGAAGGCCGACTGGGGCATCGTGGACTGCCAGGTCCGGACCATCGAGCCGAACAGGACGTTGTCCTACAGCTGGGCCGCGCTCGGCCTCGACAGCGTGGTGACCTGGACCCTGACTCCGACCGCTGCGGGCACGCATCTGCGCATGGAGCAGACCGGTTTCGCCGCCGACCAGACCCGCGCCTATCAGGGCGCGCGCTACGGCTGGCCGAAATTCTTCGATGGGTTGGAGCAGACTCTGTCCCGGCTGGACTGAGCCCCGTCGACGAGACACTCCGCCGTCATTCCGGGGCGACGCGCGAAGCGCGACGAGCCCGGAATCCATCGGACCGCGCAAATGCCGCTTGATGGATTCCGGGCTCGTGCATCGCACGCTCCGGAATGACGAAGGTGAGATATCGCGCTTTCGTCAGCAGTGACATCATGGGAGGAGTAGATGAATTGGTCCAACACCATCCGGCAGGTGCATCGCTGGGTATCCATCGCCTTCACGCTCGGCTTGATCTTTAACATCGTGGCGATGACGCAGACGCAGCAGCCGGCCTTCTGGATCGGACTGATGGCGCTGATCCCGCTGATCGTGCTGCTGGGCACGGGGCTGTATATGTTTGCGCGGCCCTACCTCGTACGCCAACGTGGCGCGGCAAACGAGTTGAGGGTCGGCTGACAGACTCTCCCTCAGTGCGAGCGCAGCGAAGCAATCCAGAGTCCTTGCTGAGCCCTGGATTGCCTCGCTGCGCTCGCAATGACGCCATTCCGGCTGTTTGGGCTTCAGCTTGCAGGTGGCAACACTCAAGACTACCGAGCCTTCACCGTCCGTAGGTGCGACGCCCTACTCCAGCCCGTTCGCCGAGACCCAGCCGACGACGCCGTTCCACACCGCGCGGCATGACGGGTAGCGGCTGATGCCGTCGCCGGGCGCGAGACAGCCGCCGACCATCGCCGTCTCACCGGCCGGGATGCGCGTGAGGATCTCCGACTTCTGGCCAGGCTCGCGGCGCAGATTGAGATAACCTTGCGAGACGTTGCGTTTGACCACGCGCGGCACGAGATGCGGGTTGGGCAGGATCGCCTGTGCACGCTCGATCGGCGTCTCCGCGGGACGCGCCGCCGTCTGCGTCTTCTTCAGCTCCTCGATCCTGGCCCGCGCCATCGAGCCATAGGGCGTGCCGCCGAACTGCCGCACGAAATCCTCGAGCACGGCGATGCTGGTGGTGTTCTGCGTCACCGCCCAGGCGCGCTCGGCCGGATCGACGGACGACGGCGCCGGCTGCGCTGTCGAGGCTGGCGCATAGGCTTGGCCGGCGAAGTAGAAGTCGCCGTCGACGGGCGAGCTCGATACCCAGGGCTGCTGGGTGCCGCCGGTCGCGCGCTTCACCTCGAGGCCGACCTGGTTGAAGGTCTTGAAGATGTCGAGACCCGGCCGCCTGATCGTTTCCGCCAGCGCCTTCGTGAACGGGCTGTTGCCGTCGCTTCCGTCGAGCGCGACGTTGCCGGGCTGGGTCGCGAACGAGATCAGCGTGCCCTCCGGCGCGCGCATCTGCGCGAGCCCGCTGGCGCCATCGCGCAGGCCGCGGCCGCCGAACGGATTGTTGCGGCAGGCGTCGAGGATGACGAGGTTGAGCTTGGTGCCCGCGCTCTCCATCTGCCGCAGCACGACATTGACGTCCAGCATCTGGAAGTCGACATCGGCCTCCCGCGCCGGGTTGGCGTCGACCGGCACCAGGTAATTGGCGCCGCGCACCTGCACCCCGTGGCCGGCATAGTAGACCAGCGCGACGTCGGCGCCGCGCGCCTTGGCGCCGAATGTCTGCACGGCCCGGCGCATCGTGGCCTCGTCGAGATCGAGCTGCGGGCCGCCGCCGATCAGCGTGAAGCCGAGACCTTGAAGCGTCTCGGCCATCAGCTCCGCATCATGCTTGGGGTTCTCGAGCCGGCTGACGCTGCGATAGGCCGAGTTGCCGATGACCAACGCGATCCGGGTGTCGGCCAGCACGGGGCTGCATGGGCAAAGCAGGCTCAAGCCCGCCACCACCAGCATCATCCATCGCCGCATCCGTTATCCCCCTGTCGTCGACGGCGGAGTTTATACGGCCTGTCGCTGACGTGAAGAGCACAGCGGGCCGGATCGTGTCGATCGGGGCGGCTCACAGCTCATCGCCGCAGCAACCACGAGAACGCATCGCGCAGGATCGCGGTGCCATCAGCAGGATGCCAGGCGCCATGGGCGAGCACGATGCGCTCGGGATGCCATTCAAGCATGGTTTCCACCGCGGCCCGCAGCTCGCGCCGGTGCCGCCATGTGAATGTCAGGCGGAGATCGCGCGGCAGGCCGCCATGCGGCGGACCGACGCCTCCGATCCAGCTCAGGTAGCGCGCGAGGCCGGTGCTGATCTTGGCCGGCTCGAAATTCTCCATCAGATCGGTCAGGATCAGCGTGCGCGAGGGGCGATGGAAGAACGCGACCTCGGTCATGTAGCTGCCGACGACCGGCAAGGTCGCGATCTCATCATCCCAGGGATAGCCCGCGCTGCGATCCAGCGGCCTGCCTTCGAAATCGATGTGACCTTTCGCCTGCGCACGAATGCGTGGTGCGAGATAGACGGCCGCGGAAGCGTAGGCCGATTTCCACTCCGGAATCCACCAATAGTGGATGCGATTGGGACCGATGATGTCGCGCACGCGGCCCAGGCCGTCGATCTCAGCCCGGAGCTCCGGCGTCAGAGGCGTCGGCGAGTGGATGAAGAGATCAGCGGACGCCTGGCGCACCACGGTCATGCGGGTGGGAAACGGCAATTTCAGTCCCGGGATGCCGAAGCGGATCACGGGCCCGTCGACGATCCAGATGTCGTCGGCGACGGGCTTCAGGGTGTTCAACGGCGGATAGGTTGCAAGACAATCGTCCTGGGACATGCGCGTCGCTCTCCGCGCCCAACCGCCCATTCGCTGGACGGTTCCAACAGCAGCGGCCGCGATCAGTCACGGTGCGGATCGCGGTCACACCGCGATCATCGGCCCCCGTGATCGCGCCCTACTCCGCCGCCTGCCTCACGTGCCGCTCGGTCACCGTGCGCATCGTCACCAGCTCCTCGGCGGCCGAGGGATGCAGCGCGACGGTGGCGTCGAAATCGGCCTTGGTGGCCTTCATCTTGATGGCGATGGCGACGGCCTGGGTGATCTCGGCGGCGGTGTCGCCGACGATATGGCAGCCGAGCACGCGGTCGCTCGTGCCATCGACGACGAGCTTCATCAGCACACGGGTGTCCCGGCCGGACATCGTTGCCTTGATCGGGCGGAAACTGGTCTTGTAGATATCGACGCGATCGTAGAGCTCGCGCGCCTGCGTCTCGGTGAGACCGACAGTGCCCACTTCAGGCTGGCAGAACACCGCCGTCGGAATGTCGGCGTGATCGACGCGCACGGTCTTGCCGCCGAACACGGTGTCGGCGAAGGCATGGCCCTCGCGGATCGCCACCGGCGTCAGGTTGAAGCGATGGGTGACGTCGCCGATCGCATAGATGCTCGGCACGGAGCTCTGCGAGAACGCGTCGACCGCGATGCCGCCATTGCGCGGATTGATCGCGACGCCCGCCTTCTCCAGACCGAGATTGGCGACCGCCGGATGGCGGCCGATCGCGAACATCACCTTGTCGGAGGCGATGCTGGAGCCGTTCGACAGATGCGTCGTGTAGTCGTTGCCGTGCTTGTCGACGCTGTTGACGGTGCATCCCGTGAGGATGGTGATGCCTTCCTTCTCCATCTCCGCGCGGACGTGCTTGCGAACGTCCTCGTCGAAGCCGCGCAGGATGTTGTCGCCGCGATAGACCACGGTGACGTCGGAGCCGAAATTAGCGAAGATGCAGGCGAATTCGAGCGCGATGTAGCCGCCGCCCTGGATCACGATCCGGCGCGGCAGCTGCTCGAGGTGAAACGCCTCGTTCGACGAGATGACGTGCTCGATGCCCGGAATCGGCTTGCCGTGATTGGGCGCGCCGCCGGTCGCGATCAGGATGTATTTTGCGCTGATCGTCTCGCCGGTGGCGAGCCGCACCGTGTGCGCATCCTCGATCGTCGCTCGGGTCTTCACGACCTTGGCGCCCGACTTCTCGACATTGGCGGTGTAGGCCGCCTCGAGCCGGGCGATCTCCTTGTCCTTGTTCCTGATCAGCGTCGGCCAGTCGAACGAGGCCTGCGGAATCGTCCAGCCAAAGCCGGCGGCATCGGCGATCTCCTGGCGGACATGGGAGCCGATCACGAACAACTTCTTGGGCACGCAGCCGCGGATCACGCAGGTGCCACCCATGCGATATTCCTCGGCGACAACAACGCGGGCGCCATAGCCGCTCGCGATGCGGGCGGCGCGCACGCCACCCGAGCCGCCACCGATTACGAACAGGTCGACGTCGAATTCAGCCATCTGTCCTCCGAGCCGACCTTTGCCGCCGTATGTGTCAGATCGGCTTGTTGCGCTTGCGCATCTCGGCGCGGAACTGCGCGGTCACGGTCTCCGAAAATTCCGCGGCCCACTGGTTCGTCGCGACCATGCTCATCTGGATCGCCTTCGGCTCGGCGTTGATCAGCTTCTGGCCGAGCGGCGTCTTGTAGAAGGTCACCAGATTGGCGATCTCGGCATCGGTGAACTCGTTGCAGTAGATCTGCGCCATCTTGTCGCCGATCTCCTTCTCCTTGCCGGCATAGGTCTGCGCGACCACGACCGCGACCTCGTCGAGGTCCTTCTGGTAGTTCAGGTTGGACTGCAGCAGCGTCTGCTTGGCCTGCTGCACGATGCCGGGAACGGCATTGGCATACAGCGCAGAGGCGTTCTTCATCGCCAGAATCTCCTTCGCGCCGGCCATGCAGGCGGCCGAGG